>CAMUYR010000002.1 GCA_947164965.1 uncultured Prevotella sp. | reverse complement strand
GCTCCTGCAAGTTGTGTCCCTCTCCGGGAATGTAACTGTTGACTTCCTTCTGGTTAGTCAAGCGAACACGGGCTACCTTACGCATAGCCGAATTAGGCTTCTTAGGAGTCGTTGTGTAGACACGAACGCAAACGCCACGACGCTGAGGACATGAGTCCAGCGCGGGTGACTTGCTCTTGTCAACGAGCACCTTTCTGCCTTTTCTTACCAATTGTGAAATTGTAGGCATAATTGTTTGTTTTTTAATTAATTACTTATATATTTTATTATGTTATATTTCAACTTGACATAGTGCGCCCATTCGTGCTTTGAGCGCTTTTGGGGTGCAAAGGTACAAAGTTTTCCTGAATTCACCTAATATATATAAAAGAAAAAACGCTTACTCAATGTTTTTTAACATTAAATAAGCGTTTTAGAATTAATTAACGGTATTCTTGAGCTCTTAGTTCTCAGGAATTACTCTTTCGTTTACGAAATCTGACACGCGCTGAGCATACTTTTGGGCAGCAGCCGACTCAGCCTGCGAGTTCTTGAAGGCATTGATACGAGCACGGCTGGCAGCATCCTCATCAACCAGATAGAAGGCCTCCACCTGAATGGTACCGTCGTCGTTCTTCTTCATCACGCTGAAGCTGGGACGCAGCTCACCGCGAATCTCCTGCTCTACCTTTGCCTCATAGGCAGCATAGAACTTATCGAATTCTGCTTCCAGGTTAGCAACATCGTTAGCCATATCAGCCAGCATGCGGCCTTTGACCTGTGCACTAGCGGTAGTAGCATAACGGTTAGCAGCGCTGTTCTGAGCAGCTGTAGCAGCTACGTTGTAAGACTTTGCGCGAGCAAATCCTACGATTTCCATCACCTTACCGTCCTTTTCCTCGAGGGTGGTGAAGTGCTTGGTTAACACACTTTCCAGCGTGCGAGAAGTACCGAATACCTCGTAGCCACGCTTCTTGTAGTCCTTCATCTTAGCTTTTACTTCCTTCTTGACAGCCTTGCTCTGTGCATTAACAGTAGCGGGCATGGTGAGGCAGAATGCCATCAGAATCATTACTAATTTCTTCATAATCTTTAAAGTTTTAAGTAATACAAAAATTGTTTTCTTTTCACGTTAATCGAAGTTTCCTCCGTATATAAGTCCGTAGTACGGATCATCTTTCGCAAAGTTGCCGTTGATGTTCGAGTCGCGGTGGGGTTGCCATGTGCGCACCTTGATGCAGGGCTGATCTACCTCGTTCAGGTCGACCATCAGGAACAGATAGCCGGTGTCACCATACGACGACGAGTAGTAGTCCTGATGTATCAGGATGCCAAACGTGTCGCCGCCTTTACCCATCTTCTTCACCTCGTTGTCGGTAAAGCGGATGTTGATGAACTGGTTGCTCTTGAAGCTCTTCTCCAGGTTATTCAGATAGGTGTTCTTATCCATTCTGGTGTATTTCACCAGCTTGTTGTCGATATACTTGGCATTCTCGCCGCCCTTCTTGGCCTGCTTTGTCATGTGACCAACGATGATGATGGCATCGTCGTCGAAGATGCTGCGGATATACTCGAGACGCTTCAGGGCGAATGCCGTCTTGTAGTTCTCGAGGAAGGTGGCAATGACCATACGCACTGAGTCGTTCCATGCTGCGGCATCGCGGTTGAAGATGTCGTCGCGGGCAGCCTTGTCGAGTCCGAAGGCTACCGACTCAATCTTCTGTTCCTTATTAAATGTAAAGGTGACGTCCTCCACGAAGGCGCGGTTGTTGTTCTTGAAGGTGAAGCGCATAGGTACCGAACGACAGATGGTGCGGTCGCCCAACTGATAGAACTTCAGCTGTGGGTTACCCATCACCGTAGCGTTACCGTAGTGCACCAGCTTGTCAAACATCTCGAAGCCCTCAGGTGTGAAGTAAGTCTCTACGGCTGCATAGTTCTTGGTCTTGATGGCGCTGATGACCATGTTGACATCCTTGACGAAGTCCTTAGGCTGAGCAACGGCGACAGCATGTGTAGCCACACTCATGTTCTGTACAGCCATCTGCATGGTAGCCAATGCCTGCTTCTGTTCCGACTTCTTGCCGGCCTGAATGGTCGTGGTGGCTTCCTTATAAGGTACGCTCTTGAAGATATGCATCACCTTCTCCAGCTCCTGGTCCAGGCGCATCTGACCTTTAAACTCGTATTCGTACTGCAACTGCAACTTGTCCGTCGAGGTGCCGGGCAGCATCTCCACCTGCATCATTCCGTCCTTGGCCGAATAGATGTTACTCCACTCGCGACCGTCCCAATAGTGGAAGTCGAGACTGGTGACGGGCTTGTCCTTATAGGTGAAGAGCAGACTTATTTCCTGTCCGTCAATCTTCGTTATCTCACTCTTAATCTGACTCATAACGGTGCGGATCTGCTCAGGAATCCACATGGTAAGCGGGAACTTCATGCCGTCGATGGTCATCTTCACGCTGCTGGCGTTCGGCATACTCTTCAGCAGACACGATGCCCAGTAGTAGCTGCGCAGGGCAGCATCAATACGTCCCACCTTTTCAGCGTTCATGGCTGAGTAGACGTAGCTCATGATGAGCTCTTCGCGCTCCTTGAAAGCCTTGTCCAACTCAGAACGCTTCACGTAGCGGACAACGACAGCCTGCGGTGCCTCGCTGATAATGATGTTCTGCGTATTCTTCAGCGTTCCCTGAGAGAAAGTACGCACCACGTTCTGCACCGTCGAGTGCGAGTCGTTACCCTCGTTGGTGTTTACCTCGCGTTCGTCGATGGTGAAGTCGCTCTCAATCTGCACAGATATCTTACTCATCAGATCAGAGAGCGCCCCTTGGTCGGCTTCCTTCACATTCTCACCGTATCCCTGTCCCCACAGATAGTTGGGGTCAGCCTTAATGGCCTCCGCTTGCTCGTTCACCTGAGCCATAGCCCAGAGTGGAGCAACCATCAGCATGCACAATAGTAGTTTTCTCATATACCTTATTTATATATATAGACGTTTCAAAACCTAAAAAGTTTACTTAATAATCACTTTTCGTCCGTTTCGGATGTATACACCTTTCTGTGTAGGCTTCAGCTGCAGCTTCTGGCCATTCAGGTCGTACCAAGCTCCCTCGCCTTTGGAGAGGGATGGGGTGAGGCTTTCAATGCCTGTCGTCTCGCCGTTGCCTACCTGGTTGATTGGTACGAAGCGCGGAGCAGGGCTGTTGGCGTTATTGTGGATGGTGTATGCCTCGAAGGGACGTATCTCGCGATAGTCACGCTCGAAGACGCTACCCTCCAGATACTGACCACGAACCTCACCTACATTGAGAGCGTAGTAGCGTGACGAACGGGCCAGACGCTGCATCGTCGATGCCATCATGATGGTCGAATCGGCCAGTGCCAGTGTGCGAGTCTCTGTGACGGGTACGGTGACGTTAGCTGACGAGAAGGTAACACGACCAGGCAGGTTGTATTCCTCTGGATATTCCGTGCTGTTTGGCATAGCGATGATATAAGGTACGTTAGCCTCCATCTTGTCAGCCGGTACCAGTCCGTTGCTGCTCAGACGGCGTAACCAGAAGTGCTTGTTGTTGTCGCCTCTGCTGAAGGGCGATATCAGGCCACTATTCTCGTGAGTGATGGTCTGCACGTCGAAGGGTAGGGCGATGCCTTCCCATCCGCGGCTCACACCAACCATTGTCTCCTGGCGGAACTCACGGGTATAGCTGATAGCCTCGGCCGTAAAGGCTTGTGGACAGTAGAAGTTGCCGTTGGCGGCATTTTCCAGTATAATGGTCTTGGCCACTCCGTTCACCACGATGTTCTGTATGTTTTCAGGAGCCAGACTGGCCTCGTTCACGTATACCAGCAGGTTTGGATTGTTGATTACAGCCACATCCTCATACTTCAGAGCCACTGCCGGATTCCATACGATAGCTGCCAGCTCGCTTTCGGCAAAGGCGTTCTGAGCCACGCTTGTCACCTGGAAGTCGATATCGTTGAAGTGAACATCCTTGGCTACGGTAATGGCATTCGTATAGTGATATGGATATGTCAACAGACTAATCAGCTCAACCTGCGTAGAGTCTACGGCATGATAGCTGACACCGTCGATGGTGAAGCCGCGACGCATATTATCCAGCTCTTTAGCCATACTTTCCATCATATACAGGTAGTCCATTAACTGAGTGTCGTCGATATGCTCCTGTTTAGCCCGTTCGTGGAGGTAGGCTACTATGTCTTCCAGTTGATATTTTGTTTTGTCTACCATATCCAGAGGCACATTCGGGTCGCCTGTGCATTCCTTACAGATCATCCAACCCATTTCGTAGACGCTAGGTATATATCTCCATCCGTCGTAGAAGTAATCGAATACTGCAGGCTTTGAGTCCATCATACCTTCTTTTACAGCGACAGCCTTGATGGTGACGCCTCTCTCTACTCTGAGAGGATCAACATAGCGGGTACGCATCTGGTTGGCAGTATCAGAAATGACGGGACCAAACAGCACATTATCAATATAATAAGTGTCGGCCAAAGCACCAAAGTTCAGTACAAACTGATTGGTGCTGTCGTTCGCTATCTTCACCGTTGCCTCATAGTCGGCCCAATCCTTGCCGATGGTCAGCGTATCCATAGCACTAAGCGAGTTGGCTACCGTGTCGTTGTAGCAGTAGAACTGCATCTGTCCGTTACCCGACTCCGAGCGAGCCTTGAAACGGATAGTATAGTAATCGCCCTTTTTCAGGAACTGGTCGAACGTATAATAAGCCTGAGCCGACTGGAACGTATCATCCTTCTTGCTCGCCAACTTCAGGCAGTAAGAGTCGTTATGACTTCCACGAACCACCTCGTGCGACTCATTATCACCTCTTACCTTCCAATGGCTGTAGCTCGACAGATAGCCGTCGCCGAAGTCCGTATCGTTCTCCTGCAGCATTCTGCCATTCATCGTGTAGTAAATCTCAGCCCCATCAGTCTCCGTCATCATCCTCAGGTCATCGCCATTGAAGTAGCTAATCTCGAAGGTCGGCGTCGAAACATACTTTCCTGTAAAGTATCCAGGATTAGCCGTTCCTCCGTCGATGTGGGCGTAAGTGTAGTCGGTATGATTTGCATCGTATGCTGTTCCTGCACCACCAACGAGGTTGGTACAACCAGAAAACATTCGTATACTTGTAGTGACATTTTCTGTTGTCCAATCATTCCCAACATATATCGTAGTTAGGCCAGAACAACCATAGAACATATCCATCATGGACGTCACATTAGCAGTATTGAACGTACTCACATCAAGGCTTGTCAAGCCTGAACAACCAGAGAACATAGCTCCCATCTCCTTCACATTAGCCGTATTGAACCTGCTCAAGTCAAGGCTCGTCAGACCCGAACAGTTCTGGAACATAGCGAACATGTTTGTCACCTTCGTCGTATTAAACCCCCTCAAGTCAAGGCTCGTCAGGCCAGAACAAGCCTGGAACAAATTTAACATTCTCGTCACATTCTCCGTATTAAAACTACTCACGTCAAGACTCGTCAGGCCAGAACAGCTAGTGAACATATATGACATGTCCGTCACATTCTCCGTATTGAACCCGCTCAAGTCAAGGCTCGTCAGGCGAGAACAAAAAGAGAACATAGCTCCCATATCCGTCACATTAGCCGTATTGAACCCGCTCAAGTCAAGGCTCGTCAGGTGAGAACAATTATAGAACATGCCATTCATGTTTGTCACATTATCCGTCTTAAGATTCTCTAAACCCGTAATACTAGTCAATGAAGAACATTCCATAAACCAAGATGCAGTACTTGTTGGTAGATAGTCGGCAAATGACACATCAATAACGGCTGTCGTAGCACTTCCGTATGGCGGTCTGTCGACGATGTTGGAGTTATATATATCAATACCTCCACGCACCTGCTTCTGGTCATCGTAGTAGAAAGTTACTGTCAGGCCGTCTGCGCTCAGCAAGGCATACGGCTCTGGGCCAACAGGTGCTTCTGTCGGCGTAAGGGAAATGCTGTTCTTATAAATTTCCAGATATGCCTTCTCTACGGTCAAGAAGATATTGATGGGAACGTTAGCTGCTGTATCTACCGACGTGGTGTACACCTGCGTCAGCTCTACACCACTAGTACTCTTGGCTACGCTGGTCACCTTCACCTCACTGCCCCAGCGGCGCACAGTATAATCGACCAGCGCTCCATCCATAGCCTCACGAAAAGCATCCCAGTCAGTCCAATTGTGGTTTAAACCGCTTGCATCATAATAGTCACCCCAACCATAAGCATCGGCACGCAGGGCAAAGTATTCTGGTGTGCGTGTCGAATCGGCTGTGCACAGCATTACCCAGTTGTCCCAATTGTTCACCTTGTCGGTATGGTTGGTAAACTGCATGTGTAGGGTATAGTTGGCAGGGATTTCGTAGTTGCTCGAGAAAGCCGTCCACCACTCAGAGCTAAAGTCGGTGTTACCTACTACCTCTATATTGTCATTGACAACAGGTGTCGCATCCTTATAAGTGAAGTATCCAGGATTCGATGCACCGCCGTCGATGTGGGCGTAAGTGGCATCAATATAGGAGCTGTTGAATGTGGTTCCTGCACCGCCAACAAGATTGCGACAATCGTAGAACATAAATTCATCTTCTCTTACTATGTCTGTATTCCAACCATCTCCTACATAGATGCTCGTCAGACTGGAACAGCCAGAGAACATATATCTCATGTTCGTCACATTAGCCGTATTAAACCCGCTCACGTCAAGGCTCGTCAGACCGGAACAGCTAGAGAACATAGCACTCATGTTCGTCACATTAGCCGTATTGAACCCGCTCACGTCAAGGCTCGTCAGACCGGAACAGCTAGAGAACATTTCCCACATGGACGTCACATTAGCCGTATTGAACCCGCTCACGTCAAGGCTCGTCAGACCGGAACAGCTAGAGAACATTTCCCACATGGACGTCACATTAGCCGTATTGAACCCGCTCACGTCAAGGCTCGTCAGACCGGAACAGCCAGAGAACATACCTCCCATGTCCGTCACATTGGCGGTATTGAGATTCTCAATGCCATTAATGTTAGTTAGCGAAGAACAATAAGTGAACCAGTAAGCTGTACTTGTTGGGAAGTAGTTGGCAAACGATGCATCGATAATGGCTGTTGTCGCTGTGCCATAAGGTGAATCAGAACTTTTGAAAATGTAGCTACTGTTAATATCCACACCCCCACGCGCACTTCTCTGGTCATCATAATAGAATGTAACCGTCAGGCCATCTTCACTCAGCACGGCATACGGCTCAGCCGCAGAATCTTCTGCCCAAACCTTGGTTGGCATGAGGATTGCGAGCATAACTAGTAATAAAGGTAGTAGTCTCTTCATATCTTTGTTAGTTTTCGTTTCTTGCTTTAAATACATATTTCGTTGCAAAGATAACATAAATCGGGGAAAGTACAAAAGAAAATGCTAATTTTTTTTAATTTCCTAGCCGATGGCTGTTCGTCAGCTGCCGGCTAAATGGTTGAAAGGTGCCTTCGGAGTGGTTGAAAGATGCCGACTAACGGGTTGAAAGGTACGGGGTAAAGTACATTCGTCGTCGATGAACGTTGGTTCAACGTCGATGAACGAGAATTCACCGACGATGAACGAGAATTCATCGTCGGTGAATTAACTTTTTGGAACTAGCCTGTTACTTTACGATAGTTTTGCGGCCATTTAGGATGTAGACACCCTTCTGCGTAGGCTTCTGCTGCAGGCGGCGACCGTCGATGGTGTACCAAGCTCCCTCGCCTTTGGAGAGGGATGGGGTGAGGCTCTCAATGCCCGTCGTACCGCTATTGATGTCGCCAATGCTGATATAGCGTGGCGCAGGACGCTGGCCATCCTCGTGGTAGGTGTACGCCTCGAACGGACGAACGGTGCGATAGTTGGCCTCGAAGATGCTGCCCTCCTTGTGCTCGCCACGCTGTTCGAGCACGTTCAGCGCATAGATATGATTATTAGCAGCCTGAGCGGAGAATGTAGGCACAAACATCACCATACCAACGTTGGGGATATTGGTCTGTGCATAGCTGGGCTCCGTATTTGGCACCCTGACATTCTGCGACGAGAAGGTGACGCGTCCATTCTGATTATACTCGGCAGGATACTCCTCGCTATTAGGCATCGAGATGAGGTATGGCGTGTTAGGCAGAATCTGCGTAGCTGCACTCAGACCTGTCGTCGCACCGTCCATCGCAATCTGGCGCAACCAGAAGTGCTTGTCGCTGGAAGTATTGCCAAACGGCGCTAACAGTCCGTTCTTCTCGTGCATAATGGTCTGTACCTGGAACGGCAGTGCTATCGTCTCCCATCCTCGGCTGACGCCCACCTCCGTCTGCTGGCGGAAGTTGCGGGTGTAGCTAATCATCTCGGCTGTAAACTCCTGCGGACAGTAGAAGTTGTTGTTGCCGCTCTCCACATCCGTCAGCATGATGTTCTTAGCCAGATAGCCCGTGCTGTCGTTGCCAATCACGACGTTATCACGATTCGATGGTGCCAGCGAAGCATCGGCGACATAAACCAGCATATTAGGATTGTCCAGTCCCTGTAGGTCGCTGTTAGTCAGCGGCGTTCCCTTAGCCCAGACAACTGCCGTAATCGTCTTCGCCACCTCTTCCGTACCACCAGCAGCACTCAGCGCATCGGCCATCGTCGTCTCGCCACGAACGGTCAGCACACCGTTGTAGTCGAAGGTGTAGTCGATTGTTGCATCCATCTCCACGATGTTCTGGAATTGCTTCCAACCGTCAGCAGCCTCATAACGAGTCTTGGTGCCATATGGTACATAGAGCGTGCCTTCTGTCAATGTGATATCTCCAAACACATTATCACTAATGGATAATGGTTCAGGCCAATATACAGTAACCGATTTAAGTTGACTACAATAACTGAAGCGACCAATTTGGGTTACATTCTTTGGAATAACTATGGCCTGAAGAGTCGAAACAGATATGAAAGCGCTATAAGAAATAGTAGATACACTTTCTGGAAGTTCGAATTTTTCATCAGGACGTCCACCTGGATAAATACAAAGTCGTGTTAAATCCTTGTTATAGAGGATGCCATCAACGGAGGCATATGCAGGATTGTTTTGGTCCACAATAATTTCCTTTAGGCTTGTACAGCCACTAAACACATCACCTGCCATTGAAGATACACTTGCTGGAACAAATACTGAAGTCAGACTGTTACAACCTTCGAAATTTTCACTTTCTATCAGTTCAACAGTTTCTGGTATTTCAATGCTCTTTAACTGTCTACAGTATCTGAAAGCCCCAACCTCAAAACGAGTAACGCCGTTAGGAATGATAACAGTAGACAGACTGCTGCTGTAGAAAGCACATCCTCCAATAACTGTTACTGAACTTGGAACGGTGTAGGATTCTTCATTCCTTAGTCTTGGATAACACATGATTGTTGTAAGATCCTTGTTGAACAGAACGCCATCTACAGAAGTGTAATACTGATTAGCAGGATCTACATAAATATTGCTGAAACATCCATACAAACCTGCATAACTAATTGATGTCACACCGGCTGGAATGGTGATTTCCTGAATTCTGCAATTGTAGAATGCTTCTCTTTCGATGGACTCTATTGAGTTTGGCAATATGATAGAGGTGAGACCATTACAATCCATAAACTCATTTTGTCCAATGACTTTTACACTTGTGAAATACTGAAATTCGTCGAACGAAGTGATGTCTTTATCCCTATTAAATACGCCGCCAAGACTGGTAACAGAAGCTGCCTCGGCCTTGCTCAGTTCACCATCGCCATCAGTATCCCAATTAGCCACACATATTACTTTCACCTTAGCATCAGCAAACTGAATAATGTCGCTGTCGTCGGTTGGGGCATTCATCTCAACGATATTCTGGAACTTGCGCCAACCATCGGCACTTTCGTAAAGAGCCTTGGAACCATAGGGCACTCTCAGTTCACAGTTTACACTGTCAATATCTGTAAACTGTCTTAATGCACCATTGTCGAGAACCAGTGTTGGTGGCTGGTTACGATTAACCGTCAGTGACCTCAGGTTGCCACATCTAACCAGTACAGACTCTCCTAACATATCCACCGTTGAGGGTAATTCTAAGGACTGCAGCCTTGTCAGGGTATAGCAGCTAAGCGGAGCCAGTCCGTTCACAGTCAGAGTTCTGCCGTCAGCAGTAACAGATTCTGGTATTGTCAACGATTCTACATAAGTACCGTTGTCTAACCATGTTACCCAGGCATTACCGCCACTACGCACCGTATATGTTACGCCATCAAGGGTCACCTCATCAGAGCTGGTATCTCCTACAACGGTGAATTTGCGTGTAACAAGCCAATTACTTTCACGGTTGCTAGGACTGGCTATTGGGCTATCCTCCGTATCTGTACTCCAGGTACCATCAGCGTTGCGCTTGGAAAGTTCATCATAATATCCCATATAAGAGAAATGACTAAGCAAGGGCTGTCCGTTCTCAACGCCCCTGAAATTAGAGAACCATCCCCAGTTGGCGTCAGTAAATACAGTTTCTTTTGTGAATGACGGCTGTTCAATCGGGGATATGTAGACATAGCCGTCCATAGAATAATCTCGTGCATCTGTCTTTGAATTTGCGAACACGTACATCTTGTTGTTCTCAACATCAATCATCATACATTGCGTCATTGCATTGCTGAAAAGATTCTGCTCGCAGTATATAGACCCGTCGTCCACCACCGTTGTCGTGGTATCTGTACCACTGATGATGTCCAAGGTCAGGCGTGTGAGATACATGTTCCATCCATCTGCATTTGTACGGAAGTCATTCTTGTTACTAGCCTTATAGAGTCTGTATTCCTTTCCTCCCACTTGTCGCCACTGCACCAGTTTTCTATCCTGATCAAAAGTACCTCCAATCGGCAGAATATTCTGGAACTGGCTCCAGGCTGGGGTGTTGCGGTATGCCTCAATGCTGGATTCAGGAACGTAGAGAGTAGCCTTCGTGTAGTCCTCTTCCCAGAATACATTGCTATTGATTTCGAACGGAGTCTCTACCTCGCAGATAATCTCCTTGGGAGCTGCTGATGTATAGTAGCTCGAATTGAACGCATATTCCTCAATGCTCCTTACGGAGGCAGGAATCGTGATGCTAGTCCATTCTAACCAATAGAAGGCATTCTCACCTATTGCTTCAATGCTACTCGGAATAGTAGAAGTCTTGCAAGCCTGTATCAGCTTGTTGGTTGCTGTCTCGACGATAGCATTGCAATTGTCGCGCGAATCATAGACTCTGTTGTTAGGGTCTACCTCAATACGCTCCAGTGCATAAATCATGAAGGCTTCTTTACCAATGCTGATAACAGACGCTGGAATCATAATCGACTTCAATTGAATGTTGCCAGAGAAAGCATATTCCTCAATAGTGGTTATCGTATTAGGAATAGTGAACTCCGTGAAGCCTGTTTCCTGGAATGCCTGTGAACCGATGGTGGTTACAGAAGCAGGGAAGACGATAGATTTCAGATTGCTGCAGAGCGTGAATTCGCCACCACGGATAGCTGTTACGCCAGTAAAGTATTGGAATTCATCGAAAGAAGTGATTTCCTGGTTATTACCAAACACACCGCCCAGAGTGGTTACTGCAGCAGCCTCGTTCATGCTCAGCTCCCCATCACCGTTGGTATCCCAGTTCTGCACGCAGATAGTCTTGACGGCAGCATCAGCAAACTGGATGATATCGCTGTCGTCGGCTGGCGCATTCTTATCGGTGAAGTAACCTGGATTAGATGAGCCGCCATCGATGTGGGCGTAGGTAGCATCTGTATGATTTTCGTCATAGGAAGTGCCTTTTCCACCAACAAGGTTTGAACAGCCTGTAAACATATCTCCTCCATCAAACACTTCTGCTGTGGACCAGTTGTTTCCTACGAAAATTGTTGTTAGTTCTTGACATGCAGCAAACATGCCGCCCATGGAATATACCTTTGCGGTATTGAAAGTACTTAAATCTAGAACCTTGAGAGAATGGCAACTTTCAAACATCTGACTCATATGTGTGACTACCGCAGTATTGAAAGAGCTTAAGTCTAGACTCGTTAGACTTGGACAGACGTGGAACATATTACTCATGTTCGTCACATTCTTTGTGTTCAGCCATTGCAAGCCATCAATATTCTTCAAATTGGAGAATCCCATAAACCAATATTCTGTGCTGGTAATCGTAGTGTCGTTGATAACAGCGGAATCAAAGATAACGTTCTCTATACGCTCACTCATCTCATGCCAAGGACGCTCTTCTGCACTGGAGAACGGGCCAACGCTCATTCCACCGCGCTCTGCCTTCTTCGTATCGTAGTAGAAGGTGAGAACCATAGGCTGTGCTGTTACTGCACGATGGCTGGCAGGAGATGCCGTATTATCATTTGTGTTAGTCGAATTAGCCTCGCTCAGCACAGCGTAAGTTTCAGGCTGATCAGAACTGCCAAGGGCCTCTATGTGTTGGAAAAGGTTCCAAGGTGAGGTCATATTATATGACTGAATACCAACAGCAGGAACATAGAGGGTCGCTTCTTGGTAGGAGTAATTGTTGAAGATGTTAGATTCTGCATCAATCGCATATTCCCTTTCACAAACGATGGTTGTAAGGTATGAGCTGACATCGAAAGCATACTCGCCAATATGTTCTACAGATGCAGGTATAGTGATAGATGTCAAATTATTCATCCAACGGAATGCTTCTGAATCTATTGAGGTAACATCTTCAGGGATAACAGTATTGTTACAGCCTGTTAACAATGTATTGGTCGAAGTTTCTATCAATGCATTACAATCGTTACGAGAGTCATATACCGGATTGCCAGATTCTACCACCAACTGTTCTAATCCATAATTCAAGAAAGCGGAATGACCGATATTTGTTAAAGTGGAAGGTATTGTTATGGATTTAAGATTCGTTGCATTGAAAGCACTTATGCCAACAGACGTCACAGAATTGGGAATAGACAATGTTTCAAGGCTTGTCCCAATAAATGCCTGTCTTCCAATGGTTGTGACTGAAGAAGGTATCTCAATAGATGTAATTGGACAATCCACAAAGACAGCATTTCCTATCTCTGTGATGGTTTCCGGCAATCTGACAGATGATAACTGGGTACAGCCGCTGAATGCCTCATCGTCTATCTTTTGCAGTCCTGTGAAATATTGCAATTCGTCAAAAGAAGAGATGCTCTGTTTCTTAAAAACACTAGATATAGACGTTACAGCACCCGCCTCACTCATACTGAGTTCACCATCGCCATTCTTGTCCCAATTAGTCACGCATATATCCTTGACTATATTATCGGCAAATTGAATGTTGGTGTCTTCTGCTATGCGATAGAAATCCTTCCAGCCATCAGTAGCTTTATATGCATCAATAGTACCCACGGGTACGTATAGTGTAGCCGTTTGGGTAGAATAGCCAAAAGCATTTTCTCCTAAAGCGAAAGGCTCCTGAATATAAGATGTGACTGTTATTGCACTTGAACTACCAAATGACTCATGCATAATAGTGGTAATATTAGCAGGAATCACGATGTGCTTAAAATAGGTCTCATAGAATGTTCGATCACATAGCTCTGTCACTCCCGCTGGAAGATCATAATTGGTGAGACTGGCACAATCGTGGAAAGCATTATTGCCAATACTGGTCACTGTTGAGGGTGTTGTCACCTCAGTAATATTCTTACAATGTAAGAAAGCATAGTGCCCGATACGAGTTACGGTATATTGTCTGCCTATAGAATCAGTTACTGTTTCTGGAATATTCATTACACCACTTGTCTCTGTATCAATAGCGGCTATCTCATAACCTTTATATATTTCACAGGTCTTGTCTTCCGCACTTAAAACGCGGAACGACATTAATACTCCGTCAACATTCATAGCTGTAAAGGGATCTCCATCCTGAGCTGCCGCAGGAGCATTGATGTCAGTGAAGTATCCAGGATTCGAGGTGCCTCCGTCAATGTGGGCGTAGGTGGCATCAATATGTCCTGTATTAAAAGATGTTCCTGCACCGCCCGCAAGTGAGGTGCAACCATCAAACATGTTGTCACTATTTGTGACAGCAGCAGTAGACCAAAGACTACTGACATAAATGGTAGACAATTGATGGTTGCCCGCAAACATATATCCCATATTCGTAACGTTGGCAGTATTGAAACTGCTCAAGTCTAACGAAGTAAACTCATAACAGCTGATGAACATCGATGCCATCGTCGTAACGTTAGCAGTATTGAAATTGCTAACATCTACAGAGGCCAACTTGTAGCAACTTTGGAACATATTGCTCATATCTGTAACATTGGCCGTGTTGAAATGAGACACATCGATTGAGGGTATCTCATTACAATCGGCAAACATACAAGTCATGTTGGTCACATTAGCTGTATTGAAACCACTTACATCTAGCGTTGTCAGTTTCTTACAATCACAGAAAAGGTAAGACATGTCTGTAACGTTATGGGTGTCGAACTGAGTCACATCTAACGTTGTCACTTCATGACACTCATAAAACATCCAAGACATATCGGTTACATTTTGAGTCTTGAAGCCGCTTACGTCAAGACTTGTAAGGCTACGACACCCATAGAACATTCCAGACATATTTGTTACGTTGTCTGTCTTCAGATTGCTGATGCCTGTAATGGATCTCAGGTTATGACAATACCAAAACCAGTCTGCTGTACTGGTAAGCGTGGTGCAACTGCCAAATGAGTCGTCGAACACGACAGAAGTTATATCCTCACGCTGCTCATTCCAAGGTCTATCAGCAGCATCAAACGGCACGATTAGCATACCTTCTCGTGCTACCCTTTGGTCATCATAGTAAAACGTAAGAATTTTGCCACCTGATACATCGTTACTCAGCACAGCATAGGGTTCTGAAGATTGCGCCCACGACACAGAAGGCATCAGAATGGTCAATAGCCATAATATGGCTAGTAATAATTTCTTCATAAAGTTCTCGTTTTAGTAATTGAAAGCATAGTGTCGTCCTCTGCGCTGAGAGGATGACACAAATGCTTGATATAATGGTAATGAATTAGCGCCTTGGGGCGAGCGTCGGATCTGGGTTGTCACTCTCGCCTGGCTCATGCTGCGATGAAGAGGTGGTGATAGTGACGACATTAGGACTGTAGACGCGTCCCAGTGTGGTGCCCAGAACATAGGCACGGACATAGTAGGTGGTTGAAGGCTGCAGATTATCCAACGTAGCCATTACGTTGCCTCCAAATCCGCCACGACCTACGGTGACCGTCTCGGCATTTTCGCGAGTAGGAACCTGCTCGGTAGGACTAAACACGAGACCATAGTCGACAACTTCCTCGTCGGAAACGAAGCTGAAGCGGAACTCTGCGGAAGTGTTAGCCACATACATCGACGTCAGGTCACCAACCGTCAAGACTGACTGCTGAGAGCCATTGGCAGCCTGTTCAACAAGCACAACGGCCTGCTGAGGATTCTTGGAACCTGCAATAATGATAATGGCAGTCAGGCGGTCGCGAGTGGTATTGTTGGCATCACAGCGGACGCGCAGCATACTGTTACCAACGCCTGATCCTATACGAATGGCACCCGTAGAGTCACGGCTCTCTTCCAGATGTAGCCAAGTGCATGACGAAGGAATATAGGCTTGCCACTCAGCATTACTTTCTACCATGAACTCTTGGGAACCGCCTTCATAGTTGAAGCGGCTTAGCTGCTCAGGAGCATGGAGGAAGATTTGGCCTGTGATACCTTCCTGTGTCACAGTGAACTCAGCACTGCTGTTGCCGTATAATACTGCCAGCGTAGCACTGCGCTGAGCATCGGTTGCAGAATTATCTACAGAAATCTGAATGGTAGTAACACCAGAGGTACCAGAGGTCTTATCGAGATGCAACCAGCTGATGCCTGCAGGCACCTGAATAGTCCACGATGTATTGCTGGTTATGGTCAGCAATTGGGCACCCTCAGGTACAGCACTAAATGTGAAGGTACCTTTTGAGAGGTTCATACCGTCGCCGGAACCAGTCTGACGAATGGTTACTTTCTGTTTCAAACCGCCATCTGATACCAGTACGAATGTTGCGGTACGATCGGCCTTGGTTGTGTTCTGGTCAGTACTAACCACTAGGGTTCCGTCACCGATTCCCTCACGTGGTTGAACGGTCAGGCTATTCCCAAAGTCACCAGCATCCAAATCCTGAACTCTCCAGTGGCAGTCAGCAGACACAGCCACTGAGGTGGTCTCATCGTTAGATCGGATCTCGATATCGCCACCGAGTACTCTCAGGCGCTCTTTGGCGGGCTTGGCTGTGGTTTCGTCATCCGACTTACAGGCCACGAGTCCTGCCATGATAGGCAGTGCAGCCAATATTGCGATTATATTCTTTGTCTTCATATCGTTTCTATATTATATAATAAGGTGTAGATTAGAAATTAAAGATGGCACCGACGGTCACCATGAAGCCTCCTGCAGTGATGTCGCTATTGTCTGCGATACGAGTGAAGTTGTCATCCTTGCTCATTGCAATGGAGAAAGCAGGGTTCGCAAATACGTAGACACGCTCAATGGGGGCCCATAACAGTTTGGCACCGAGAGATATGCAATTGGCTGAGGCTCCGTCGCCATAGGTGTTAGTACCATCGGCAACAGTGCCTGAAAGGCGCTCAATCTCATAACCAAGCTGTGGGGTAATGCCCAAGCGCTCTGTCAATTCAAACTGATAACCTAATTTAGCTGCAAAAGTGGAGCGCTTATAGGTCATTGAACTTAAGTAAGTGTCGTTGCCATCGGTAGAATACCAGGGTACTTCGTCGGATTTGTTCAGACCAAAGGTATAGCTTAGCTGCAGGTCGAAATTCTTGTAGGTAGCACCTGCCAATGCAGTGATGCCGCCCAAAGAACGCATGGTGTAGCCTGCACCGAAGTAGAATGTCTTCGGCTTGATATAGCGTATCTTATCCATTGTGACGGTATCGCTTGTGGTCTCATTATGCTTCACGGTATATTCCAGTCCGCTCTTGGATATATAGCCTTTGCGGCTAAGCGCGATCTGATAGGTACCTACAGGTAGAGTATGTACCTCGGCGAGGTCGATGGGATCCTCTCCGTTGAGAATAGCCTTGGCATCACGTGGACGAGTGTAGATGTTCAGACGACCGGTGTGTGGGGTTGGAGCTGCAGCCTTCACGTTGTTCTGCTTCTGAGCAACAACGGTGAAAGAGGTCTTCTCAGGATCGCAGTCAGCCTTTTGGGTCTCAACGATATAGGTACCCTCACGTAACTGAGTCTGCCAGATACCGTTACCCATATTCTTGCCTTCAAACCAGATGTCGGCCTTATTGTCGACGGTTACTGTCACATCACCGAAGTGGTCGCTCATGTCACGCTGTTCCACATTAATCATCTTGGCTGTCTTGGCATCGTCGCTGGTGGTGATGTATACCTCCATCTCACCTTCATAACGGTCTTTCTTGGCGGCAATCACGTGCTTACCATAGTTCAGATACTTATTATAAATAGGTGCTTCGCCCACGTTCTCGTTATCGATATAGATTTGAGAACCAGCAACCTGTGAGGTAATATTGGCGTAACGACCGGTACCGATATCAATCAGCATCTCGTAAGTACGGGCACCCTCAACAGGAATAGGGTAGAAGAAGTCGCGCATCACACCAAAGGCAGGATGCTGTACGATGAGCTTCTGGGCACGGCGTGGCACGTAGAGCCAGATTTCTCCGGCGTGCTCTTCTGTTGCAACAATACCCAGCGATCCACCATCAAAGGTGAAGCCACGCTCTGGTGTCTGAATCTTGATCAGTGCGGCACGTTCACCGTTTTGGTCCATTTTCTCAGTTCCACGTGTGTTGGCTGTCAGGTCGTTTTCCAACAGTTTGAATTCCACAACCTTCATGCCTTGGGCCATAGCCTGCACTGTGAAGGCAAGGACAATGGCGGTAAGTGTCAGTAGTCTTTTCATATTATTTGTTTATTGATTTTTAGAATTAGAGTCATTATCTGCTTTCTTTAGGATGGAGTCGTTGTCAATCTCCTTCACATACATTGAGTCGATGGCTACCTCGCGGGTTACGGTAGCAGGATCGCTGACTCGGCGTGTAACCACCTGTCCAGAACCTTTCACCTGTGCAATCACGTAGTCGAAATACTGGCTTGTCAGTTTCAATACGCTATTCCGGCGATCAGCCATCATACTCTCTAGCTTGCCTTTGCCGGGTTGGCGAAGAGTATACTGTTTACGGCTGTCAGTATCTATCAGTTCCAGAGTGGCCCCGTAAGGTATATTGATAACGTCGCTGGCAGAAAGATTCTCGCGTAGTTTCAGGGGAGCCTTCTTGCCTGTAGGCATCACCAGTTCAGGCTTGCCAGATACAGCGTAAACAACGTAGTGCTGAGCCTCGGCAGCTATGAAAACTGCTATAGCGGCAAACAGCAACATGAATAGTCTTTTGTTCATATTGTTCAGTTTTTGCGTTTTGTCTAAACTTGCTTAGGCAACAGGATCAGTGTTGTTTCCTGACCCTTACACATCGGCATAGTCTCGCCTACACGGCATCCGATGTATGTAGGATCACAAACCACAAACTTACGTCCGTCGTGCATGTAATAGTCGCCAGCCACATCGTCAGTGAAGTTGACGGCCATAGCCAAGTGACCAGGATAGTAAACCAATACAACATCCAGTCCAACAATCTCGCGAACGAGGTGGGAAAGCAGAATACTGCGGTCCTCACAGTCGCAGTGGCTGTAGAACAAAGTCTCCTCACCAAAGAAGGCACGGTCGCCACCCCAGATATCCTCGTCGTAGCGGTAGAGGAAGCAGTTGGCGCTCTGAGTGTCATATTCACCTTTCAAGTCGATGGATCCGTGTAGCCACCACAGCAGTTCCTGAACAGCTTCCAATTGTGATTTGCCCTGAAGTTTTTCCTTCATAGCAGGATACAGTTGGTCGCGAATACCCTGTTCCAATGGGGTGTTGGCATACATTGCCCAACGTGTCATGAAGTTGTTGTTGACAGTAGAGGCGGGATAGGTGTTGTAGAAATCAATATAGTTCTTGTTTGACTTGATAGTAAACGAGAAACTTGGATTCTTTATAGATGTGATAGTGCGCTCGCCAACAGGATTCATAGCTAACTGCTGGACGGCTGACATCTGGAGAGACAGAGAACTCTCTTTCGGGAATGCGGCCTCACAGATACGGAGCTTCTCAGGATTACGTCCGTCGAGCATGAAATACCAGTCGCCACCCAGTGAGAAGAAAGGCTTGTTGTAGACGAAATGGCGGGTGGCAGTAAGCATGAAGAGATGGCTGCCATCGTGAGCCAGACGCATCTTATAGCCTGATTGAGAATAGAGGAACGCCTGTACAAGAGCACCCTCGTTGCTGTCTGGACCATAGAACTTATTGGTCAGTGCTAAAAGCATCTGGTAATATGCCCAGTCGGAGAGTTGATGGTTCTTACGCTCTTGGAGACAATCGTAAAGCATATTTTCAAACTGTGACTCAGAGAAATTATTGATGGCATCAGCAATCGTCTCAGGCTGAAGATCGCGAAGCTTGAACTTACAATCCTTGCCAAAACGGACCTTGCACTCAGTACCAAAGACAGTGAATGGCTGATACTCGTTGGCAAAGCTCTGGAAAGTTCTGGCCTCTACCTGAGGCTTGGTCTCAGGAATAGGTGCTGGAGCAGGAATAACCTCTTTGACAGGCAGCACATCTGTAGTCAGAGGAGCTGGTTTCGGTTGGGGCTTTTCCTGAGGCTTTTGCTTCTCGGCAACAGGCTTCTCTTCTTTAGCATCATCCTTCTTTTTCTTACGCCTGAACAATTTGCTGAAGAAAGAGGCGGTCTGCTCTTCTGCTCCTGGAGCAAGCATCGGCTCAATCTCCTTCTCCTGTGGCATAGGTACGCCTGGAGCGGCAACCATGCTCTTCCAACGATCGGGGTCGCCAACAAATTCGCAATAGTCCTGGATGATCTTCTTGCGGAAAGTGTTGTAACGATCATACATCTCAGCAACGGCCTTGTCGTGCTTCTTGTTTCCAGTCTTAGTGGGCTGGAAACCCTGTGCTGACACGGAGCCAGCTACAACTGCCATGATTATGGCAGCTATCATTCTCTTAGTTTTCATCGGCTATAATCTTTTTAGTTTTTTTATCTTGGTAATACTTGGTAATAGTGTCATAGAGATTGGTGGCACTCACTGTAAATGCCATAGCTGTCAGAGCTAAAGCAATGTTGAGACTGATGTTGAACTGGCTGAACAGAATAAAACACAGCCACATGAACAGTGCCATGCAACCAAAGCGTACAAAGCCCTTCACCAACACAGAACGTAGTAACACTTTCTTCAGTGGGCTGCGCTTTTGAGCCCAACTGTCGTAACCGTTCATGATGAAGGTGGAAATAAGCATAACGATGAAACAAATAACGAAGGTTAGCCATGTAGGCACTTCCTTTACTTCATTGTGCTTGATGAGAGTTTCTATAGCGTAGGCAAGCAGTTTCACACCGGCAATTTTGCCCTCAGGGGTATAGTGCATATCTGCTTCCTCGGTCATAGCTCCGAAAAGTACGACATGATCGGCTATCAGGTCGCGATACTCTTCAATAGAGTCGGGTGGTACAACCCGGTATTCCATAGGCGAGAAATTGATGCGGATGTCACGGTCGCTCAGTGGTACGGTCTCTTCGCCCGCGTATTCATCGGCAACTTTCTTGATGAGTGATGCCTCTAATTTGCCATCTAGGTAGTGCCCCAAACTGAGTCGGCGCTTCAGTCCGCCATACAGGGCACGTGGCATATTTGTGAATCCTTGTGTAATACTATCTTCGTTAGCAAAGAACGAGCGTACCGTCTGATGATACTCTTTGCCATCCCAGGAATCGTCAATCAGTTTATAGCTGAATACCGTTTTGGGCTGTGAATAAGCCACATCCTTAATCATGACATCGCCTAATGAGTCTTCGCGAAGTCCTTCGAAAACAACGTCAACGCCCAAAGCCTTCGGGCCGCACTCGTTTACCTGATGCAATGCCATAGCCAAAGCCCTACGATTAGGCAAATTGGTCATGTCGACAATCGTGGTGATGTTGCTGGTGTCCTTCTTGCCTGTAGCAAGGATGTCGTAATAGAAATCAGTAATGGAATAGTCGGAAACAGCCTTAGATACGGGGTTGAAGATCTTCAAATTCAATGCGACGACAGCATACAATCCCACAATGGCAAATGCCAACAGTGATATGATCGACTGTCGCCAGAGACCATTCAAAAGGCTCTTTTTCCGCCCTTCTTGGTTTAGTTCAGTATGTTCCATAGGCACACTCTTTACCGGTAATTATAGAAGTATACGGTGCAAAGATAAAAAATAAATTTTAAAATAGCAAGCTAAAAGTGAAAAAATATTATAGAAAAGAAAAGACACCCTATAAAAGAGTGTCCTTTCCGTGTGGTTACAACATCTATCGGATAATATATTTCTTACCATTATGGATGTATATTCCTCTTTTTGTAGGTTTGACTGTTAGCTTGCGACCATCCAGCGTGAACCACGTGTTGTCCAGTTGGCGATCTGCCTCAATACCATGAATGCCAGTGTCGTCGCCTGCAAAGGTCTTGAGCTCATATAGTGCAGCCAGTGCCTTACCCGTCTTGTAATGGAATAGCGCAGCATTCCAGTAACCGCTGGTAAAGTTTTTGCTCCAGTCTTCACTTCCATTTTTGAAGACGATATTATTGAGCGTATATTCTGGATACCACCAGAATAGACCATTGACATTGGGGTGCTCCTCAAGTGCTGCTATCAGGTCTGTAGTGAATTTCTGTTGTCCGCTTTCTGATATAGGCCACGTGCTGGAATAGTCGTATTTTTTATCAGAGAGTTGCCATTCGAATCCGTAACCGGTTTCAACAATCATGATTTTCTTGTCAGGGTAAGATGTTTCCAGTTTTGTCAGCGTAGAACCTAGTGTTGCGAGTGTGCCATGATAGTCAGGATAGTAGCTGAGGCCAATGATATCGTATTCCACAGTTGGATATTTTGCCAGCTGTTGGTAGAAGTTCGTGACGTTGTCAGCCTTGCTCATTTCCGTGTGAATCACAATCTGCGCATTTGGACATACTTCTTTACAAGCCTTGATGGCTTGTGACAGATAGAGGGTAAAAGTCTCCCACGTGCCACCATCTTGTCCGCCTCCTCCTGGCCAGATGTGAGCTGTTGGCCATATCATGCCATACGTGATTTCGTTACCTGTCTGTATGAAGTCTGGTGTGGCGTTTGCAGCAACTAGTTGTTGAAGACACTTTTGGGTATAGTCATAGATCATTGCCCCCATGTCTGTTACGCTTAGTGAACTCCATGCCGTTGGTGTGCTGTGTTTGCCTGGGTCTGTCCATGTATCGCTGTAATGGAAATCAAGCATCAACTTAAATCCTGCAGCCTTTATGTCTTTGCATAAAGCAATGACATAATCGAGGTCTTGTATAGCTCCTTCCTTTTTATGCTCTGCACTCGCTTTAGAAGGATCGACAAACAGGCGTACCCGCATGGCATTCCATCCTTCTTGCTTGAAGAAAGCAAGCGGTTCCACCTCTGTTCCGTTTTTGTCTTTGTATATGGCTCCCTCATCTTGAAATTTCTTCAGCATAGAGATATCGCCACCCACATATTTCTGGGCTGTGGTTGCAGTGGCAATGAGGATAGCAATCAGTGTTAGTAAAGTTTTCTTCATATCGTCGTTTGTTTTAGTTTAACATCTTCCTTTTTTCGTCGCCACATTATTTCTTATGGCGGTTTGCCCGCTGCTCACGGTATTTAGCTTTCTGCCGTGCAGAGCCACTACCGTGAGCACCAGTGATGTATTTTTTTTTCTTAGCTTTGGTCTTCACCTTATCCTCTTCCTTCCGAGGACCACCACCGCGGCCAAAATTGATGCCGTTTTCCAGAATATCCTGGAAATCAGATTCTTTACTCATAGATTAATGATGGAATAGACGAACACCTGTAAATGTCATAGCAATGTCATATTTGTCGCACGTCATAATGACATGGTCATCGCGAACAGAACCACCTGCTTGGGCGATGAACTCTACGCCGCTCTTATGAGCGCGTTCGATATTGTCACCAAAGGGGAAGAAAGCATCAGAGCCCAAGGCCACTTTTGTATTCTTGGCAATCCATTCTTTCTTCTCAGCCAGGGTCAGCACCTCTGGCTGATGGGTGAAGAACTGCTGCCAGGCACCATCGCGCAGAACGTCATCGTGCTCATCTTCAGAGATATATACATCGATAGTGTTGTCGCGATCAGCACGTCGGATACCCTCCTTGAAAGGCAGAGCCATCACTTTAGGATGCTGGCGCAACCACCAGATGTCAGCTTTATTGCCGGCTAGGCGGGTGCAGTGGATACGGCTCTGTTGACCAGCGCCGATGCCGATAGCCTGTCCGTCCTTCACGTAACATACAGAGTTCGACTGGGTATATTTTAATGTGATGAGGGCGATGATCAGGTCGCGTTTAGCCTCAGGTGTAAACGTCTTGTTTTGTGTAGGAATATTCTCGAAGAGAGAAGGATCGTCAAGTTTGATTTCATTACGTCCCTGTTCGAATGTGATGCCAAAGCACTGCTTACGCTCAATGGGTTCGGGCTTGTATGACGCGTCAATCTTGATGACGTTATACGTGCCTTTTCGCTTGTCTTTTAGTATTTCGATGGCTTCAGCTGTGAAGTCGGGAGCTATTACACCGTCACTTACCTCACGCTTCAGCAACAGGGCGGTGGTGGCATCGCAGGTGTCGCTCAAAGCTACGAAATCGCCATAGCTCGACATACGGTCAGCACCACGAGCACGGGCATAGGCGCAGGCAATAGCACTCTCGTCTAATCCCTTGATATCATCTACAAAATAGATTTTCTTCAAGGTGTCACTCAGTGGCAAACCTACCGCAGCACCTGCTGGACTGACGTGCTTGAACGAGGCAGCAGCGGGTAGACCTGTGGCCTCTTTCAATTCCTTAACTAACTGCCAAGCATTAAAAGCATCAAGGAAATTGATGTATCCAGGTCGACCGTTAATCACTTCAATGGGTAACTCCCCCTCAGTCATAAATATGCGAGAGGGTTTTTGGTTGGGATTGCATCCGTACTTCAGTTGTAATTCTTTCATTTGATTGCGCTTTTTTCCAATTTTGCTGCAAAGGTACGAAAAAAAAGTGTAACTTTGCAAGCGTTATGGAGAAAAAGAGACTTGCACTGCGTAAACTTTTGGAGGCCGTAGAGAAGGAATTGATACAAAAACCTAATCGCAAGACCTTAGATAGATTGTCACTTTTGGTTGGCTTCCAAGATTGGGACTCCTTCCAAGAAACACTGCATGGAGACCTAGGAGGTGAGACTATTTATGGCGGTCATCATCAGGATAAAAAAGAGACACCCGATCAATGAGTGTCTCTTTTTATGCTGTGCAGGTTTTAGGAGCTTATTCAGCAGCAACAGTATTTGTGCGCTTCTCCTTGATACGTGCGGCCTTACCAGTAAGCTTACGCAGATAGTAAAGCTTAGCGCGACGAACCTTACCAACCTTGTTCACCTCGATAGAGTCGATGTTGGGTGACTCAATGGGGAAGATACGCTCTACACCCACAGTGCCTGACATCTTGCGAACGGTGAAGCGCTTTTTGTCTCCGTGACCACAGATCTTGATGACTACGCCACGATAGAGCTGGATACGCTCCTTTGAACCCTCGATAATTTTGTAAGCGACAGTAATAGTGTCACCAGCCTTAAACTCTGGGAACTTTTTGCCGGTTGCAAATGCTTCTTCAGCAACTTTAATTAAATCCATTGTATTATATAAATAATGTTGTTGTATCGTTCCAACGCAACATAGACGGGCAACACGTGACTTCCCTCCATAGGTTACGCCGAAAAGCGGGTGCAAAGGTACTACTTTTATTTATAATCCACAATTTACTTATAGCGTTTTATGCAACGTTTAACATCTTTTATGATTTGGGTTAATACAAATGGGTTTGTATATGGAATAAATTTCGTATATTTGCGCAATATAGTTTAGATAAACATGAAGAAGGTAATTTCTTTTTTTCTCCTTGCCTCGATGGCCTTGTTAATGTCTTGCAGACAGCACTATGAGGTCGTTGGTATCCAGAGAAGCCGAATTTTGATAGATGCTCGTTATGATGCTCAACCTGATATGAAGGCTATTGATTTCTTGAAACCCTACAAACACGTCGTTGACAGCGTAATGGGACCAGTTGTAGGTCGCTCGGCCAAATATATGACAGCTCAACGTCCAGAGGGTACGCTCTCTAACCTGCTGCCTGATATATTAGTGTGGGCAGCAAAGGATTATCAGGAACATCCTGACTTTGCATTGTATAATATGGGCGGTGTGCGAGCTGATCTGCCGAAAGGAGATGTGACGTTTGGTGATATCCTTGACGTGGCTCCTTTTGAGAATAAGATTACTTTTGCAACCATGACGGGAACAGATGTGCTATTATTGTTTAGTGAAATGGCAAGTGTAGGTGGCGAGGGCGTGAGTCATAGTGTTCGACTTGTGATTAGCAAAGATGGGAAGTTGTTGAGCGCCACGATTAATGGACAGCCAGTAGATGCTCAAAAGGAGTATCGTATCACTACAATTGATTATCTGATGGGAGGTACCGATAAGCTTTCTGCTTTAAAAAAGGCCCGCGACATCAATTCTCCACAAGAAGAATCAAACAATACCCGGTTTATCATTATGAACTATTTTATTGAACAGCAGAAATTGGGCAAAGAAGTAAATGCGGAAATTGAAGGTCGTATTATTGTAAAGTAAGATGTTTGAAGTAAGACGAAAGAAGTTATGAAAACAAGATTTTTTCTTTTTGCAGGTCTGATGATGATGGCACTCAGTACTCAGGCTAAGAAAAATAAGCAGTTAGTTATTCTACATACAAATGATACACACTCGACAGTACTGCCTGTTAATAATCAGCTGCCCGATACTATGAAAGCGGGTAGGGGAGGATTCTTGCGTCGCATTGCTATGTTGAAAGAAGAACGTAAGAAACATCCCGATTTGTTATATCTTGATAGTGGAGACTTCTTTCAGGGTTCGGCATATTTTACAATGTTTAAAGGGGATGTTGAGATAGGATTAATGAATCAGATGGGTATTGATGCGTCAACTATTGGCAACCATGAGTTCGATTTTGGATTGGAAAATATGGCCCGTGTATTCCGAATGGCTAATTTCCCTATTCTATGTTCTAATTATGACTTTACAGGAACAGTGATGGAAGGAATCTGTAAACCTTATATTATTATAAAGAGGAACGGGTTAAAAATAGGTGTGTTTGCTCTCTGTCCTAAGATGGAAGGTTTGGTGGCTGCCAAGAATTGTATAGGAGTGAAGTATTTGGATCCTGCTACTGTTGCCTTAGAAACAGCGACGATGCTGAAGGAAAAGAAAAGGTGTGATATGGTTATTTGTATTTCTCATCTTGGTTGGAATAGCAATCGGGGTGACGACGATCAATACATGATTCATAGTTCACGTAATATTGACCTTGTGTTAGGTGGACATACCCATACATATATGGAGAAAATGGAATATGAGAAGAATATGGATGGTAAATTGGTTCCTGTTGATCAAAATGGTAAGCATGCCATCTATGTAGGTAAGATGGTTGTTGATTTCAAGTAACTATTCAAAATAGAAGGTAAGTACGAACATTTTGGATTGCGCGCTGCTAACACTACCGGCATAGGCTCTGAGGTTAGCATCGCGTAATTCGTTTTTATGGTTGGTGTCTAGTGAATTGCCCAATCCCCAACAGAATTTCAATTCAGGTATTAGTTTAAAGAATGGCAGATAGAAGTCGCATCCAAGTCCTATCTCCAACATTGTGTTGAATCGCTTTAGCCTAACCATATCCTGATCACCACCAGTAAGATTGATCATGGGATTAATACCTGCCATGATATATGGGCGATGGTTGTTCCATCGGAGAGCAGCAAACTTCAAGTCGACAGGGATAGACACATATGTATTTTTCATATCCTGTGTCTGGCGTAAGGGTTGTCCATTTGCATCTGTCACATTCTTGTTGAGAAAAGTCAGATGTTTAGCACCAAAATGCATGGTAGGGGTGACACGTAGTGTGAAATGCTCGTGGAGACGCATCTCGGCCAATACTCCTACTGAGAAACCTGGGTTCCATTTGTCGGCGTCGCATAGTATAAGTTCATTACTTACATTACCATCATCATCCGTAATAGTTTGCGGTCCTACATTCTCTAATTCCAGGTCCTGTAAATGCATACCTACAAGAATACCGAAATGAAGAGGACGAAGATCGATATATGGTTTATGTTGTACACGGCGGTCTTGCTGTGCCATGCAGGACAGCATACATATAGTAGCTATAATGAAGATTATCAGTCGTCTCATATTCATTCTATATAACGTATTCTTAGGAGGAATATTATTTCGATAAAGTATAAATTATATTGAAATAATTAAAAAAGTATCCTCAAAATTAGGTATTATACTAAATAATGCTTACCTTTGCATGACGATAATTAAGTAATTGATTTATTCATTTAAAGTAAAAAAGAATTATGGCATACGTAATTGGTGACGACTGCATCGCATGCGGTACATGTATCGATGAGTGCCCCGCAGGAGCAATCTCTGAGGGCGACAAGTATTCAATCAACCCCGATGCTTGCACAGAGTGCGGCACATGCGCTGACGTTTGTCCGTCAGAGGCTATCAGCCTTCCCTAAGGAAAAAGCTGAATGATGTGGTAAAAAAATGGGCTTCCAAATGGAAGCTCATTCTTTTATTGTCTATATTGTATTCTATGGCTTTAGTAGAAACCATAGAATACACAATATTTATTTCAGGCTCTGAATCTCAAGAGCGGGTTTATACTCTGGGTCAATAGCGAGAATCTTCTCTGCATACTCTTTAGCTGCAGGAACATTCTTGTCAAGGTATGATCCGAACATCAGATAGTGTAAACCGTACTTCAGCATGGTGTTCTCACTCTTACCGCGGTCAGCCTTGTTGCTCAGCAGTTCAACTACCTTCTGGTAGTCAGCCTTAGCCAGACGTTTCTCCATGTTCTTGTCAAGCTTGTTGATAAGTTCGGCACGTTTGTAAGTCGCATAGGCCTCCTGTACAGGGAACTTTTGTGCGATATTGCTATAAACATCGGCAGCCTTAGTTATCAGGTCAGCTTTCTTAGCGTCTTCTACTTCCTCAGCCCACTTGCTATAGATACTTGCAAAGCCTTCATTATCGTCTATGTTAACATCACTCTTGTTGTCAAGGAACTGCTTATAGTAGTTGACTGCACTCTCGAAGTCCTTGTCCTTTAGATGCGAGTCTGCAAGGGCCTTGTAGATGGCAAACTTCTTAATAATAGAGGAGTCGTTAACATTATCAAGCGCTTGATGGTAAGCCTTCTTTGCATTTTCCTTATCGCTGAGGGCATCGTAAATAAGTGCTGCATAGTAATAGTCATACTCAGAAGCCGTCACACTATCAGACTCATTAAAATACTTGTTGATATACTCCTTGGCAACATCGTAATTCTTGAGATCATAGCTAGCGAACATAGCCATACGATTAAAAGTGCGGTTCCTAGGCATCAGTTTTAATCCAGCCTCTGCTACTCTGAAGGCATCTTGGGGATGACCAGTAAAATAGCTGGCACGAACAAATTCATTCAACTCGCTCTTGTCAAGTTTGTTGATGTCGGCTTTCATAAAATGCTCGTAGGCTAACTTACGATTTTCCTGCACCTGCTGGCGATCAGAAGCTCTTTCTGAAGCTCTCATGAAAATATGAGCTTTAATGGCATCGATGCTTACTTCAGGACAATTACGCTTCAGGTCGTCAAGCTTCTGAGCAGAGCCACGTGGGTCGATCTTGCTATAGACCATGGCATAGCGCTTGTAGGCATCTACATACTTGTTGTCGTAATAGATAGCCTGATCGTAGTAAGCAGCTGCTGCGCCACCATCTTCTGACAATGCGGCAATGTCGCCTAACAATACATAGGCAGGAGCACATTTGTTCTTACTTGCTGTTAGAGCATGGTTGGCATAAACACGGGCATTTGCAGTGTCTTTAGCCTCATAGAATGCATTGGCGAAAGCCACTAGGTTTTCTGCATTCTTTTTGTTCTGCTTGTAGAACGGCTTCATCTGCTTGTCCAGATCTGCAGGTTTGCTACTAATAATCTTCTTAACGGCATCGATATCGGCCTTAGAACCGTCTTGTGCCATCACTGTTGTGCTGCATCCTAAGGTGAGCACACCCATCAATAAATATTTAATTGCTTTCATAATTCTAAATATTTAGTTCAACTTAGAGTTTTACGTTTCTTATCTCTTTGACGTTATTTATCAGGAAAAGTTTATTCCTTGTTTACAACTACCTCTCTGACATTCAGGTTGGCCATACGTGGGAGTAGGCCTGAACGTAAGATAACCATTTGTCCTTTAGGTAGCTGACAGAAATGGGCAAACGCCGTTGGAGTACCTGCACGGGGCTCATTGAGTAATGCATAGATGGTACGTATAAGCGGATAGTTGCCATTATATAAATAATATTGATAGGGTTTCCAACTATTTGCCTTGGTGGCAGAGTCAAGCTTGGAAACTCCCATAACAGTTATATTCTTGTTAAATGTGACATTCGTCGTGTCGCGCTTGTCGTTGAGCCAATTACTTCCAATGATGCCAATGGAATTCTTGTGGTTCTCCACATAGTCTATCACGGCAGCACTGGTCTTAACAGCACCAACATTGGGATTGGCAAACTCTTTGCCATCGAGCAATGAGTCTACACACCACCGAACAGTACTTGAAAGAGGATTGTCAAATACCACATCAATGTTACCCAGCTTTGATCCTGGATAGATTTCACCCCACTTTGTTACCTCACCTCGTAGTATGCGTTTAAAATCCTTTATAGTGATGCAACTGTCGGGATTGGTATTGTTGACGATGATTGCCAGACCGTCATAAGCGATGGGTATCGAGCGGGGAATATATGTACGGTCTTTTAAACTCTTCTCTTCGTTAGCTGTCAGGCGTCGAGTGGTGAATGCCAACCATGTTTCAAGTTTCATAAGTCGTTTAACAGCATCCTGCTCGTTCATATATTCGACACCTATTGTGTCAAGTCGCTGACTGTTGAAATAGAAAAGTTCTTCGTCAAGAATGGGAAAAAAACTTTCATCAGCTACAATAGCTTCTGCAGCTTTCTGATAGTCTTGCTCCAATTTGGGATTAGGCTTGCTCCCACAGGATGAGAGCAAGCCTAAAAAGAGTGTTAATCCAATAATAATAGAGTTTCTATTCATGTTGAATCATTTACTGGAGACGGAAGGTTACAGGCACAGTGTACTTCACACGTACAGCAGAACCATTCTGCTTACCGGGAATCCACTTAGGCATGCTCTTCACCACGCGTACAGCTTCCTTGTCGAGTGATGGGTCGACAGACTTCACAACGCGAACGTCTGTGATAGAACCGTCACGCTCAACCACGAAGGTACATACAACACGTCCCTGAACACCATTCTCCTCGGCTACTACCGGGTATTTGATGTTACTGCTCAGATACTGCATCAAGGCGCTGGGGCCACCAGGGAATGAAGGCATCTGTTCTACTACGTCGAACACCTTTGTCTCTTCCACCTTGGGAGGCTCTGGTTCAGCAATTTTCTCCTCAACATGCTTTACTTCTGCAGTCTCATCGTTACCTTCTACAGTAAACGCACCGATAGCGGTGTTGGTCTCCTGGAGTTCATCCTGGGACTTCATCTCCTGGTCTTCCTTCACTTCATTATCCTTCTTGATTTCAGGAACGGTGAAGGCCACAGAGCTCTTAACGCGCTCAACCTCGATCTTTTCAATCTGAGGATCATCTTTCTTCTCCTGCTTGATCTCTTTCTTCTCTGCCAGGCTCTGCAATTCAACATCGGTCTCGATGGCTGCATTGCGAGATGCCATATAGTTATCGAAAGAAACCTTTGCTATCACGATTGCTGCGATGATAGCGAAGCCGATGAACATGGTAATCAGTGCCTTCAGGTTACGGACACCAGTGTTCTTACGCAATTGATAAGCTCCGTATGCTTGGTTCTTACCTTCGAATACAAGGTCGACCCAGCTGTTGTCAATAAGATCTATTTTTGCCATAGTCTATTACTTTTTTAGAGGTTAATCATTTGACACCTGCCTTCTCAATGAGTGCCTTATCATCATCACTCATCTTGTCGACATTGTCAATGACATACTTATCAATATTGCTAATCAGCATCTCATCAAGAGCGGCTACCATGTTAGAATAGGTAGCAGAATTCAGTGGGCGGATGATGACGGTCAGTGCTGGAACTTTTTCACCGCTGGGCAGTTCACCCTTCTTCAGCTTCTTCAGTGCCTCTTGATACTGCTCGTCGGTCATCTTGGAATTGTAAGCGTTCTTCTTTGCGTCCAATTCCTTTTTAGCCAACTTAATTTTTGCTACAGGGTTTACGCCCTCCTCTGTGGTGTGCTCATTGAGAACCTTCTCAATACCATCCTTACCATAATTGGTTTCCTTTACGCATGAGGGATCGTCGTAGTTGGGCAATCCTGCGATATACCAAACCTTATCGTTAGCACCCAGATAAAGGGTAATGGTATGAGAAGCCTTTGTAACCTGCTTCTGTTCTTCATTCAGCTGCTTTGTGTCTTCGTTAGACGGCATGGTCAGCTGCATAGCCTGCGGCTTGGCCAGTGTAGTACACAGCATGAAGAAGGTGATCAGAAGCATCATCATGTCTACCATTGGCGTGAAGTTCACGCGGGTATCCATCTTCTTCTGCTTGGATAGATTCTTTTTTGCCATAATACTACTAGTCGTTTAAACGTTTAACATCGAGATTCGTGATAAGCTGGAAGCGGTTCTCGTTCATGTCCTGAAGCTCTGACATCAACTTCTTGATAGTACCATAGGAAGTCTTAGAGTCGCACTTAATGGCGAGTCTGATGTCAGGATTCGCATTGCGGGCCTCGCTGACCCACTCCTGGAATTCGCTCTTGCCTCCGTTGATGCTATCAAGCGGAAGACCGAGCTTCTGGATGGCCTCGCCCATCTTTTCTTGATCGAGGCTGAGGTACTGAGCAAGCTGCGACATGGAGGCACCAACCATAGCATCCTCGCGGAAGTGCTTGATTTGGGTAGCGTTGAGCGTGACGTTGAACTTGTTCGTCATCGCATCCAACATAGCCTGCATGTTGTTCTTGTTCTCTGTTCCTAAGAAGATCCTACCTTCTGGAGTTACCAGAATGTTGAGGACATCTTGCTCAGGAATCTTGACCTCAGACACCGAGTTAGGCGTGTTGACTTGCACTGGTTCTGGCGTCAGGAATGTTGAAGTCAACATAAAGAAGCACAGAAGCAGCGTCATCACGTCTGACATTGGCGTCATGTCAATCCAGATGTCTTTTTTCTGTATCTTAATTTTAGCCATTCTAAAACGGTTTTTAGGGTTTTAAACGCGAATGGACCGAAAATTAAGCCTCAGTGTGGTTAGAATCGTAAGTAGCTGCGATGGTGTAACCAATCTCGTCGAGAGCGTAGGTCAGCTTGTCGATCTTGTTAGAGAAGAAGTTGTAAACAACGGTAGCAACCCAAGAGGTCAAAATACCAGATGCTGTGTTCACAAGAGCCTCAGAAATACCGGCAGACAGAGCCATAGAGTCAGCACCACCACCAGCAGACAGAGCCTGGAATGATCCGATCATACCGAGCACAGTACCGAACAGAGCGGTCAGGGTACCCAGAGATACGATAGTAGCAACCATAGGCATGTTCATCTGGAGAGTAGGCATCTCAAGCTGAGTGGCCTCTTCGTGAGCCTGTTGAATCTTAGCGATCTTAGCAGCCTTCTTCAGAGTGCTGTCACCCTCAACGGTCTGGTACATCTTAATAGAAGATTTAACAACGTTAGCTACAGAACCCTGCATCTTGTCGCAGAGAGCGTCAGCCTCAGCAAACTTCTGGTCCTTGATAAGAGCCTTCACGTCAGCGGTGAACTTAGCCAGATTAATCTTACCAGAAGCACTCTTGATAGCGAAGAAACGCTCGATACCCAAACAGATAACGGTGAAGAGAAGGGTCAGGATCAAACCTACAACGAAACCTCCCTTATACACTGTACCTAACAGGTTTGCTGGATGACCGCTACGATCGCCACCAACGAAGTTGTCGGGGTTACCCATAACGAAATACCATACACTGTAACCTGCGATAGCACAAATTACGAGGATAATCCATGCAGCTTTAACACCCTGGAAGCCCGAATTTTTCTTGGCTGGGGCTGCAGCCTTTGTTGTTGTTGCCATAATGAAAATTTAATTTTTTAGTTATTAAATGAATTGAGTTTGTTATGTTTTTATTCTAAATTGTCTGGCAAAGATAGCAAATTAGGACGTAGAAATCGCCTAATTAAGAACTTTTAACTTGATATTTCTCAAAATTACCTTAATTCTGCCAGTGCTTCACCTATACGACGCATTGCTTCTTCGATATTTTCGTCACTTGTAGCATAACTCATACGGAAACATTCGGGGTCACCGAAAGCATCTCCGCCGACGGTTGCGACATGTCCTTTTTCGAGCAGATACATGGCAAGGTCAGTGCTGTTCTGGATGGTTTGACCCTCTGGGGTCTTCTTGCCGTAGAAACTTGAACATTTGGGGAAGAGGTAGAATGCACCCTCAGGAATATTAACCTCCAAGCCAGGAATCTGCTGAGCTAACTTAACTATCAGGTTGCGACGACGCTCAAATGCCTTGCGCATTTCTTCCACACATTCTTGACTGGCAGTATACGCAAATTCTGCAGCCTTCTGACTGACAGAGCATGGTCCGCTAGTGTATTGTCCCTGTAGTTTATTGCAGCCTTTTACGATCCATTCTGGTGCGGCGATGTATCCAATACGCCAACCGGTCATGGCGTAAGCCTTGCTAACACCGTTGACGATGATTGACCGCTCCTTCATACCCTTAAATTGTGCAATGCTCTCGTGTTTGCCAATATAGTTGATATGTTCGTAGATTTCGTCGGCCAGCACAAAAAGGTCATCGTGCTTCTTAATCACCTGAGCTAGTGACTCTAGTTCTTCCTTAGAATAGACACTACCTGTTGGGTTGCTGGGTGAACAAAGAATCAGCATGCGGGTGCGTGGGGTAATGGCAGCTTCCAGCTGTTCTGCAGTCATCTTGAAGTTCTGTTCGAATCCGGCTTCAACAATGACGGGTTCTCCACCGGCCAATTTCACCATCTGAGGATAGCTGACCCAGTATGGAGCAGGAATAATAACCTCATCACCGGGGTTGACTAATGCCATGACGGTATTGCAGACACTTTGCTTGGCACCATTGGATACTAAGATCTCAGCAGGTGTGTAGTGCAGATGATTTTCGCGTTCCAGTTTCCTGGCAATGGCCTGACGCAAGTCAGGATATCCAGGTACTGGTGAATAGCGGGAATAGTTCTCGTCAATAGCCAGCTTAGCTGCCTTCTTGATATGATCAGGGGTGTTGAAATCAGGTTCTCCGACGCTCATATTGATGACGTCGATGCCTTGAGCTTTCATTTCAGAACTTTTCTGCGACATCGCCAGTGTTGCTGATGGTGAGAGTCGCTGCAAACGGTCGGATAATTGTGCCATAAATGTTCTTTTTGTATATATTTAGCTGCAAAAGTACGTATTTTATTCTTTTTAAACGAATAATAGCGTCACTTTTTTATTTATTTTAAATGAAGATGATGTCCCATTCGGTCTTTCTTTGTTTTCAAATAGCGTAAATTGTACTCGTTTGGCTTTATTTCAATGGGTACAATCTCTGTTATTTCCAGACCATATGCCTCTAATCCTACACGTTTCACAGGGTTATTAGTCATAAGTTTCATTTTCTGTACTCCTAACTTGCGCAGAATTTGAGCGCCGCATCCATAGTCGCGCTCATCGGCTTTAAAGCCAAGGCACAGATTGGCATCCACGGTGTCATAGCCTTCTTCCTGAAGTTTATAGGCTGCTAACTTGTTCATAAGTCCAATGCCTCTGCCTTCCTGTTGCATGTATACTATAACTCCCTTGCCTTCTTCCTCTATCATCTGCATGGAGCGGTGTAGTTGTTCTCCACAATCACAACGCTTCGAACCCAGGATGTCACCGGTAGCACAGCTAGAGTGTACTCTTACCAAGACGGGCTCGCCTTCTTTCCACTCACCTTTGATGAGAGCAAAATGCTCTTGTCCATTGCTTTTCTGCTTGAATGGGATAATACGGAAATGTCCGTATTCTGTGGGCATGTCAGCCTCTACGCCTTGTTCTACCAGACTTTCTTTCTTTAACCGGTAGGCAATCATATCTTTGATGGTGATAATCTTGAGCTGGTGCTTGTTTGCAAATTCTACCAGTTGAGGCATGCGGGCCATTGTTCCGTCATCGTTCATGATTTCTATGAGAGCACCAGCAGGGAAAAGACCAGTCAGTTTGCAGAGGTCAATAGCTGCTTCTGTATGTCCGGAACGGCGAAGCACGCCGTTATCTTGAGCATAGAGTGGGCTGATGTGTCCAGGGCGTCCAAAAGTCTTTGCAGTAGAATTAGGATCCGCCAATGCACGGATAGTGGCAGCGCGGTCGTGAGCACTCACACCTGTTGAACAGCCTTCTATCTTGTCGATGGTGACAGTGAAGGGAGTACCCAGCAGTGAGGTGTTGTCTTGTACCTGGTGGGGTAGGTCTAGTTCTGCTGCTCTGCTAATGGTCACTGGTGCACAAAGGACGCCACGGGCATTCTTTAACATGAAATTCACCATCTCTGGCGTTATTTTTTCTGCGGCACATATCAGATCTCCCTCATTTTCCCGGTCTTCGTCGTCTACCACGATGACGAATTTTCCTTCTTGGAAATCTGATAGCGCCTCTTCGATTGTGTTCAGTTTCAGTTCTTCCATATGACTTTACACCTTATTATATTATATATAGTAGTTATGTTGTTTTTTGCTTGTTGGCTTGAATGAGTCCCAATTCGTTGATTTTCGGTATGAGTCGTTTGCTGACTTTTAAGATGTTCTGCAAATCCCTGTATAGACGAATACGGAACCTAATCATGCGGAAATAAAAGAAGATGCCTGTTGGTAGGAACAGTCCCGTTACAATGTTCAGCCACTTCTGTCTGAAAGGCCTTGTATGGGCGTGGGTGGCAATAACGGGATAGTGGTTCAAGTCCGTCATCACATAGTGGTTCTTCGTGTACGAAAGGTCTTCAATGGTTCTCTCCAACTTCTTGTTGATAATATCTATTTCATGGTCATCACCAGGACGGAAGAAAACCTTGATGGGATTTGGCCAGCGCAGCAGATGATGTTCTGCCCCGTATTGTTCGATATCTGCATTGATGGTTTGCAGCATTTCTGCATCGTCCAGATACTTTGGGTCTTCGATGATAACTTCTTTGATGGCGATATGCCGTTTCTGTCGCAGTCCCAGCATGCGAATGATCATTTGTTTATAGAGATCGATGTTAAATACCACTGAATCGTTATTAGCTTTATAGGTAAAGAAGACGGCGATAGGCGAGAGTACAGCTGTACCGAGTAGCTTGCCAAACCATACAGTCCAGTTGTCGTCACGGGCCATCTTCATGCCCGTACTATCTAGAATATAGAACACGATGAACACCAAGACGCTGATGATGACAGGTACGCCCAAACCACCTTTTCGGATGATAGCACCTAAGGGCGCTCCGATAAAGAAGAAGATAAGACATGAGAGCGATAGCGTAATCTTGTTGATTGCCTCCATCTGGTGCATGCGGTCTTCGCGGTTCAGATAGAACGAATAGTCGGCCTTAAACTCCAAATCGTTGACAGCACTTTGAACTTCATTCGATGCTTGCATCATGGCAGACTGCTTCTGCTCACCCGTCAGTTTCAGGTATATCGAGTCAATGTCAAGACTGGCTATCATGGCCTTGTTCATCAGTTTAGTGGAGTCCGCTTTCTTCAGAGAAGGCCTTTCAAACGTGTATCGTCTGCCTTCTGCATAGAACTGGTGACCAACAGAATCGTTGAATTCACGTATAGAATCCAAATCGTGAAGAATCTTTTCCATGCTCTTCGAACGGGCGTCAGACGAGATGCCTCCTACCTCAGCCATATCGAATCCGCTGTCGAAATCTAAGACAATGCGTTTTGTAGAAAAGGTCTCTCTTCTGTATGGAACATTAGTTGCTACGCCCATTCCGCCTTGCCTCATGTTCTCAAACCATTCTCCGCTATAAAGCGTCAGCACCATGTGCTTCTTTTCTGCCGTAGCCTGTATGCGTCCGGAATCCGCCAGGATGACGGCTGCATCTTCGTAGCCACCATTCATGCGGTATATCATGATTCCATAGAGTGTTCCCGTTTCCATGTTTTTCTGTTGAACATAGAGGTTAGAACCAGGTATTCCGTCGTAGAAGATGCCTTCTGGTATTTCTACCTCAGGATTCTTCTGTTTCATGGAAATGAGTAATTGTTGGAACGAGATGAAAGCCTTTGGACCAATGTATTCCTGAAAGTAGAACGACATACAGCTGATGGCAATCGTGATAACAATGAGTGATCGCATGGCTTGCATCAGAGAGATGCCTGCGGCCTTAATGGCTGTCAACTCCGAACTCTCACCCAGGTTGCCAAAAGCGATAAGCGACGACAACAGGATGGCAAGGGGGAAAGCCTGAGGCATCAGCATTAAGCCCATATACCAGAAGAACTGGGCTAAAACAGTTAGCGACAAGCCTTTACCTATCAGCTCGTCCACATATCGCCACAAAAACTGCATCATCAACACAAACTGGCAGATGAAGAATGTTGCAAAAAACAACAGTCCAAATTGCTTGGCAATAAATATGTCTAACTTCTTAATACGAAACATCATTCAGGCTGCAAAGGTACATAAAAAAGGTGAAAGATGCCATTCTTTCTCCTTTTAATTCAGCTATTTTTTGTTTTTTTTATTCTATCAGAAGCCGCTGACCCTGTGCAGACGCTCAAAATTATCGTCCCAAATGCCTCGCAAGTCAGTTTCTTCTTCGTCATCTGCAGCATAATCGGTAATAAGCAGCGACAGATTCCCTGTCAGGTCGCTCTGGCCAATCCTTATCTCCCAATAACATTCGGGGGTGTCCTCGTGATAGTCCCATAGCATGCGGATATGGTCTTGCTTCTCTATTTCCAGAATCCGCGAAGTCTTCGTATCGCGTTCTGTCCAAGGTTGCCCCCAGGTAAATGTCAGGGTGTCTTCACCTTCTACGACCTGATCTGCCAGCCACTTTTGCAGTCCTGCTGCATTGCCAATCATGTCCCACACCAGCTTTGTTGATTTGGTGGACAGAGGGTATTCAAGGGTTAATTTTTGCATAGATGTCTTATTAAAAGGTTAGTCATTTGTATAATAACACCGCAAAAATACAAAAAAAAATCGGAATCTGAAAGTTTTTTTGCAAAAAAGTTTTGGAAGTAGAAAAAAATGTATTACCTTTGCACCCGCAAAATAAAAATGATGGCGGGATAGCTCAGCTGGTTAGAGCGCATGATTCATAATCATGAGGTCGCCGGTTCAATCCCGGCTCCCGCTACAAAGAAAGCCCTGCAAACAAACATTTGCAGGGCTTTCTTTAATGTTTCTTTTTTAGAACTTAACGTCGAGACCGACACCAATCACATGGTTAGTGCGCGAGTATACCTCTTGTCCGTTGTAGCCGTCACGGGTGGCATTACACTGCTTGGTGTAGTCGTCGTAGATGCTGGTGAAGTAGCCTGCGTTCAGTCTCAGTTTCTCGTTCAGCTTGACGGCAAATCCCAAGCCTACGCTATAGCTGTCGCATGCAAACGACGTGTTCAGCTGATAGTCGTCGGTAACACCATAGTCGGTACGCTGAACACCGCAACTTACTGTCCAACGGTCGTTGATATCTCCCTCGATACCGGCAAGGAATTCATGAGTGCCATGCGAGAGGGTCTTCTGGCGGTCATTAGCCATCTTGGCGTTCTTGTCGTCGAAGAAGTGGTATTCCAAGGTGGCACGTACAGATGGACTGAACTCATAGCCGGCTGCCACACTGAGCAGAGCTGGCATGTCGTAGCGTGTACGCTCACCGTCCATATAGGGCTTCATTTTGGCTCCCAGCGTTTGGTTAATGCCCGCAATGGTGGCACCCGACGGGTCGGCTTGTTGGAGAAGTGCCATTACGCCAGGTCCCAGCGCAGCATTCAGCACGTTGGTCTTGTTGGGCACGTCAATCTTGGTACGGAACTCATAGCGGGCAGTCAGAGTGAGTGGACCTTGATGATAGTTCACGCTGATGAGTGGCGTGAATCCCCAACCACGCTGGTCAACATCAAGTTCCAGTGAAGCAAGATTGCCCAATAGGGGATGGTTCTCAGCTCTCACGTGTCCGCGATAGTATCCATCGTAGTAGTTGGCGCGCAGACCAGCGGCAACTGACAGGAAATCAGTAAGCTTATAAGTGAAGTTCAGTTGTCCGCCATAAATATACTGCTTACCCTTCATCTCCGAGTTGAGCTGATAGGTGTTCGGAGCAATACCTTTCTGTGCGAACATACCAGCCAGCACCACGTTGAACATGGGCACACCTTCCTTATATTCTACGAAGCCGCCACTGCCTACAATGCCAATCATGGCAGACAGCGCCCAGCGGTTATGTTTGTAGGAGGCAAACAGGGCTGGCACGATGGGGGCTGATGCTTTACCCTCAAATTTTTGTACCATAGGCGAATTCATATCAATGTCACGATACTGCCATGGCTTCTGGAAGTTGAGAGACAATTGGAAACCTTCTTGTCCCCATGCCAGACCGGCAGGGTTGGAGTAGGCAGCGTCAATGTCAAAACTGGCACCTCGCGCCATCATGCGATCGAAAGCAATGTGATAATTTGTGTTGGTCATCAGTCCGCCTGCTTTTGCTGAGGCGAAGATGGTGGCGATAACCGCCAAGAGTAGAATTCTTCTTTTCATATCTATCTGTGGGTTTGATGGTTACGGCTGCAAAGGTACGATAATTTTCTCATACTAACGAATAATTATCTGATAATTTTTCTGGGCATCGTAAATTGATATACATTATTAATTATTAATAAAGAAAAAATTTTTTGGAAGAAACTTATGGTGGTATGAAGTCTTTTTTGTACTTTTGCATCCTAATTGGAATTTTAATAACGCGTTATAAATTAATTTTATGTCAGACAAGAAGAAGATTAAGACCGCACTCATCTCTGTATTTCACAAAGATGGGTTGGAGGAATTACTTAAGAAATTGAACGATGAGGGCGTGAAGTTCTTATCAACAGGTGGTACTCAATCGTTTATCGAATCGTTGGGTTACGAATGCGAGAAGGTTGAGAACGTGACAACTTATCCTTCTATTCTCGGAGGGCGTGTCAAGACCCTGCATCCTAAAGTGTTTGGAGGCATCCTTGGCCGTCGTGAGCTGGAGGGTGACCGTCAGCAGATGGCTCAGTACGAGATCCCAGAGATTGACCTCGTTGTTGTGGATCTCTATCCTTTTGAACAGACTGTAGCCAGTGGCGCTTCCGAAGAGGATATCATCGAGAAGATTGATATCGGTGGCATCTCTCTGATTCGTGCTGCAGCCAAGAATTTCAATGATGTCGTGATTGTTCCTTCAAAGGCAGAATACAGCGTATTGCTGGACATTCTGAATCAGCAGGGTGCAGAGACCACAAAGGCTCAGCGTCGCATGTTTGCTACCCGTGCCTTTGGTGTCAGCAGTCATTATGATACCGCCATCCACGCATGGTTTGAGAAGTAAAGAACTTAAAGAAGTTATAGAAGTTAAAGAAGTTATAGAAAATGGGATTTTTCAGTTTTGTGCAAGAGATTGCCATGGACCTTGGAACGGCCAACACCATCATTATCAGTGATGATAAGATTGTGGTTGACGAGCCGTCTGTTGTTGCTTTGGACCGTCATACTGACAAGATGATAGCAGTGGGCGAGAAAGCAAAAATGATGTATGAGAAGACTCACGATAATATCCGTACCGTACGCCCTCTTCGCGATGGTGTGATTGCCGACTTCTCTGCTTGCGAGCAGATGATGCGCGGTCTGATCAAGATGGTACATACAGGTAGCCGCCTGTTCTCGCCTTCACTCCGCATGGTGATTGGCGTGCCTTCAGGTTCTACCGAGGTTGAGCTCCGTGCTGTTCGCGACTCAGCAGAGCATGCTGATGGTCGTGATGTTTATCTGATTTTCGAACCTATGGCTGCTGCTATCGGTATCGGTATCGATGTGGAAGCTCCTGAGGGCAACATGATTGTTGACATCGGTGGTGGATCTACCGAGATTGCCGTCATCTCGCTGGGAGGTATTGTTTCAAACAACTCTATCCGCACGGCCGGTGATGACCTGACTGCTGATATCCAGGAGTATATGTCTCGTCAGCATAATGTGAAAGTTTCTGAGCGTATGGCCGAGCGTATCAAGATTGCCGTAGGTTCTGCCTTGACAGATTTGGGTGATGAGGCTCCCGAGGATTATGTTGTTCACGGACCAAACCGTATTACGGCCCTGCCTATGGAGGTTCCTGTATGTTATCAGGAGATAGCTCATTGTATCGACAAGACGGTGGCAAAGATTGAGAATGCCGTGCTTTCTGCACTTGAGAATACACCCCCAGAGCTTTATGCTGATATCGTGAAGAATGGTATCTGGTTGGCAGGTGGCGGTGCCTTGCTGCGTGGTTTGGATCGTCGTTTGGAAGAGAAGATCAATATCCCCTTCCATATTGCTGAAGATCCATTGCACTCAGTAGCCAAGGGTGCTGGCATTGCCCTGAAGAATATTGGTCGTTTCTCATTCTTGATGCGATAAGCCCTCATGCATAACCTGCTTGAGTTCCTGCAGCGGCACCATCATTGGTTTCTGTTCGTAGTGCTTGAAGTTGTCAGTATGGTGCTGTTGTTTCAGTACAATAGTTTCCAGGGCAGCGTCTGGTTTACTACGGCCAATGGTATCGTGGGTCGGTTCTACGAATGGAGTTCATCCGTAGAGTCGTATTTCACGATGGCTAAAGTCAATAAGGACTTGACGCTCCGTAATTTCTATCTGGAGCGTCAGGTCTCTCAATTGCGCCGTCTTTACAACGAGTCAAACGAGAAGACGAGCGACGAGGAACTCAAGGGGCTTGATTTCTTACAGCAGTACAAGCCCATACCTGCAAAGGTAGTGACTAACGAACTGCACAAGAAGAACAACCTGATCACCATCAACCGTGGTAGTAAAGACGGTGTGGAGGTAGGCATGGGTGTAGCCTGTGGTAATGGTGTGGTGGGTGTTGTTTATCTCACCAGCGACCATTATTCCGTGGTCATTCCTGTGCTCAATACCAAGTCTTCTCGCATCAGCTGTGCTATTCGTGGGCGCGGCTATTTTGGCGTGTTGCGCTGGTATGGCGATGAGGCTGGTTATGCTTTTGTCGAGGACATTCCCCGCCATGCCCGTTTCAAGCGTGGCGAGTGGGTCGAAACCAATGGCTATTCCAGCATCTTCCCTGCTGGTGTGCTGGTGGGTCAGATCCAGGAAGTCTATAATTCCCGCGACGGATTGTCCTATAAGCTGAAGGTTCGCCTGTCTACCGACTTTGGTAAATTGCGCGATGTGGTGGTTATCAGCGATAAGTCCATTGGCGAGCGCATGCGTTTGATGCAGGCTGCCAAGGATTCATTGAAGCTGAACGTAAAGGAGTAATTAAGGAATATGACGCAAGATATACTGAAACGGGCTATCTGGTTTGTCATCCTCGTGGTGGCTCAAGCCCTTGTGTTGGGACGCATTCATCTGTTTAACTGCGCCACACCGTTGTTTTATGTCTATTTTGTCACCATGTTCCCCCGCAGCTATCCTAAGTGGTCCATTCTCTTGGCGGGCTTCTTCATGGGACTGTTCATCGATATCTTCTCTAACACACCAGGTGTTGCATCTGCCTCGCTGACGCTGATAGCAGCCATCCAGCCCTATTATTTTCAGTTGTTCATTCCTAATGAGTCGCCTGAGAATATGGAGCCTGGGCTGTATACCATGGGTCCGACGCGCTATTACTATTATGTCATCCCGCTGGTATTGCTCTATTGCCTTGTCTTTTTCACGCTCGAGCTCTTTAATTTCTTTAATCTGCTAGAGTGGGTCAAGTGCGTGTGTGGCAGTACGCTGATTACGCTGGTGATGATCTATGCCTTTGAGATAGCAAAACGCAAATAAATGAAGGATTACGGACTTGGTAACCGACGCTATGTGATAGCAGGAGTGGCCACGTTAATCGTGGTCATCTATATTCTGCGTCTCTTCCAGCTCCAGATTACCAGCGATGACTATAAGAAGAGTGCCGACTCCAATGCTTTCCTCAAGAAGATAGAATACCCTTCGCGTGGCGGTATCTATGACCGTAATGGTAAACTGCTTGTGTATAACCAGCCTGCCTATGATATCATGGTGGTCATGAACGAGGCCAAGGATCACTTGGATACCCTTGATTTTTGTAATGCGCTGAATATCACCCGCGAAGAGTTCGACTACCGCATGGCTACCATCAAGGATAAGAGCAAGAATCCTGGCTACTCTCGTTTCACCCAGCAGGTATTCATGAGTCAGCTCAGCGATAAGGAATTCTCTGTTTTCCAGGAGAAGATGTTCCGCTTCCCAGGCTTCTATATCCAGCGTCGCAGCATCCGCCAGTACGAATATCCCTTTGCTGCCCATGTCTTGGGCGATGTGGCTGAGGTGTCGCCTGCCGATATCGAGGAGGATCCCTATTACCAGCCTGGCGACTATATCGGGAAGTTAGGTATTGAGCGCAGCTATGAGAAGCAGCTGCGTGGCGAGAAGGGTATACAGATTCTGCTCCGCGATGCCCATGGTCGTGTGCAGGGCCGTTATCAGAACGGAAAATTCGACCAGCGCCCTGTGGCTGGCAAGAACCTCACACTGGGTATTGATGCCGAGCTGCAGGCACTTGGCGAGCGACTGATGGAGGGAAAGATTGGCTCCATCGTTGCCATCGAGCCCTCTACGGGCGAGGTGCTGTGTATGGTCAGCTCTCCCAGCTACGATCCTCGTATTATGGTGGGGCGCCAGCGTTCCAAGAGCCATCGTCTGCTGAGCCAGAATGTGTGGAAGCCTCTGCTCAACCGTAGTATCATGGGTCAGTATCCTCCTGGTTCAACATTCAAGACCACACAGGGCTTGACCTTTATGACTGAGGGTATCCTGCATCCTACGCAGACAGCCTATCCCTGCGGTCATGGCTTCAACTATAAAGGCTTGCATGTAGGCTGTCACGGTCACGCCTCCCCGCTGCCTTTGGTTCCCGCCCTGTCCACTTCGTGTAACGGTTATTTCTGCTGGGGACTCTATTACATGATCAACCAGCATCTCTCGAAATACGGTTCTGTACAGAAGGCTATGGATACCTGGCGCGACTATATGGTCAGCATGGGTTTCGGTTATCGTCTGGGTATCGACCTGCCTGGCGAGAAGCGCGGTCTGATACCTAATGCCACTTTCTACGACAAAGCCTATAAGGGCTCGTGGAACGGTCTGACCATCATCTCTATCGCTATCGGACAGGGTGAGGTCAATGCCACACCGTTGCAGATAGCCAACCTGGGTGCTACCATCGCCAATCGCGGATGGTTCATCACGCCCCATGTGGTTAAGAAAGTGCAGGGTGAGCCTTTGGATTCCGTCTACAGGACGAAGCGCCGCACCATGGCCAGCCGCGAGTCGTACGACTATGTGGTGCAGGGCATGCGTGCTTCGGCTACTGGTGGCACCTGCCACGCCTTGGCCAAGTATGATTTCCAGGCTTGTGGCAAGACGGGTACAGCCCAGAACCGCGGTCACGACCACTCGGTATTCATGGGCTTTGCGCCTATGGATAAACCCAAGATAGCCGTTGCCGTCTATGTGGAGAATGGCGGATGGGGTGCTACCTATGGTGTACCTATTGGCGGTCTGATCATGGAGAAGTATATTCACGGAAAACTCTCGGAGGCTTCGGAGCGCCAGGCCACTGAGTTCCAAAACCGACATATCGCATATGGCACTACCAGCAGATAGACGACAGACCAGCATATTGCGCAACATCGACTGGTGGACGGTATTCCTTTATATCGCCCTCATGTCGTTTGGGTGGATCAGCGTCTGCGGTGCCAGCTATTCATATGGCGAGACCGACATCTTCAGCCTCGATACGCGTTCGGGCATGCAGATTGTCTGGATTTGCACGTCTATCGTGCTCGGCTTCGTCATCGTCATGCTCGACGACCGATTCTACGACACCTTCTCCTTTGTCATCTATGGCTTGCTGGTGCTGCTGCTCTTTGCCACCATCTTCAATCCGCATACCATCAAGGGCTCACGATCGTGGCTCGTCATGGGTCCCCTTCGTCTGCAACCGGCTGAGTTTGCCAAGTTTGCGACGGCCTTGGCGCTGGCCAAGTTTATGTCCACCTATGGCTATAACATCAACCAGTGGAAGCACTTTGCCGCCACGCTGGCCATCATCATGGTGCCCATGATATGTATTGTGCTGCAGCACGAGACGGGTTCTGCTCTGGTCTATCTGTCTTTCTTCCTGATGTTCTATCGTGAGGGCATGCCGGGCAGCATCCTGTTTACGGGTGTCGCTATGGTGGCTTATTTCGTGGTGGGCATCCGTTTTGCCGATGTTCATTTTGGCGATTCGCCGACGTCGGTGGGTAAGTTTGCGGTGCTTTTCATGGTGCAGATTTTCTCTCTGGGCATGGTGTGGGTTTATTGCCACCGCCAACTGGCCCTGCGCCTGATTCTCTATATTCTGGGCATTACGCTCGTCCTGGTGCTTTTCCTGCGTCCCTACATGGACATCGTCTATATCCAGCTGGGCATGACGGCTGTCCTCATCGGCTATCTGCTGTGGCAGGGGCTGGGCACACGCCTGCGTGCTTATTTCTTCATTGCCCTCTTCGCCTTGGGTTCTGTTGGTTTCTTCTATGGTGCCGACTTCATCATGCAGAATGTCATGGAGCCCCACCAGCGCTCTCGTATCAACGTGCTGCTGGGATTGGACGAAGACCTGCGCGGAGCAGGCTATAATGTTCATCAGAGTGAGATAGCTATTGGCTCCGGTGGCTTGGAAGGAAAGGGCTTTTTGAATGGTACGCAGACCAAGCTGAAGTTCGTGCCCGAGCAGGATACCGACTTCATCTTCTGTACCGTGGGCGAGGAAGAAGGATTCCTGGGCTCGGCAGGCGTGCTGCTGCTGTTCCTGATACTCATTCTCCGTCTGATCCATCTGGCGGAGCGGCAACCCTATCGTTTCTCGCGTGTCTATGGCTATTGCGTGCTTTCCATCTTCCTGTTCCATGTGTTTATCAACGTGGGCATGGTGTTAGGTCTGACGCCTGTTATCGGCATTCCCTTGCCCTTCTTCAGCTATGGCGGCTCCTCGCTCTGGGGCTTCACGCTGTTGCTGTTCATCTTCCTGCGCCTCGATGCCAGCCGCAATCTGATGCGCTCCTGACCATTCCCCATCCTCTTATTGCTTGCTCAGCTTGACGCCGATATCTGCGATGCCAGGCAGTATCTCACGTTTCATGTCGTGACGTATCGCCACACTCAGCGAGTCGCCCTCGGCCAGTTGCAGCGTGGTCAGGGGGAACTGATACTGGTACATGGTGATGCCGTCGCCCTTGGCGGTGCCGTTCTTGTCTATGAGTTCGCATTCCAGCGTGTCGGCCAAGGTCTTGCCCGATGGGTACACCGTCTGGCTGACGATGAGACGCAGACCCAGGAACGGATAGTCGCCATTGATGCGCACCCCTATTTCTTCCAGGTACTGCCCTTGCTGTTTGGCACGAGGCACCAGAAAGTTCAGCGTGTCGTTCCTTTCCCATCCTGACAGTGGCGTGTGCTCGTAGTGGTGATACATGATATGATCGATACATGCCGTCATCACGCCACATATCGCCACCGCCACCACCGGCCACAGCCGCCCGTGCTTACTCCTTTGCATGGTTGTCTCTGTTATTCGGGTTCTTCTTCTTTTTCTTTTTCTTCTTGGTACGGTCGAATCGGGCAATGTTTTCCTGGGTGGCCAGGTCGACGGGGCCGCTCTCCTGCTTCTTGTTACCATCCGTCTCCAGCGACAGCGGCTTCTCGCCTTTCTGGTTCATCTCAATAATGTCCTTGGCCCTTTCGGCGCTGATGGTCACCAGGTTGGCTGCCAGGTTCTTGTCGGTAGAGTAGGTGATAAGCCCTGCCAGGATGTCGGCCTTGAAGTAGTAGTAGTCGCTGTCCGATGTCTGCAGCACGGTATCCTTGGAAGGCAGCTTGCGTCCGGCTTCCACGTATTCGTCAACCTCGTAGTTCAGACAGCACTTCAGCTTGGCACACATGCCTGCCAGCTTCTGCGGGTTCAGCGAGATGTCCTGATAGCGGGCCGACTGTGTACCCACGCTCACAAAGTTCTTCATCCAGGTGGCACAGCACAGCTCTCGGCCGCAGGGACCTGTTCCGCCTATGCGTCCGGCTTCCTGTCGGGCACCAATCTGCTTCATCTCGATGCGCACGTGGAAGGTGGCTGCCAGGTCCTTGATGAGCTGGCGGAAGTCTACGCGCTCGTCGGCAATATAGTAGAAGATGGCCTTGTTGCCGTCGCCCTGATATTCCACGTCGCCAATCTTCATGTCCAGTCCCAGTCCTTTGGCTATCTGGCGGCTCTCAATCATCGTGGCATGCTCGCGGGCCTTGGCCTCACGGGCCTTCTCGATGTCTATGGGACGTGCTATGCGGTAGACGCGCTTGATGTCGTCGGCACTCTTCAGATTGGCTTTCTTCACCTGCAGGTTCACCAGTCGGCCGGTCAGCGTCACCACACCGATGTCGTGTCCGGGATTAGCCTCTACGGCCACGATGTCGCCCTTCTGCAACGGCAGATTGTTCACGTTGTGGTAGTAGCCTTTGCGGGTGTGCTTGAACTGCACCTCCACCAGGTCCGTCGTGTCGGTATTGCCGGGCACGTCGGCCAGCCAGTCGTAGGTGTTCAACTGTCGGTCCTGTCGTCCGATGGCTTTCTTGCAGAGTCCTCTGTCGCAACCGGTCTTTATCTCGAGTTCCTTTGTTTTTTCCATATATCTTGTCTGAGTTGTTTATATTCTTGTTTCGGGTTATTGGGCATTCTTGATGAGCACGGTCATCTGCAGCGCTATGTCGAAGAACACCATCTTGGCATTGGCGTTCTGTCCGATGTCGCGAATGGCACGGTTGACCAGGTCGCTGATGGGCAGCACGTTATATTCGTTGATGAATCGGGCGAAGTTCTTGGCGAAGTCCTCTTCCCGTTGTGTCATGTAGCAGAGCTCCTCGCGGTGGAAGTTATACATGAAGTTCTCGCGGATCAACCGCATGAAGTAGTCCAAAAAGCGCTTCTGCTTCTCACGCCCCAAGGCACCCATGCGGTCGGCCCATGTCTTCAGGTCGCGAGCCTTGCGCTGATAGGCCATGCGCATCAGCGACTGGAACATATCCAGAAACAGCTCGTTCTCCGAGTCCACGCTCAGCATCTCCAGGGCCTTCAGCCAGTTGCCGTTAGCCATGCGGGTTACGCGCTGCGCCATGTCGTCGTTCAGACCGCGCTTCTCCATCAGCGCCTTCTTGATGTCCTCGTCGGCTATCTTCCTGATGTCTATACGCTGCACGCGGCTGCGGATGGTCTCCAACAACTTCTCGGGCTCTTCGCACACCATGATGAACAGCGTCTGCGAGGGTGGCTCCTCCAACAGCTTCAGTATCTTGTTGGCACATTCTATATTCATGCGCTCGGGCAGCCATATCAGACTCACCTTATAGCCCCCCTGACTCGACTTCATCGACAGCTTCCTGATCAGACTGTCGCTCTCGCCGGCAGTGATGATGGCCTGCTGGTTCTCGCCGCCCATCTGCTCCAGCCATTCGTTCATGGTGAAGTAAGGACCAGCCATCACCAGCTCGTGCCATTCGCGGGCAAAGTCCTCGCTCACGGGCTTGTGGTCGGTGCTCATCGACGGCAGCTTGATGGTGGGGTAGGTGAAGTGCAGGTCCGGATGCTCCAGCTTCTCGAGCATAGCCTGGCTGTTGTCCTTCATCAGCAACACCTTGGCAAAGCCGATGGCCAGCGCCATCTTGCCGGCACCCATCGGACCGCACAGCATGATGGCATGCGGCAGACGGTCTTCCCTGACCATCTGCAACAAGCGCTCCTGCGCCTCCTTTTGTCCGATCACCTGCTCAAACATACTTCACTATTTCGCACAATACGCTGCAAAATTACAAAAAAACGAGGGAAACGCAAAAGATTTTCCCATAAATCACGCTTTTTCCCCTTTTTCTCAAGAAAAAACACTACCTTTGTAGGGATGATGAAGCGTGTTATGCTCACCGCCTCCGACTGCCAGCAGCTGAACCTGATGGCGCTGGAGTTGAGCCAAATCAGATGATAATAAACAAAGGGCCTGCTTCGTGGTGTGAAGCAAGCCCTTGGATTGGGTTATTAATATGATCAGGAGAACCGACCCCCAAGATCCCGTTTCTGAATATTCTCCGAATGAAAATTCCGAAAACGCCACTATTTTGTTAAGGAGACCTAAAAAAAATGTGCGAAAAGAACAACCAGAGGAATTATTCCCTATATTTGCAAAAAACTAGAAATCAGCAAAATAGATTAGCTTATGTCAACAGAAAACGAACTAAAAAATGAACAGATGCAGACCGAGAACAAAATGGTCGAATCAACAGAACAGAGACCGATGCCATCTATCTGGTACGACTAAAATTATTAGCGCGACGCCACTTCAGGTGCCGCGCCATTTTTTTCTCAACGAAACACATTCCCCCTTTTCCCCTCAAAACTGTACAAATTCTCACAATTTGTACACCTAATTCTTTATTTTTGTACATCATTTTGAATTTTTGTACACCTTATTTCATTTTTATTTCTTAAATTTGCATCCGAAATCTTAGGTGACTTGGGCAACCATAAGCCTTAACCCTTAAAATATTAAGAGCTATGACTATTACAGAATTCTACAGCGACGCCCCCGTGTTTGCAACAACCCTGACCCTGGCTTATGTATGTTCAGTGGTCGCCTACATCTATTGCATTGTAAGAATCAACAGAAAATATTAAACTCAATAATTGACTATGGACAAAAAAGCTAAGAGAACCTACGATCGGCCCACTATGCGGATCGTCGAACTGAAAGAGAGACCGCGCCTGTTAGACGCCAGTAGACCCGATTATTATCCCGAACAATGGTAAAAACGATGAAGACTATGAAGAAGGTAATGAACATCTTGGGTGCGCTGACGATAGCAGCAGCACTCACCGCAGGCTTCGCAGCTTGTACGAATGAAGATATTGCTTTAAAGGAACAGCCCACAGCCGAGGCTCCTGTCTATCATGTCAGCATCCCTGCCAGCATGGGCGTTGGTGCAGATACACGTGCCGTAACCTTTGGCGAAACGACAGCCACCAGCACGTTCGCCACGTCGGATTCTGTTTTCGTCTATAACGTCACAAAGAATGCTTGGGCCCACAATGGTACCAAATTCCTTCATCTCCAGCCCACCGCCCTTGAATATGGGGGAAAGGCGTGTACGCTCTCGGGCGACTTGAGTTTCTATACTTATGATAGTGGCACTAAGTCCTGGACTTCAGTTACCGTTGACGCCACCGACACTTACAAACTTTATTATAAGGCTATAACAGGAAATGGCATGATGTTCTATTACGATTGCCAGAACGGAACGCAGAACGAAGATCACCCTGCCGGCGATGACGATAGCGATTACAGCGTCTCACATTACGACTTTGCCTTTGCCGAGGACGTAACGATGACTTTGAGTGGGACGAACACGCTGACTCTGGACGACCATGTGCGTTTTACCAACTACGGCTCTATGTTCCGTCAGCGTCTCTCGTTCTCGAAGGCCGGCAGTCCTATGACTCCTGCATCTGCAGGCCTCCGATATCTGATTCTTTCGACAGAGCACGAGATTTTTATATATCGCGACCGACTTTTTGATAGATCAACTGGAGGAAGAACAGTTACGACAGACAAAGAAATGGGTATCATTGGCCATCCTTCTTTGATGGATGCCAATGGCGATGTGTATTTCACCCTGGCTTTCGACAATACCGAGCTTCAATCTGGCGACAAGCTGACCTTTACGGCCGAAGATTACAACGGAAACCTTTACACTGGCCAGAAGTCGCTGCCTGCCAGCGGCCTGCAGAATGGCAAATATTACTATGGCACTTTGGAGATGGTTTGGCAAAGCCAGCGTGCCGTGCCCACCGTCACCGCCAACGACGCATCGTCCGTTTCACCTGATCTGGATGGGTGTTTTGTTATAGGCAATGGCGCCACCATCAGTGGAAGCAGCGAAGGTTTCTTCTGCTATTCGGAAGAGGAAGGTATCGTAACCCTCACAGGCGATGGTACGGCAACTAACGATAACGGTTACCCCTTCCTCATAGGCACTGAAAACCTTACCGTCAATCTTGCCAGCGACTACACCATCAACACCGACGCAGGCGATGCCATTAGTTCTTGGAAAAACCTATATCTGATGACCACCGGCGGCAGCCATACGCTTACCGTTACCACAAGTGACAGCGATGATTGCGGTCTTTGGTGCAATAACTATAAGCCGTTTAACAACGGCCACGAAACCACTACCGCGCTTGACGTTACATCCCTGCTCGCAGCTCCAGGCTACACCGTCACCCGCAGTGCACGTACGGACAATGGCGACGGCACGTACACTTGGACGTATACGGTGGCACCGACACCATTTACAGCTGCAGCAGTCGGTAAAGTAATTGGAAATAATGGTGTTATTTATGATGACGTTGCCGCAGCAGAGGCTGCAAACACCACCGCCGTTGCCATGATTGCATACGTTGGTGCTCAGCCCGGCATCTGTGCCAATGGTATGGCCATCTCGCTGACGGATGCCTACGGATATAACGCCACGTTTGCCGAGGCCACAGGTGATGCCATTATTCCAAGCTGGCAAACATATCATGCCATCGCTGGTGGTTCATGGCGCCTGCCTTCAGAGAAGGATTGGCAGTACATGATGTGGGGATATTATACCGACACACCAGCAGCTGCTCCTGTTGGAACAGTCAAGTCTGCCTTAGTGGGCGGATATTACTGGACAAGCACGTCGATAGATGAGGACAATGCCAAGGGTATTTATTACGATGGTACAACGAATGCAAGCGTCCAATCACTTGCCAAGACGGGTACCTGGCATGTCCGCGCCTGCTTCGCATTCTAAGCACCACCAACCCTATACCCCCCAAGAATCCGAGCAACTCACCTTGCCCGGATTCTTTATTTTGATAGATTTTGATTCAGATTTTGATGGATTTTGAGGAGCGCAGCGACGACCCCATAACATGCTCACATGGTGCCTGTCACCCTGTGCTCCATGCCTTTTTCCCCTCAAAATTGTACAAATTCTCACAATTTGTACACCTAATTCTTTATTTTTGTACATCATTTTGAATTTTTGTACACCTTATTTCATTTTAATTTCTTAAATTTGCAACCGAAATCATAGACATTAACACAATATAGCATAAAAAATGAAATCAAAAGAGAAACGGAAGTACGAACGGCCCCAGATGCAGGTCGTCGAACTGAAAGAATTGCCGCAACTATTGCAGGCAAGTGCTAATACAGACATGGATATATTATATGAAGAGGAGGATATTTAGTATGAAACGACTCGCATATTTAGCCAGCATGCTGACGATAGCAGCTCTGGCTCTGACAACAACCTCTTGCACCAACGAGGATAACCTGACTGAGGAACAGACTGCACCAAAGGGCGTCATGGTAACCGTAGGCGCAGGCTTCGCAGATGACGCTACGACCCGTAGCCAAGTAGTAGATGAGAACGGCAAACGCAGACTTAAGTTCACAACCGGCGACAAACTATATATCTATCGCGAAGTGAATAACGGTCTTACGAGGGTGTATGGCACACTAATCATGAAGGACGGCTCGCTCTCTCAAGACGGCAAGAGTGCCACATTCACGGGCACCCTCTATGCTTGCGACACACAACAAAACCCTATTAATGACCACGACTTCGGCAGCGACCCGCTGGAATCGACCACGGCCACTCTCGTCCAGGAGGAAAATTATAATGTTGGTGCTGTTGGTATATCTGATGGCATTGAACCTCAGATTCAATATAGCTTTATGATTGCCGCTGATGTCAATACACTGATGGAGAAAGGTCTGCTGGTACAGGGCGCCTACAACAGCGGAACAAAGAGTTTTTCGCTGACAAGCGATACTCCCATCTTCAACTGCACCATCAGCGGACTTGCCGCAAGTACATATTACCGCGCTTATCTAAAGAAGAATGGTAGCAATTCTGTTAGTGTGCTCTTCCAGACCGATGCCTACGGTGTGGCTGCATTCGCTTTCGGCTCGTATTATTCTGGCAACGGTGCGTATACGATGGAAATAAAAGATAACAATACCTCTACTCTCTTTGGCACCATCGACCTCGGTACGCAGAACCTTACCGCCAAGGTCTACAACGTCTCTCGCCATTGGAATGGCTCGGCGTTCTCGAAGACCATTAATCTTTCGACCATTACCCATGACCTGCTGGTGGGCAGCGGCATAACGCTGACAGGCACGCTCGGCGGCAATTACAAAATTTCGATAGCCGCTGGGGCGACGGTGACGCTCAGCGACGCCACCATCCCGGGTCGCGTGGCTAACGACGTCCTCACGCCGTGGGCGGGCATCACCTGCGCGGGCGACGCCACCATTATCCTCGAGGGCACGAACTATGTGAGAGGATACCACCCCGAATATCCCGGTGTGCAGGTCGGACCGCCGGGCATGACGCTCACCATCAAGGGCAACGGCGCGCTGACCGCTGAAACGGGACTCTACGAGAGTCCGTCTAACCCAGGCTTCACCCAAGGCTCAGCAGCGGGCATCGGCGGCGGCAAGAACATGCAAGTCGGCAACATCCGCATCGAGGGCGGCACCATCACCGCCACGGGCAATTACGGCGGCGCGGGCATCGGCAGCGGCTATGCAGAAAGCGTCATAGCCTCGTGCGGCGACATCACCATCACCGGCGGCACCATCACCGCCACGGGCGGCACGAACGCCGCAGGCATCGGCGGCGGATGGAATGTAGGTGGGACCAACACGTGCGGCAACATCACCATCACGGGCGGCACGGGCACGGCCACAGGCGGCACGTACAGCCCCTATGACATCGGCGCGGGCGGCGCGGGCTTGGGCGCGAACGGCACCTGCGGCACCTGCGGCACCGTCAGCGTCGCCCCCGGCACCATCAGCGGCTTCACTTCAACGACAGCCGAGTTTACCTTCACGGTCAAGTACTACCAGTACTACCAGGAGTCGGGCGGTGCGGTGACTTCTACGCCCGCCTACAACGTCAACGAGGCCAACAGCGACATCACCATCACGGTCAGTTACCGCGGCCAGTCGTACACCGCCACGGGCAAGTACCACGACGGCAGCAACGTCACCATCAGCCTGCCCAGCTACACGAACACCACCGTCACCATCACCTCCACGGACACGGGCTACGACGATAGCGAGCATCCTACGCGCCCCTATAACCAAGCCCAGCCTACGGCCACCTTCTCGGCCACTATCAACACGGCGATTGACCCGAACACGCCCAACCTCGGCACGGTGAACCTGGTGAAGACAACGAATTAAACGCTCACACGGTGTCCCCCTGTGAGGTCAAGGTAGCCCACACAAAACAAACTCTATACCCCCCACGAATCCGAGCAATTCACCCTTGCCCGGATTCTTTTATTTTGATTAATTTTGATTCAGATTTTGATAGATTTTGAGGAGCGCAGCGACGACCCAATAACACAACCCTTAACTTCGTTTTCATTTTAACACCAAATAATTTTCACCTTTCCTTTGGTTTTTAAATTTCTTTTTTTTATCTTTGCACCGACAAGATTAGGAACAGATAATTGATTAACAATTAAAGATATGACAAGAGACGAACAAGTGCAGTACTGGCTCGACTTAGCCGACTACGACCTCGACACCGCCGAGGCCATGCACCAAACGGGCCGCTGGCTATACGTCGCTTTCATGTGCCACCAGGTTATCGAAAAGACCCTCAAGGCATATTGGTGTGCTACACAGCCCACCGACCCGCCATACACCCACAGCCACCAGCGACTGGCCACTGGCAGTGGGATATACGACCTGATGGGCGATGACCAGCGCGACTTTCTCGATACCATCACCAATTACAACATCGAGGCCCGCTACCCTGAAGACAAAGAAGAACTTGCCCGCACGCTCACTCCGCAGGCATGCCGACAAATTATTGACGAAACCAAACAGATACAGCAATGGATAGAAGGACACTTACCCGCGACGAGGCCCTTGAACTCGTCCGCAGATACAAGCGAGTCATAAGCGCCCGTTTCGACGTGGAGCCGAAAGTCATGATGTTCGGCTCTTACAGCAAGGGCAATGCTAACCCTGACAGCGACATTGACGTGGCCGTTATTGTGCCCACCTATGGCGGCAGCAAGTTCGAACTTTCCAAGAAGTTATGGCGCGACGTCCGCGAGGTCAGTTTCCTCATCGAGCCAGTTCTCATGGCCGAAGATCGTTGGTCTCCGCTCTACGACGACGTAATGCGGACAGGTGTCAATGTGTAAGATGATCAGGTACCGGTTCTCTGATCGCCCAGTCTTTATTTTGATTAATTTTCTGGCCAATTTTCGTTTAATTTTGAGGAGCGCAGCGACGACCCCCATTAAGAACTCCTTTCCTCCTAGCCTCCGTAGAATGCGGATTTTGATAGTTTTTTCTTGGATTTTTTGGAATATTGGAAACTTATTCCTAACTTTGCAGGCGAAAGACAAAAAGAAAGGAAACAATATGAGCACTGCAACATTGACGAATTTAGTTGAATACCTGATAGGTACGCTGACACCAAGCGACATGCGCTGGGTGAGTAAGCACCTGACGGAATACGCTGACAAGCAGGAAGCCACCCTGCCGTTGAAACGATATACTAAGGAGGAAATGAATGCGATGCTTGACGAGGCTGAAGCCAATTTCGCCACAGGTAAAGGAATACCTGACGAAGAGGCTTGGAATGACTTGTAGATCAGAGGGTCGGTTCTTCTGATCACAAAACAAACTCTATACCCCCACGAATCCGAGCAACTGCCCGGATTCTTTTATTTTGTTTAATTTTGATTCAGATTTTGATGGATTTTGAGGAGCGCAGCGACGACCCCATTCCTCAACCCTTAACTTCGTTTTCATTTTAATACCAAAGAATTTTCAACTTTCCTTTGGTTTTTAAATTTCTTTTTCCTATCTTTGCAAAACGAATTATACAAAATGAGAATGAAGAAACTTGCGATATTACGGCATAATACGATAAGTGGGGGGGGGCTGTATCAATGACTAGTTAACAAAGAATAGTCTTAGTTGTTCTGCATTCTAATTGATCCTTTTTGATCTTTTTTGTTAACTTTTGATCTAATTGATAAATCGTCGTTGATTTTTGGTACTTTTGCATTTTGTATGACGAAGTACAGAATAGAAGTAAGCGAAGTGCTAAGCCGCATTGTCGAGATGGAGGCTGAAAATGAAGATGATGCTGTCGAAATGGTGAGGCAGATGTACCGGAATTGCGACCTTGTTCTGGATGCTTCAGATTACGTAGAAACAGAAATCAGCGTGAAAAGGTGAAAAAGCTGGGCGAAATGCAAGTTATATCGAGATAAATGCTTAACTTTGCACCCGCTTATTGCTCTTAACCTGAGCGCTGGCAAACTTTGTGGAATTAGATAGCAGTATCTAAGTTCTAAGAGACTTTTAACGAAAACAGTCCACCAAACTAACAGTAGTTACAGAGAGTCTCTGGGGATGAGGATACGCCTATGCTGTATAGGCGTACCCCTTCCTTTCACCTCTCTGTACGGGCTTCTGTGGTGGACGGCCTTCGTTAATTGGTGAACAGGAAGAGGGTACGCTTTCTTTTGTCCGCAGCCAAACGACAAAAGAGCAATGAGCACGGAAGCAAAACCATTTTTGAAGTGGGCTGGCGGTAAGGGACAACTATTGAGCCAGTTGGCAGCACATCTGCCTCCACAGATTAGTAAAGAACCCTTCACATACATCGAGCCATTCGTGGGCGGTGGTGCCATGCTTTTCTATATGTTGCAACATTTTAGCAACATCAGGAAAGCCGTCATCAACGATGTCAACGACGATCTCGTGTTGGCTTACATGACTATCAAGGACAACGTTGACAAGCTGATAGCCAATCTTTCAGAACTGGAGAAACACTATCTGGCAACGGAAGGTCAGGATGCTCGAAGCCTGGTGTTTTATGAAATCCGCGAGCGGTATAATCGCCACGAAGGCAATGGCGTTGAGCGGGTCGCACAATTGATTTTTTTGAACAAGACGTGCTTTAATGGCTTGTATCGGGTAAACAGAAAAGGACTATTCAATGTTCCTTTCGGGAAATACGCCAATCCTACGATTTGCAATGAACCGCTTCTGAGGGCTGACAGCCAGCTTCTGCAGAAAGCAAACATCGAGATATGCCAAGGTGACTACAGCCAGACGATAGAACATGTGGATGGATTAACCTTTGTCTATCTTGATCCTCCTTATCGTCCCTTGGACGCCACCTCGAGTTTTACGGCATACGCCAAAGGTGATTTCAATGATGACGACCAAAGGGCTCTTGCTGCTTTTTGTCATCAGCTAAGTGACGTTGGCTGTTATTGGATGGAAAGCAACGCAGATTGTTCTGCCAAGAATCCTGAGGACACCTTCTTTGAGGAACTCTATAAGGACTATCGGATTGAGCGTGTTTACGCTTCAAGGTATATCAATGCTAATCCGGAAAAGAGAGGAAAACTAACAGAGCTTTTAATCAAGAACTATGAATAAGGATTTCAATCTATTTATGTCTCAACTGCAAGAGACAAACCAGACGCTGGATTTCTTCTGCGATTTCGACAAGATATCTGCAAATGTGGCAGAGGTGGAAATGAGCCTGAACACGCTGAATTATCTCATTGGTAAGGATGATATGGCAAAAGGAGTTGCTGAAATATGGCAGCGCGACCCAAAAGTTTTTGAGGTACTTGGAATTCTGATCGCCGTCAGAGACGAGGGTAAGAAGCCTGTTGTAGATAAAGATGGCAATGTGGTGCTATTGAAAAGCTATTTCGAGTCATGCTCGAAGGTTGTGGAGTTCCTTCAAGGTACAGGATTGGCTGATATCTTCCAATCGCGCCGTATCAAGAACCTCGTAGATTATGTGTTTGGCATAGAGACCGGCCTTGATACCAATGCCCGTAAGAATCGTAGTGGTCACATCATGGAGAATACCGTTGCAAAGATACTTAAAGAAAACGGTGTCGCATTTCGACAGGAGGTTTATTCGTCTGAGTTCCCCGAATTGTCAGTACTTGGTACAGATGAAAAACGCTTCGATTTCTATATCAAAACCACTGATAAGAAATATCTTATCGAGGTGAACTTCTATAGCGGTGGCGGATCTAAACTCAATGAAGTGGCTCGTGCCTATACAGAGTTGGCGCCTAAAGTGAATTCCGTAAATGGTTTTGAATTTGTTTGGATAACAGACGGCATCGGCTGGAATTCTGCTCGTAACAAGTTAGAGGAGGCTTTCAATACTATTCCCAGCATTTATAATCTCACTAGTATTCATTCATTCATAAATCTTTTGAAGCAATAATGAAAGCCTTCTATAAATCATCCAACCACGACTTCAATCTGCTTCATGGCGATACGTTTGAATTGTTGCCGCAGTTCAATTTCAAGTTCGACATGATATTTGCCGATCCTCCTTACTTTCTGTCGAGCGGCGGCATCAGCGTGCAGAGTGGCAAGATAGTATGTGTGGATAAAGGCGACTGGGACAAAAGCATGTCGCCAGAACAGATAAACGAGTTTAATTTAAGATGGTTGTCGCTCTGCCGCGAGAAGTTGAAGGATAACGGTACGATATGGATTTCGGGCACCTACCATAATATATTCTCCGTTGCCAATAGCTTGACGCAGTTAGGCTATAAGATTCTGAATGTAATAACGTGGGCTAAAACCAACCCGCCGCCCAATATCTCCTGCCGTTACTTTACCTATTCGACAGAGTTTATCATCTGGGCGAGGAAAAAAGAGAAGGTGCCCCATCACTATAACTACGAGCTGATGAAGCATATCAACGGTGACACGCAGATGACTGACGTGTGGCGGCTGCCTGCCATAGCGCCATGGGAGAAGAAGTGCGGCAAGCATCCCACACAGAAGCCTCTCGCATTGCTCAGTAGGATTATCCTGTCTTCCACTGAGGCAGGCGCATGGATTCTCGATCCCTTTGCCGGTTCGTCAACGACTGGCATTGCTGCCAATCTTCTAGGACGCAGGTTTCTGGGCATAGAGCAAGAGAAAGAGTTTGCTGCCATCAGCAAAGCCCGTCGTGAGGAAATTGAGAACATCAAGACGTATGCCACCTATCGTCGCAAGATTCCTGATATTGTGAAGGCAGAAGACACGCAGACAGATTGCTTCGCGTGCAGCGAAGATATAGAAGAGAGGCTGCCGTTCTTGGAGGACTAAGAAGAACAATGATTATGCAGCCTTACCAGCATACATGGGCTCATGCTCATTCGAGAAGAAATAGAAGATGAAACCAAAATACTCAAATATCTTAGGCATAACACTTAATTTTTGGCAAATATAATGAGTTTATTTGAAAAATGCAAGAAAAAGGCAAGTTATTTGCGTTTAAATAGTTTCAATAGTTAAAGAAGATCAAAAAATGATCCGTCGTAGATCCGTTGATCGGTGTTGATCGGCTTTTTTTGTACCTTTGCACGCTATGAAACAGAAAGAAAGTAAGATGACTCAGAAAGAGATTGTCAAGATGGTATTAGAAATATTAGGTGGTTTTGGCTATCTGACGGATATATGTGTCTTGGCAAAATTTTACATCGGTGATAACACTGATGCTAAGGATGTGAGAAACAATATCCGTAGAGAACTTAATTCCAATCCCCAACTTTTCTGTCATGTCGAAGGGAAACCAGTTGGCTGGTGGCAGCTTGTTTCCTACAAAAATGAGATGAGCAGATTGAGATCTTTGGCAGAAGAACAGGCAGAGGAGTTGACAAGGCTAAGGTCACAGACGACTGATGTTGAACTATTAGACCATCTCATCGATATTGTCGTGGAAATGGGCGAAAACGTGATAAATGCTCACGAACTGTCACTGAACAGACTCAATAGGGTTATGAATCATCGTTATGAACAGCAAATCACCAGATTGACCGACAAGTCAAGAGAGCGAGTTGAACCAAAATCTGTTGATATCATTCTTGGCGATAAGAATGAGATACACACTGCCAACTATAATGCAGAAGTTAAAGAGCAAAACAATAGTTTTCCGATGCCAACGCTCGCTCCGTCTGAACAAAAACAAATAGGAAATGAGTAAGGAAGATAAGACAGTAACAAATCAATACGCCTTTATATGGAACTATAATGCTCATGTAGATCATCAGCATAACTATATGGGAGGTAAGCCAGAAAGAGAAAAGGCTGAAACGGATGCCGATAAGGAAGAACGTATTCTATTACTGGCTACGAACACTATTATCAGGACGCAAACGCAGTCAGGCCAACAAACGGTCGACCTGCTAAAACTCTACAGATTCGTCGACAAATACTTCGTAAGCGAAATAACCTACAAGTATGAATGGTATGCTTTGAGGCGCTACCTTGAGAAATACAGGCTTCTGATGGATTGCGACAACGAGCAGTTTGCAGGGCAGATGAACAAGGAAGAGTGGTTTGCCCATTCGTTGAAGTCGTGCGAGGCCAACGAGATAAATATCTACAACTTTCTGAACGACATACAACCAGAATTGTGGTGCAATACGGATATCCCGTTGGGCAGCAGGGCAACGAAACACTCTGTTAGAATATTGTACAAGACATACTCAAATTTAGAAATATATAAAGACCAATTGATAGGCTGACAATCGGTAATTTCAGTTAGTTTATCAGTTAGCTTCAGTTTATTGGTAGTATCCTTCAGTTTGTAATCTATAACTGAAGGGTGCTACCATTTTTTGTGTCTACCTTCGCCTTCAGAAATCTTTTTTTTATTCACTAACATTATTAATTAAAAGTATGATGAGCAAAGAAGAAAGGAAAGAGCAGAAGGCTCTGTTGGCGTCGTGGACGGCGCAGTTGGCGAATTATCTGGTAGAGGACTGTTGCATGCAGCGGTCGGAGGCGTTCCGGACGGCGCACCTGACGTGCGACTTGCTGGACAAGCTGGGGCGCGGCGTGGTGACGTTCCGCTACTGGAAGGAGGTGGGCGAGATGCGCACGGCTCGCGGTACGCTGTGTCACGGCATCTCGGAGGCGTTCGACAGCTATGAGTATAAGTCGGCACCCGACGACAACAAGCTGCTGCACTATGGTGTGTTTACCTATTGGGACTTGGACAAAGAGGCGTTCCGGTCGTTCTCGGCATTGAGACTGATTGAAATCGTGGAGTGGAATGAAGAAGTTAGAGAAGTTAAAGAAGTTAGAGAAGTTAAAGACAAATGAAAAACGAAGATAACGAACAGAAGATTGAGGTGACGGTACGCCAGCAGTTGTCGAAGAACACGGTGCTTTGGGGCTGCAAAGGGCATTACTGTACGGACTGGGACGTCGATCCCGACACGGGGCGCAGCATCTCGACATCGTACTGGGAGAGCGACGAGAACTTTGAGGAGTTGTTCCACAAGCAGCAACGCACACCGATGGAGATCATCATGTGTTGCGACAAGATGGCGAAGCAACTGATCTTGGACGGGAAACATAACTATGCCGGCATCAACATGTCGGACTTGCGGAACGACTGCAGCGGTTGGGAAGAAGATGAACTAAGTGTAGAGTGAAAAATATGAATAGAATTAATTTGACAGAAAGTGAGATAGCAGAACAGGTGGCTCGCATTCAGCGCGACTACGATTACGATGCCGACGCAGGGCTGCTGGTGAACAAGCGGAGAGGCAAGGCGGTGAAGGGTACGAAGGTTTGCAGTACAAAGTATCTGCACTTCTGGTTTCGGAACAAAGGTGAACGTAAACGTCTGCTTTATCATAGCGTGGTTTGGGCTTGGCATCACGGTCGATTACCAGAAGGTCAGATAGACCATATCGACGGGAATGAGCGGAATAATTGTATTGAGAATCTGCGGGAGGTGAACGGGCATGAGAACCAGATGAACACGTTGCTCGACTGGCAGCCGAATGAGGTGTCGGGACTACCAGGTGTGTGCCCGGATATGGGCTTATACCGAACAAGGATTCACGGCAAAAACTGCCGTTTCGCCGATCCCTGCATGGCGTTCTATCATGCGACGATGTGCGGAAAGAGATATAAAGATTAAAGATTAAACATTAAAGATTAAAGATTAAACATTAAAGATTAAAGAGTATGGAAACAAGTGAGATTTTATTTAACAAAATGAAGGAGTTTGAAGGTTGCCGTCTGCAGGCCTATCAGGATGCAGCTGGCGTGTGGACAATCGGTTACGGACACACTCGTGGTGTGCGGCGCGGCGACCGGATTACGCAGTGGCTGGCCGACGAGTATCTGCGCATGGATATCGCGGAGGCGGAGCGTCAGGTGCTCGGTCTCGGTCTGTCGCTGACGCAGGGTCAGTTGGATGCGCTCGTGTCGTTTGTATTTAATGTCGGCATCGGCCGTTTGCAGCAGTCGACGCTGCTGAGGTTCATCCGCGAGGGCCGTCCGGAGCACGACATCAAGCGGCAGTTCCGACAGTGGGTGTATGCTGGCGGGCGCACCATGCCGGGACTGGTGAAGAGGCGTGAATGGGAGGCAATACGATTCTTTGGATAATAAGGGAGTGCCCCTATCGGGGCAGAAATTAAGCAAAATTGACCACAAAATTAAAAGAAAATTAGATGATGGAAGAAAGGAAAGAATTTGACGAGTTGTTGGGCGAGTTCAAGCACGCCCTGCGGGATATTGACCAGCGTGACGAACTGTTGTGGGTGCTGCGACTGCTGAGCAGCTACTGGGAACTGATGGAGGAGGTGCAGCGGCTGCCGTGGCGCCTGCGCCTGAAGTATTTCGCCTGCACGTTCTTGATCTTCAACTACCTGCGACTGCAAAAGCAGCTAGGCAGGGAGGACCATTCGTTCAGTGAATATGCAAGGAAAAATATATACAAAATATTTTCGCTTGTCATGAAGGATGGAACAGACAAGAATTGAACGCTACATTGTCGATTTGCTGACCGTCTCTGCCGTCAATCGCGACGGCGGGGAGCGGTCGGTGTACGACACGCTGTACCACCTGCTGATGGCCGTTGCCAGCTACGAGCAGCTGAGCGACGACGAGAAGGAGCTGGTGACGTCGCTGAAGAAGAAGCTGCAGTATTTTTTTTGCGCCCGTTTCAGTCTGAAAGAGAGAAAAGAAACAAAGAAAAAGAAAAACTTCCCCCCGAACCCCCTTATAAAAGAAAAAGCAAAAAAAGAAACAGAAGAGAAAGAAAACACACACACAATAGGCGAGCGTCGTGAGGTTTTTCATCAGGAGTGTTTAAAGCGAGAAAACAAGTACGACAGAGATAGCCTGGCCAATTTCTATTACTTCTACAGTCAGGTGAATCCTGTGACGGGCAAGATGCATTTTGAGGAAGAAACCTATTGGGATATGGACAACCGGTTGGAGCTGTGGATGAGCAACAGTAACACCGTCAAAGACAAGACCGCTGCCATCCGCATGAAGCGGCTGGAGAAGAAGCAGATGACCGCCGATACCGCCCGTCAGCAGGCGATTGCCCAGGAGCGTCAGGACGACAACGACCGTCTGGAGCAAGAGATTGAGGAACGGAAACGGAATGCCGTGAGTTATAACGACTGGCTGGCGATGAAGAAGGAGAAAGAGAGCGATGAAACAGGAACCGTTTGAAATCAAGACTTACGGCAAGTCGGAACTGGCGATGATGTACTTCCCCAAAGCCACCTCGAAGGAGTCGGCGCTGAGAAGTCTGAACAACTGGTTCAGAATCAACGACCGGCTTAAGCACCTGATCAATGCGAAGATTAAGAACTACTCACCAAAGCAGGTCAGACTTATTGTTTCCGAATTAGGGGAACCGTCTGATTATTAGCATGTTGCAGATTTTTCCTGCATAATCCTACCGAATCCTACGTCATCCTACCGAATCCTACCATCGGCGCCGTAGGAATGTTGTATCTTTGCAGCGTCATCCGATTCATGAGGCGGAAGCTCTACGGAAGAGACATGCCGAGTCAGCGGCCGAGACAACGCCAGTCTTCGACGGAGAGAAGCCGAGTGAGTGAAAAGTGAAAAGTGAAAAATTAAAGATTAACAATTTCGAAAAAAAGTTACGATTATGAGTATTGTGAATTCGCCCGTACTGGGCATCAATCTGAAGCAGAACAAGATGCAGAATTCCGCCGGTTTCGGCAAGTATTATCCTGAGGTTGACCGCCAGAAGACCATCTCGACGCGCGGTTTCGCCGAGCACATGATAGCTCACGGCTCGAAGTATCAGCTGGAGGACATCCAGGCCATCCTGCGCATGTTCTCGACCTGTCTGCCCGAGCTGCTGGCCATGGGCATCGGCGTGAAGTTCGACGGTCTGGGCATCTTCATGCCGTTCGCCGAGTCGAAGAAGGGCATCACCAAGGCGGAGATGGCGAGCGCCTCGCCCCGCGACGTGGTGAAGGCCATCCACATCCGATTCATTCCCGATTCCACCAAGCTCGACGACCTCTCCGGTCCCGCCTTCGCCGACCGCTGCTCGCTGGAGCTGCGCAACGTGGTGATCGTGGACACCGTGAAGGAGGGCAACAAGGTGATTGAGCGTCTGCGCACGCTGGTCCCCATCGAGAGCTTCCTGAGCGAGAATTGGGCCTCCCCTAACCCCTCCGAAGGAGGGGGAAGCACCACTCCTCCTTCAACCAACAATGGTGATGAGCCAGGAGAGGGAGATTAAACATTAAACGTTAAACATTAAACGTTAAAGGGTTATGAAGAAGGAAACGTGGAAGGCGATTATTCAGGTATTCATCAGTATTCTGACGGCAGCGCTGACTGCCATGAGCACTACAAGCTGTCTGGGGCACGGACCGCTTTGACAATTGACAATTAAAAGTGAAAAGGAAATCGGGTTCACCGCTTGGTGGACCTGATTTTTTTGCGTGATGCTTGCAATTCTGAATTATTATTCGTATCTTTGCAATCGATTATGGGTAAGATGAAGCATATCATGGTTGTCATGCTGTTGGCGCTGACTACGCTGGGCCAGGCTAAGGATGTATTGCTGGAGCAATATATCGTGTCGCGGCTTGACCTGACTTCAGGCTTGCCTCATAACAATGTGAACCAGATATTCGTCGACAGCCAGGGATTTATGTGGATATCGTGCTATGGCGGTGGTGCCGTGCGCTACGACGGCTACGGCTATATGTCGCCCCTCTTCCTGGCTACCAATGGCGACATCAGCAATTCGTGCAAGGGATTTGCCGAGGACGGATTCCAGCGCCTGTGGATAGCTTACGACGAGAGCACGGTGGTGATGGACATGCGCACCATGAGCAATACCAAGCCCCGCTGGGAGGGTGGCGACATGATGCGGCTGCTGAGGCGCGAATCGGTGAAGGTGTACTGCGACGCCCATAAGGCCATCTGGCAGGTGACGCGCGACAGCGTCTTCCGCTATACATTCCATCCCGACGGCAGCATCAAGCACGTCAGCCGATGCCACTATATAGGCAATACGCCCGACATTTGTATTGCGGATATCGAGCAGAACGGCACGGTATGGATCAACGTAGACAACGGCCTGTGCCGACTGACGGAGGCTGGCGACCGGCTGGAACGGCAGGAGATAGCCCCCGCCATGCAGCAGTTGCGGGGCCTTTATGTGACCGATATGCTGAAGCAGGGCAGCATGGTGTGGATAGCCACCAACCTGGGACTGCACGCCTACGACCTGTATAGCAGCAAGCTGACCAGCTACAGGCATACCACCGACGAAAACTCGCTGCCCCACGACTTTGCCACCTCGCTGGCGCTGATGTCCGACGGGCGGCTGCTGGTGGGCACGCTGAGGGGTGTCTGCGTGTTGAATCAGCAGACGGCAACCTTCTCGCATTGGAATTCGTCGACGGCGGAGTGTCCGTTGCCCAGCGACTTCGTGCATTGCCTCCTGAACTACGGCAGCCAGCTCTGGATAGGTACTGAGACGGCCGGCATCGTGAAGCTGTCGCCCAAGCCGCTCATGCTGCGCAACTACGTGAACGACCCGAGCAGGCCGGGCTCGCTGTCGCCACATCCCGTGAATGCCATCTATGTAGAACCCAACGGCACGCTGTGGACCGGTACCGTGGAGGGCGGACTGAACCGGAAGACGGCTGGCGACGACTTTGAGCACTGGACGACAGCCAATTCAGCCCTCTCGCACAACTCGGTGTCGGCACTGGAGCCCGACAAGTACGGGCACCTGTGGATAGGCACATGGGGCGGTGGCGTCAATGTCATCACGATGGACGGCAAGCGGACCATCACCCATGTCGACATGCCTGCGGAGATGGTGGCACAGACCAATTACATCGGTTCGCTGGCCTACGACAAATATAACGATGCATTGTGGATTGGTTCCAACGACGGCATCTTCCTCTACGACTTCCATACAGGAAGACTGGAGGACCCGTTCAAGGAGAACCGCGTGGTAAGAGGCTGTATAGGTGCCCAGGTCGACAAGGACGGTCAGCTGTGGATGGGCTGTCTGGCGGGCGTCTGCATCATTGACATCAAGTCGGGTAGGGGCAAGGACGGCTTGTTCCGCTGTCGCCGTCTGCGCCAGAAGCTCGACTATCCGCAATCGCCGGTAGTCGACAAGATAGCGTGTATCTGCGAAGCCAAGGACGGCACGCTGTGGCTGGGCAGTAACGGCTACGGACTGTATCGTCGCGTGAAAGGCGAGAACGGGGAGGAGACATTCCAGGTGCTGACCACCGACGACGGTCTGGCCAACAATTCGGTGAAAGGTGTTGTGGAAGATGCACGCGGCCACCTTTGGATAACCACCAACAACGGCCTGTCCATCTACGATCCGTCGCAACACTCCTTTATTAATTATGGTGAGAACGAAGGACTGCTCTGCCAGCAGTTCTATTGGAACTCGGCGGTAAAGGGCCCCGACGGTGCCATCTATCTGGGCAGCCTGCGGGGACTGACGGAGATACGTGGCGAGAATACCGATGCCAAATTCCCCGTCCGCCTGACGTTTACAAGACTCATGGTGGACAACCAGGAGATAACAGCCGCCAACAGCGACCTGATAGATGCCGACGTCTCCAGGGCTACCAGCGTCAGGCTACACGAGTCGAACAAGTCGTTCGTCATCAGCTTCTCTACACTGACCTATGCCGGTGAGGTGCAAGGCCGCTACAGCTACCGCATGCGGGGCTTTGAGGACGAATGGATACCCCTGAAGCCCGGTGAGCACTCGGTGAGATACACCAGTCTGAAACCAGGCAGCTACACCTTTGAGGTGCAGTACACATCGGATCTGGACAACAACGATAACCATGTGATCAGCATCGCCGTCGAGGTGGCTCCATACTTCTGGAAGAGCTGGTGGTTTGTGCTGCTCATGGCTCTGCTGCTGGCTGCCATCGGCTTCTGGCTGTTCCGCCTGCGCCTGGAGTCGTGGCGCAGACAGGAGGCCGAGAAGCTGCTGCTGCCCATTCGCAAGGCGCTGGACGACAGCGATGCCCCTGAACTGTTGCAGTCGCGCATCCAGAACATCATAGAGAATAACGAACGCGTGAAGAAGAGTCTGAACCGTAGCGTGGAGGCCGACCGCCAGGATGCTGCCCAGAAGAATAAGAAGCCGTTCATGGAGCGTGCCACAGAGATTCTCGAACAAAACTACATGAACAGCGAATTCGGCATTGCGGAGTTTGCCGACGCCATCGGCATGAGCAAGAGTCTCCTGTCGAAGCGTCTGAATGCCGAGGCAGGACAGAGCACTGGCCAGTTTATCCGTAACTACCGACTGAGCATTGCCAAGAAACTGATACTGGAGAATCTGGCCAATCGCAACATTACCGAGATAGCCTACAAGGTAGGTTTTAACGATCCGAAGTACTTTACCCGCTGTTTTACACACCAATACGGAAAGAGTCCCAGTACTTATGTCGAAGAGGACAGTATTGGTGGATAAAAGATAGGGTTTTCGTGAATAATATGGGGCGAAATGGGATATTTCTCATTTTGTCCACCTTAATTATTTAATTGTCCACCATGCATTTCACATTATCTTTTAATTTTGCGGGCAGATTTTGACTGAAATTTAAATCTTAAACTTAAAACAATTAACAAATGAGAAAACAAGCTTTATTCTCTTTGATGCTATTGTTTGGCGTCGTGGGAGGTGGCTCACTTAGTGTGACTCCCGCCAAGGCCGCAGTAGCTCAGGCTCAGAACATCAAGGTTCATGGGCAGGTTGTTGATCAGGACGGTCAGCCGCTCATCGGCGCTACGGTGAGACAGAAGGGTGCACAGACAGGTACCGTGACCGATTTTGATGGCAATTTCACTCTGGATGTACCGCAGAATGCCACGCTGCTGGTGAGTTACATTGGTTTCAAGGATCGCGAGTTCGCAGTACGCGGGCGTGCAGACCTTGGTCAGATTCAGCTGGAGTCTGATTCGCACATGCTTGAGCAGGTCGTTGTAGTGGGTTACGGTACCCAGAAGAAGGCCGACCTGACAGGTTCTGTGTCTATCGTCAATGCTGAGGAGCTGAAGCGTGTCTCCAACTCGAACATCTCAACGATGCTCGAAGGTAAGGTGGCTGGTGTACAGATTACCTCCGACGGTCAGCCTGGTGCCGATCCTTCCGTCCGTATCCGTGGTATCGGCTCGTTTGGTAGCACTGCTCCCCTGTATGTTGTCGACGGTGTGCCCATGGGTACTACCATTCGCGACTTCTCGCCAAACGACATCGAGACCATCCAGGTGCTGAAGGATGCTTCTGCAGGTGCCATCTACGGTTCTCGTGCTGCTAATGGTGTGGTTATCATCACCACGAAGGGCGGTAAGAAAGACCAGCCCCTGAAGGTGGATTACAAGGGATACTTTGGTGTCGACTGGATTCCCAGCAGCACTTATGACCTGATGGATGCCAACCAGTACAGCAACTATCTCGGACAGGCAGCTGCCAATTCCAATACCCCGTTGCCAAGTGGCTATAGTCTTAATCCTGCCACAGGCAAGTACCAGTTCATGGACGACACCAATACCGACTGGTTCAAGGAGGTCTTCAAGACCGGTACCCGTCAGAACCACAACATCAACCTGAGCGGTGGTGGTGCCAATAATACATATAATATAGGTCTGGACTATTTCCAGCAGAAGGGTACGCTGGAAGGTGCTGGTCCTAACTATCAGCGTTTCACAGCCCGTGTAAACAACATGATGGAGACGAAGTTCGTCCAGTTTAACACCAGCGTCGTTTATTCTCACTCCAATCAGGACGGTATGGGACTTTCCAATGCCAATGAATACGTGCAGGGTCTCTATGGTGATGTCACCAACGTGTTGCGTGGTACTCTGCTGATGCAGCCTACCATCAAGGCTTACGACGAGTCGACATGGTATCTGGACGAGAAGGTTCCTGCTGCCAAGAACTATAAATACGACGCCTATGGCTATGGTGTCTATTATAACGATATCCATGGTGATATCTCGGCTTCCAACCCCTTGCTGGTTAACAACATGCTGACTCGCAATACCGTTGTTGACCGAGTTGTTGCTACAGGTTCTGCTGATGTGAACCTCCTGAAAATGATCGGTTTGGACAGCAAGAAGCACAAGCTGAACTACAAGCTTAACCTGTCATACAGCAAGACCAATGCCCAGGATAAGACTTGGGTAGCTGCCTGGATTCAGAGCAACCGTGTATATCTCGACAAGTCGAATGAGCGCCTGACAGAGAATAAGCGCACCTATTCAGACTTCCTGGTTGAGAATACGCTGACATGGGACGGAAACTTCGGTTTGCACCATATCAATCTCTTAGGCGGTATCACCTACGAAGAGGAGAATACCCATCTTCTGAACGCTTGGGGTATCAACCTCACTGAGCCCTATTATCTCCATCCCCAGAAGGCCGAGACCCGTGAGTCAGAGTCGTATGAATACAAGCACGCCCTGACATCATTCATTGGACGTCTGAACTATGACTACGATGGTAAGTATCTGCTCTCGTTTGTCATTCGTCGTGACGGTAGCTCACGTCTGACCAAGGATATCCGTTGGGGCACCTTCCCATCAGTATCTGTGGGCTGGCGTTTCGATAAGGAAAAGTTCTTCCCCATCGACCGTAACGTCGTCAATATGTTCAAAGTTCGCGCCAGCTATGGTGAGCTTGGTAACGAGAACATCGGTGAGTATGCTTATCAGTCAGTGTATCGTCCGGGCTATATGAGCTATAGCTTTGGCAATACGGTTGTCTATGGTTCGTCTATCGAAGACTATGTGAACAATCAGCTGGCTTGGGAGAAGAAGTCGACAACCAACGTCGGTATCGACCTAGCCTTGTTCAATAACCGTTTGGAGTTTACTGCCGAGTGGTATAAGAACAAGTCGACAGACCTGTTGTACTCCGTTCCCGTTCCTGCCAATGCTGGTGTAAGAAACGAGACAGTGACCATGAATGCCGCCTCTATGGAGAACAGCGGTTTCGAGTTCTCTGCAACCTATCGTAACCGCGACCACGCTCTGAAATGGCAGGTAGCTGCTAACTTGAGCACGCTGAAGAACAAGGTTACCAAGCTCGGTTTCGGCGAGGAGTCGTATATCACTGGTGACTATGCTACCTTCGTCGGTCAGGAGGTTGGTCAGTTCTATGGCTATGTCTATGAGGGTATCGCCCGTACACAGTCCGACCTTGACGACCATGTCAACGATCTTGGCAATCATGTCACTCAGACAGGTGCACAGGTTGGTGACTGTCTCTACAAGGACGTGAACAACGACGGCATTATCAATGGTTCCGACCGCGTCGTTCTCGGCAGTGGTCTGCCCAAGGTGAACTTTGGTATCAGTGCTCATCTGGAGTATAAGAACTTTGACCTGAGCATCTCAACCTTTGGTTCTCTGAACTATCATGTTTCCGATGGTATCTATAACAGTCTGAACTCCTGCTACGGCTGGGCTAACAAGGATGTTGCCATCGGTGATGCCAACCGCTATTCCGATGATGGTTTGACCTATATCTCAAGTGTTCCCCGTACCTATATTGTAGCCAACGGTGAGGCTTGGAACGACTACTTCAGCGATCGCAAGATCCAGAATGCTGCCTATTGGAAGATTGCCAATATCGAATTGGGCTACAACTTCCCTGACAAGTGGTTCAAGGGTGTTGTCTCTGGTGTTCGCGCATACATTTCTGCCCAGAACCTCCATACCTTTACTAAATATAAAGGTTATAATGTGGACTATGCTGGTGGCACATTTACTCCTGGTTTCAACTGGTGCTCTTATCCAAGTGCACGCAGCTTCATGGCAGGTGTTCTGTTCTCGTTCTAAAGAATTGAAGGATTTAAAAATTCAAAAATTGAAGTTTAATTATGAAACTGTATAAATTTTCACTTGCCCTGATGTTGGGCATCGGCACGCTGACTTCGTGTAGCGATAAGTTGGAGTTGACCAACCCCAACGACCCGACTACAGGTACTTTCGGCAATACTACCCAAGACTTGGAGGATGCAGTCATTGCCTGTTATCATCATACCCGTATGGAGGGTACCTACGCCCGTGTAGGTTATACTTTGGAGTGCTGTCGTGGTGACGAGGTCTGGAACGTAGCTCAGTCGTGGAACCACCTGTCAGCTGACAACCTGAATGTATCTATTGACAATGGTGAGGTAGCATGGATCTGGCGCGACTGGTTCTATGTCATCAACATTACTAATTTCGTAATCACTAAGTGTGGCGAAGATGACAGCGCGCTCTCTGAAAAGATGAAGCGCATCAAGGGACAGGCCCTCTTCATCCGTGGTCTGGCCTATTACAACCTTTCCAATTTCTATCAGAATCCTCCACTCATTCTGGATTACAACTCATACTCTTCTCTTGAAGGACTTTATGCTGCCAATCACGAGGAGGGTGAGACCGATCCTAATGCACAGTATGACAGAGTGCTCGATCAGGTCGAGAAAGACTTCTCTGAGGCTATGACGCTGCTGCCTACCCGCGATGCAGGTGGTGAGTGGGCCAAAGGTCGTGCCACCAGTGGTGCTGCTGCTGGCTACTATGTCCGTGCACTGATGCAGCGCCACAAGTACAGTCAGGCTCTCACCGTGCTGAAGGATATCATCGCTGGTAACTATGGCCACTATGAGCTGATGAAGAACTATGGTGACAACTTCCGCGAGGGCAGTGCCTACGAGAACAATGCCGAAAGCCTCTATGAGGTGCAGTTCCTGGACTATGGCACTCAGGGCTCAGATGACGAGTGGACTCCAGTAAACATCAGTAAGAATGCTTCTCAAGGACATGCCTTGGAGGCTAACTTCGCACCTGCAAGCACAGGTAGCTGGCAGGACTTGGCAGCTGCTCCCTGGCTGTACCAGCTCTTCAAGGAAGGTGATAAGACCAAGGATGGTAAGCTCGATCCTCGTCTGTATTGGACCATCGGTACCTATGAGACCGACTGGGAAACCTATTCGGACGGTTTAGGCAATATGTGCTATACTGAGAAGATGACAGACGACGGCTCAGTAGTTGTCAGTGCAACAAACAAAGGTCTGCCCGTTGCCAAATACACCAACTTCCGCACTGGTCTGTATTCTTCAGTGGTTACAGGTCTGAAGTGTGGCATCAACATCCGACTGATGCGTTATTCTGACGTGCTGCTGCGTGCTGCCGAGTGTGAAAACGAGGTCAACGGTCCTACCCAGCAGGCTATCGACTGGATCAATCTGGTACGTCGTCGTGCTAACCTGAACGATTTGGCGCTTGCCGACTTCAGCTCAAAGGACAAGCTCTTCGAGCAGATTGCCAATGTTGAGCGTCCCAAGGAGTTCGGTTGTGAGGCAGGTCGTTGCTACGACCTCATCCGTTGGGGTTTCTTCCACGATGCTAACCGCCTGCAGCAGTTGAAGGAGCATGGTGCTTATAAGCTCGCTGCTGATGTGAAGGAAAAGATTGTCTATGGTACCTCTGGCGTTGAGAGTACTTTCGACAAATACCAGAAGGGTCACGAGTATTTCCCCGTTTATCAGAACTATCTGAATGTGAACTCTAGCCTCGTGGGTAACTCTGCAAATAAAGATATGGACAACTCTGCTTACTTCACCAAGAATGGTTGGACTGTTCATCCTGTAGTTGATTTGAGCAAATAACAATAAAACCTTTAATAGATAAAGATTATGAAATATCTCAATAAATTTGTTTCAGCTCTTTTCGTTGCAACACTTGGCATCATGACGTTGGCAAGTTGTGAAGGTGCTGATCTTTACAAGATAAATGCTCCTGACTGGCTCTCAGAAATGGGTGGCGAAGAAGAAGAGGAGGAAGAAGAAGAGCTCGTGGGCATGATGGAGGATGTCTACACCATCGGTGCCACAGACTTTTCTACTGGCTGGTGGCAGCAGTGGTCTAAGTACTATGTGATTCCTGAAGCTACAAAGTGGAATGCTCAGTTAACTCTGAACATCAATGCCAACGCTTCTAATACCTATAAGAACTTCGCTATGATTATCAGCAATGACGTTGATCGTGGTGGCGACGGATATACTGAGTATGGTGCTATCCGTTTTGACCATCAGCCCAGTGGCAACTCTGAATGGGGTGATTACATTAATCGTGATTTGGTTGAAAGTAACCTTACTTTTGGTTCTGATACCGATAAAGGCGTTGAAAAGCTAGGCGGTTTGGTGACGCTGACGGTAGATCGCACAGAGGGTGGTCTCTTTGTGAAAATCACCAATGGTACTGTGACCAAAACTTACAAGCAGACAGAGGCTTTGGTGAACCTGAACGCTGACGCTTCGAATACTAATATCCGTGTGTTCCTCGTTCCTGAGGGAAGCTATATAGACTGGATTTCTACAAACATCGAGCCTATTGGCGGATGCACTTCTGCTGAGGACAAGCAGCCGCTGTCGATGACGTTGTCGGGTGTTCCCACCGAAGTCCTGGTAGGCACAGATCTCGCTGAGGCTATGGCTAACGTAACTGCTACAATTGAGTTTGAAGAGGGTGTTACCAAGACTGCTACAGCCGAGGAACTGCAGTTTGAGGCTATTCCTAATTATAATGAGGTAGGTCAGAAGACGCTCGTAGTCATCTACAACAAGACCTTCAAGGGCCTCAATGCTGACAAGCCTATCTTGGCCACCAAGACGTTCAGCGTGGTGAAGGAACTCTCTGCATTTACGCAGACGTTAGTCGTTCCCACTCCGCACATGATAGGTGCCGAGGACAATTCGACTCCTTTCTGGGGCGATCATACCTTGAATTTGAAGGTTGAGCCGAAGGAAACCAAGGTAGTCAACTTCACCAACTATTCATCGTGCGCTGCTAACTGGAATAACTTCTGCATCGTTCTCTGCCGTGTAGACAATTCAGAGTATGCCGTGGTGCGTGCTGACAACTTCGGCTGGGGCGACGACTATGCCTCTTGCACACCTGCAATGGGTGATGAGAGAGATTGGGATGTATGGCGTCCAGCGATGGACGGTGCCAAGGTTACAACTTATGTGACCAACAATGGTGATGGCTCTGCAGACATTAAGGCTGTGATGGTAGGCAACAACGGAGTGGTATATATTCAGGAGTACACTGGCATGAAGAATATCGATCCAGACAACTTCTACTTCCGCTTCACTGTGGATGGCTGCCATCTGGTATTCGACAACGAGTTAGGTGCTGCCGACTGCTCTACAGGCTGGTGGGGAGCACACTCTCCGAACGTGCAGGTGAAGGCTCATCAGGTATGTACTGTCAACTTCACCAACTACACTTCTGGTGTAGCCAACTGGAACAACTTCGTAGCTGTACTCTGTAAGGCCGATAATACCGAATATGCAGTAGTTCGTGCAGACAACTATGGTTGGGGCGCTGGCTATGGTGCCTGCACAGCTACCTGCAATAACGGTGGCGACTGGGCTGCATGGCTGTCAGTGATGAATGGCGCTAAGGTGTCTGTCAAGATTGCCAATAATGGTGATGGGACAGCAGATGTCAAGGCCACGATAGTTGGTAACGATGGCAAGACCTATACACAGGATTATATTGGCATCAACACCATCGATCCCGACGACTTCTACTTCCGCTTCACTGTCGATAGCAGTCACTTGGTATTTGAATAATCTTTAAAATAGAATTGTATTATGAAATATATATCTAAACTATTAGCGCTGTTTGCCATCGGAATGATGGCAACAGCCTGTAGCGACAAAGTCAACGAGGTGAATTATCCTTTGGAGGTGACAACCCCGTCAGTGACCTCTGTACAGGCAAACTCTGCCATCGTCACGCTGACGGCATCAGGCTCGCACATCACCCATCGTGGTGTCTGCTACTCTACATCGTCCAATCCCACGATTAGTGACAACAAGATCATGGGAGGCAGCAAAAATATGGTTCTGACCGTTGGTGGCCTGGCTAAGAGCACTACATACTATGTTCGTGGTTTTGTACAGACCAGCTATGATGTCATCTATTCTGATGAAGTGTCTTTCACCACGCTAGCTCAGGAATCTGCTGAGGATGATCCTCAGACTGAGGGACCGTCTGCTCTGCAGCGTGTCAGTGTTCATGATCCCAGCATCGTATGGGATCAGACCACCAGCACCTATTATATCTTTGGTTCACACCGTGCTGCAGCCAGATGTAGCAATCTGATGTCGTGGGAGGCATTCACAGCACCCTGGGCTACTGCTACCAGTTCGAATGCAGACAATGTTGATGCATTTACCACTCCTCAGGTGACTAAGGTCAAAAAGGGTGGCGTAGAGTACGACCTCAACTTCAACGCAATGGCTTGGTCACAGCGTGGCAGCGACTCTTACGATATCAATGGCAACATGTGGGCTCCTGATGTGATCTATAACAAGAAGATGGGTAAGTATTGTATGTACCTCAGCATCAATGGTGACGGATGGTATTCGAGCATCATCATGCTGACTGCCGACAATATTGCTGGTCCCTATCGCTATCAGGCTCCTGTCGTGATGAGCGGATTCCGTTCTGGCGACTCCTACAAATCTACCGACCTCGAGATTGTGTTGGGTGCTCAGGAATCTCTTCCCGCTCGCTATGCACCTTCTGACAACTATGGCAACCACTGGCCTAACGCCATCGATCCCTGTGTCTTCTACGATGAGGATGGTAAGCTGTGGATGTCGTATGGCTCTTGGAGCGGTGGTATCTTCATGCTTCAACTCGACGAGACGACAGGTCTGCGCAACTACGATGTTGCCTATGAGACTGGTGATACCTCCGATCCTTATTTCGGTAAGAAGATTGCTGGTGGATACTATGCTTCAGGTGAGGCCAGCTATATCGAGTACATTGGTGGCTACTACTTCCTCTTCGTGACCTATGGTGGTCTGGAGGCTGCTGGTGGTTATCAGATGCGTGTCTTCCGCTCGCTGAATCCTGATGGACCCTACGTTGACAGCAAGGGTTCTACAGCACTTCTTGACAAGCGCTATACGAACTTCGGACCTACAGCGGATGATGGCAACCGTGGTGTGAATATCTTCGGTGCCTACTCTCAATGGGGCAACCTGCTGACTGGTGGCAGCAATGAGACTTCTGGTGAGCGTGCACAAGGTCACAACAGTATCATCGCAGCTCCTGATGGACGTACCTATCTGGTATATCACACCCGTTTCCAGAACTGGGGCGAGGGTCATCAGGTTCGTGTTCACCAGGTTTACCAGAACGAAGAGGGATGGCTGGTGGCTGCACCATTCGAATACACAGGCGAAGGTGTCAAGAGCGCTGGTATTGCTACAGCACAGAAGGTGCCAGCAGCAGAGATTCCAGGTCACTATAAGCTGCTGGCTCATGTCTATGGACTGGATCATGCATCGAAAGAATATGCTGTTCCCATCGATATCAACCTCAATGCTGACGGAACGATCTCTGGTGATCAGACTGGTACATGGACTGCTAAGGCTGGAACGTCTTACGTCACCATCAAACTCGGTTCAGATTATAAGGGTGTCATGGTTCAGCAGACCTTGGAGCCAACAGATACCAAAGTTCCTTGCTTTACAGCCCTTGACAGCTCGACAGGTGTGACCATCTGGGGTTACAAGGTTCCCGTTGAAGAGTAATAGCGACTGAACAATGAAACGAATTCTCTCTATAGTAGTGGTGCTCACGATGAACACCACTCTATATTCCCAATCCCATTCCGGAGGCCATGAGCGTAGGACTTTCCAAACTGAGACGCCCTTTGTCCATGACCCGGTGATGGCCTACGAGGATAGCACGTACCACCTTTATTGTACAGGTGTGGGCATCCAGCACATGACATCACGAGACCGCAAGCAGTGGACGGTGAGTCCTGAGCCTGTCATGACGGTGATTCCTAAGTGGACCCACGACTCAGTGCCAGGCTTCGAACACCACGTGTGGGCACCTGATATCATCCAGTGGCATGGCCGTTGGTGGCTTGCTTACAGTTGTTCTACTTTTGGACGTAACGGCTCTACCATTGGTCTGCTGTCTACCCGTAAGCTGGCTTCTAACCTCTGGGACGACGAGGGCAGCATCGTCACCTCTCGCGAGGGACGCGATAACTGGAATGCCATTGATCCTAACTTCGTCATCGACGATAACGATCATCCATGGCTTGTGTGGGGCTCTTTCTGGGATGGCATCCAACTGGTTCGTCTCGACACCACGATGCACATAGCCAAGGGTGAGAAGCCTCGCACCATTGCCCGTCGCTATAATCTGAACAGCAAGGCCAGCAAGAATGCGCTGCCCATCAATCCCAATCCTCCGAAGAATCCGACATCGGATTTTGCAGGGCCGAATGCCATCGAGGCTCCGTTTATCTTCAAGCACAATGGCTGGTATTACCTGTTTGTGTCGTGGGACTACTGCTGTCAGGGTTCTAAGAGCAACTACCGCGTGGCAGTAGGTCGTAGCAGAACGGTTGATGGTCCTTATCTCGACAGCAAGGGTATCGATATGCGTTATGGTGGTGGCAACCTCTTTATCGAGGGCGACAAGAAGGCGTTCGAGGCTGCAGGCCATTGCGCAGCCTATCATATCGACGGACAGGACATCTTTATCTGTCATGGTTACAGTATCGCCCACAAGGGTGCATCTATCCTGATACAGCGTCCCATCAGTTGGACTGCCGATGGCTGGCCAACGCTGGGGAATTGACAATTGACAATTGAAAATTGATAATTAAGAGTGAAAATGCGAAGAGTTATGAGCTTTACAGTTAGTTATAGAAGAGTTAGTAGTTATATTTCGTTTACAGCAGTACATTTGCTCTTCGCTTTTCACTTTTCTCTGCTTCCGTGTTTCGCCCAGTCATGGACAGCCGATAATGGCAATGGCACCTTTACCAATCCCTTGTTTTACGACGAGTTCTCCGACCCTGACATCCTGCGTGTAGGCGATGACTACTATCTGGCAGGTACGACGATGCATACCGTACCAGGACTGGTCATCCTGCATTCCAAGGATCTGGTGAACTGGGAGAACATCAGCTATTGCTTCGACCGTTTCGATTTCGAGGACGATGCCTTCTCGCTTCGTAACCACAAGGAGATATATGGCCAGGGCGTCTGGGCACCCGCCATCCGTTATGCCAACGGGCAGTTCTATGTCTTTACCAACATCAATGGTAAGGGACTCCAGTGTTACACATCAAAGGATATCCGTGGCCCTTGGAAGCACCATAACATGCAGGGACGCATCTACGACCTCTCCGTGCTCTTCGACGACGATGGCAAGATATACGCTATCCATGGCTATGGCGAAGTGAAGTGCACTGAACTGAAAGCCGACATGAGTGGTCCTATTGAGGAGACGGAGCGCACCATCATTCCTGAGGGTAGTGCTGTGGGCGAGGGACACCATATATATAAGATAGGTGGCATGTACTATCTCATCTCTACTGATTACAAGCCCAATGGTCGTACCCTCTGCTCACGTTCCAAGAGCATCTGGGGACCTTACGAGACCATCACCATCACTGCTGATGAGACCTTTGGATACCATGCGGCTCCTATTACGCAGGTACCTCGCGATTCAAAATATCGCATCGGAGAGGATGGCACCCAGTTTGGCATTCCTGAAGTTGATAAGGCTCTTACCGCATGCTCCAACATCCATCAGGGTGGAATTGTTGAGGACCAGAGTGGACAGTGGTGGGCTTTGCTCATGATGGATTTCCACTCGATAGGTCGCACCGTTACCTTGGCACCCCTTACCTGGAGGGATGGCTGGCCCATGCTGGGGCTTGAAGGAAACTTAGGTCGCGCCCCTCGTACCTGGTTCAAGCCTAATATCAACATAAATATCAAACCACATGCTCCTTATGAGCGCAACGAAGATTTCAATAGCAAGACCCTAGGTCGCGTATGGCAATGGAATCACAACCCTGACGACACCAAGTGGAGTCTGAAGAACGGACGCTTACGCCTGCAGTCGATGCCTGCTGAACAGCTGATGTGGGCTCGCAACACCTTGACACAACGTGTCATCGGACCATCGAGCATGGCTACCGTCGAGCTTTACACCAAAGGCATGAAGGATGGCGATGTGGCAGGCTTGGGTAATATCAATGTGCCCTGCTCGTGGATAGGTATCGTCAAGGATGGCAAGGGGCTCACGCTGCGTTGCTTCGAACAAGCCACTAACGACACTACCGACATAGCCTTTACTGGCGATAGGATTTATCTCCGCATGGTGGGCGATTATGACAACGACCGTGCCCATTACGAGTATTCACTCGATGGCAAGCAGTATCAGCAGATAGGTCGTGAGATGCCGCTCTCCTATCAGCTCATCTCTTTCCAGGGCTCGCGTCATGCGCTTTTTGCCTTCAATTACAAAGGGCAGAAAGGAGGCTATGCTGAGTTCGACAACTTCGTGGTCGTAGAGCCCAAGGCTGATCGCAGTCAGAATATTCCCTATGGCAAGACGTTCCGTATCATCAATCTGGCAACAGGCTTGCCAGCTATCGCTCTTCAGCATGGCCTGCTTTACGACACAAAAATGACCGACCATAGTCAACAGACACGCTTCCGCATCATCGACAAAGGTCAGGGCAAGGTTATCCTGCAGTGCGAAGACGGGCGTTATATCTTTGTCTCAGGCATTGGCATGGCAGGCGATGTCCGCCTGACCACTGATGAATCAAAAGCCGAGGTATTCCTGTGGCAGGACTATCTCGACCATGAGTTCATGCTGATGTCTATGCGGACACACCGTTACATAGGCAAGAGTCCTACCACAGGCAGTCCTTATTCTATGGACTTTACTGGTGCCGATCCTGCCCGGCTCAATGGTGCTGTGTTCCGATGGGAGTGATTCGATAAATACGGAATGACATAGGAGGCAGATTGTCTGTAACGACAGTCTGCTTCTTTTCTGCGCTACAGGGAATGACGCCCTCCTGTGGCTTGATGAGTTGAGGCTGGCGGATGCTGTTCTCGTCGTCCATTCCGTTATGGCTGAGTGTCCATGTGCGGACGGTGGCATTCGATGTCATGTCAGCCAGGTTCAGCTGGATGGCTTGTGTGGCACGCGAGGTGTTGGCCACTTTCACAATCACCTCATTGCTGGCCTGGTCGAAGGCTGCTGATGCAAACAGTCCGTTCTGACCCTCCTGGTTGGCTACGGGCAGTGCCTTGGCTTTCTTGCCTTGGCCAGCCTTCATGGTCAGAGGCAGTACATGGGTTCCTGCATTGGTGGCATAGAGCTGCTGCACGTAATAGCTGACGGTTTTGAACATCTGCGTCTGGTCGTACCAAATCTGATCGGGGCGCCACTGCCATCCGTCGACATGGGCAAAGAGTGGGGCAGGGGTGGTCATGTGTACGATGTCTGCATTACGCTCGAAGCCAGTCATGAAGGCTGCTTCCAGGATGGCAGCCTCGTAGTGGTTCCATTTCTTGCCCTTGCCATGGCAGGCATACTCGCCAGCAAACACCTTCGGACCCTTGCGATCGTACGAGTCGTAGCGTAGACCATGTGTCAGGAACCATTCCTCGTCTCTATAGTAGTGCTCGTCCACCAGGTCGGCCTTCTGGGCTTTCATTGCCTTCCATCCCTCTTCAAACTTAAAGGTGTCATCAGGTGTGTCCTCAGGCACTGGTCCGCTGGTACCCACTATCTTGATGTTGGGATACTTGGCCCGGATAGCTGCTACAAATGGCTTCAGACGCTCGTAATAGAAGGGTCCCCACTGTTCATTACCCACACCAATATATTTCATGTTGAAGGGTGCTGGATGTCCCATGTCCGCACGTACCTTGCCCCATTTGGAGTCGACAGGTCCGTTGGCAAACTCGATGAGGTCCAGACAGTCGTCAATGTATGGCTGCAACTCGTTCATGGGCACATGGGCACTCTCCTTCTCCCAGTTCTGATACTGGCAGGCCAGTCCTACGCTGAGGATAGGCAGAGGTTCAGCACCAATATCCTCTGACAGCTGGAAGAACTCAAAGAATCCCAAGCCATACGACTGGTAATAGTCGGGATAGTAGCGATAGTCGAAGGTGTGCTCCCAGCGGTTCTGGTTCAATGGACGGTTCTCCACAGGACCTACGGAGTTCTTCCATTGGTAGCGAGTATCCAGGTCAGTACCCTCTACGATGCAGCCACCAGGGAATCGGAAGATGCCAGGATGCAGGTCAGCCAGTGCCTGTGCCAGGTCGCGACGCATGCCGTTCTCTCTGTTTTTGAATGTCTTGACAGGGAACAGCGAGATATGCTCCAGTGCCACACTGTTGGTGCCCTTCAGGAAGATACGCAGCTTGGCTTGCTTCAGGGTGACGGGCGATGTCATGGTGACAGTATACTTTTTCCAGTCACCACTGGTGATGTCCAGCGTCTGCTCTACAAACTCCTGGTGCTCGTCCATCGAACGCTCGTTAATCAGTTGTACACGGATACTGCCATTACCCTTAGGTGCCTTGGCCCATACTGAGAAGCGGTATTGCTCGCCCTTCTTCAGACCAATGCCAAAGAATCCCTCGTTGGTCAGTCCTGAGCGGCGCTCCTGGTGGCCAGGGTCAGAGAGTACGACATACCATGGGCAGCGCTCAAAGGGTCCGTCGTTCTTCAGTTCTACGCATCCGAACTGTTGCCATCCCATCAGGTGCTGGGGAAATTCAAAGGAACGGTTCTTGATGAGTTCACCATACAGACCACCATCGGCAGCATAGTTGATATCTTCGAAGAAGATGCCATACATCGTGGATTGAATAGGGGCTCCCAACTTCTTCGTTTGGATGTCCATCACGTTCTGTGCAGTGCTCATCAGCGTGCAGGCTGTGAACAGTGCCAACATACAAAATCTTTTAATCATAGCCTATCAATTGTTTAGTTTGTTTCTATCCGACAAAATTAGTTAAAAAATAGGAGAATAGCAAACTTTTCTCAAAAAAATGTGTACTTTTGTCACAAATTAATTGAAGATAAAGGTATGAAACGTATTCTAGTAGCTGAAGACAATGACAGTAACTATCTTCTCATGTCGTATATTCTGAAGCGCGACTATGAGTTTTCCCGTGCTCGCAATGGGCGCGAAGCAGTCGATATGGTCCTTAGTGAGAAGCCCGATCTGGTGCTGATGGATATCAAGATGCCCATCATGGATGGTATCGAAGCCACTCGTCTGATTAAGGCCAAGCTGCCCGACTTGCCAATAGTTGCCCTGACAGCCAATGCCTTCGACAATGATCGTCAGCAGGCTTTCGATGCAGGCTGTTGCGACTTCTTGTCGAAACCTATCAGTGCTGATAACTGCCTGAAGGTTATCGCCAGACATATAGAAAAATAAAAAAGGCTCGCCAAGTGCGAGCCATTTTTTATTTACAATCCGTTTACAGATAGTTTAACCATCGTAGGATATCGTTCAGGTTGGCCACCACCATCAGCAGGATGAGGATGCCAAAACCGATATATTCTGCTTTGATCATGAAATTCTCCGATGGCTTCCTGCGGGTTATCATTTCGTAAAGCAGGAACAGCACATGACCACCATCCAGTGCTGGGATGGGCAGAATGTTCATGAAGGCTAGGATGATAGAGAGGAAGGCAGTCATCTTCCAGAACATATACCAGTCCCACATGGGTGGGAACAGACTACCAATAGCGCCAAAGCCACCCAGCGACTTGGCACCTTCTGCTGTGAACACGTACTTCAGGTCGTCCACATACGATGCCAGCACATGCCAGCCGTATTTGATACCTGCGGGGATGCTCTCCAGGAATCCGTACTCGACGGTGACAGGCTTATAGAGTGCAGCAATGCTCTTCACCACGAAACCAAGTTTCAGGTCGGGGGTGAGCATGACTGTCGATGTATCCTGGCGTGCCTCGTTGCCATAGACGATGGTCACTGTACGGGCTTTCATGCTGTCGCCTTCGCTTTCTGCCACCATCAGCATGTCCTGACGACGTCCCAGCAAGTCGACAAACTCATTGTACGAGTCGACAGGCTGTCCTTCGAGTGCCATAATACGGTCGCCTCGCTTCAGTCCCATCTTTTCAGCGGGTGTGCCAGGCATGACGCTGTCTACTTCTGCAGGCAGCAGTGGGCGTACGAATGCAGGGTCGGCTTTCAGCATGCCCAGCAGATTCAGCTCGCCAGGCAGTTGGATGCTCATGTGCTTGCCATCGCGGATAATGTCCACCCTATGGGCTTCAGATATCTGACGATAGAGGTCGGCAGAGAAGTCTTTAAACGCCAGCTGGTCGGTACCCAACAGGATATCGCCATCCTTGAATCCGTACGACTTGGCTTCCTGATTGAACTTCATACCCATCGTCATGTCCTTCACAGGGATATAGGTGTCGCCCCAGTAGAACAGGATCATCGAATAGATAAAGAGTGCCAGCAGGAAGTTGACTAGTACACCACCAATCATGATGAGCAGTCGCTGCCATGCTGGTTTGGTGCGGAACTCCCAGGGCTGTTCGGGCTGCTTCATCTGCTCGGTATCAAAGCTCTCGTCAATCATACCGGCTATCTTGCAGTAGCCACCCAGTGGAATCCATCCTATACCGTATTCCGTATCGCTCTTTTTGGGTTTAAACTTAAACAAACTGAACTTCCAGTCGAAGAAAATGTAGAACTTCTCCACCCTCACTCCAAAGAGCTTGGCGAAGAAGAAGTGGCCACCCTCGTGGAGGAATACCAGAATAGAGAGGGCCAATACCAGTTGTAATACTCTTATTAAAAATACTTCCATATATTAATACTTCATTAATTCTGTTGCTATGCGACGTGCCTCGGCATCGCTCTGGATGTAGACGTCGTAGTCGGGATTCTTGCTGAACGTGGCGCGCTGCATGGTTTCTGCAATGATGTTGCCCATCTGCAAGAATCCGCACTTGTCTTCCAGGAACCCACGGTTCACGATCTCATTGGCTGCATTGACGATGCAAGGCATGTTGCCACCCTTTTCGATAGCTTCGAAAGCCAGTGCCAGGCAGCGGAACTTCTTCAGGTCGGGCTCGAAGAACTCCAATGGATGCTGGAACAGGTCGAGACGGTCGCCACTGAGTGGCAGACGCTGTGGAAACGAGAAGGCATATTGGATAGGCAGACGCATGTCGGGCACACCCAACTGGGCCTTGACAGCACCATCCTGGAACTGAACGGCAGAGTGGACAATGGACTGCGGGTGTACCAACACCTGAATCTGCTTGGCGTCGACACCAAAGAGCCATTTGGCCTCGATCACCTCAAAACCCTTGTTCATCATCGAGGCTGAGTCGATGGTGATCTTGGCACCCATATCCCAGGTGGGATGCTTTAGGGCATCAGCCTTGGTGACGTGGGCTATCTCGTCCATGGACATCAGACGGAATGGTCCGCCCGATGCTGTCAGCAGAATCTTTTCTATGGGGTTCTGGTCTTCACCCACAATGCTCTGGAAGATAGCCGAGTGTTCGCTGTCTACAGGCAATATTGGTGTGTGATACTCTTGTGCCAGCTGCAGAATCAGCTCTCCAGCCACCACCAGCGTCTCCTTGTTGGCCAGTGCAATGGCCTTGCGAGCCTTGATGGCATGGATGGTGGGCGACAGACCTGCGAAACCTACCATGGCAGTCAGCACCATGTCGATAGGGTCGGCTTCCACGATTTCGTCCAGTGCCTCCTTGCCAGCATATACCTTGACATCTGGCAGGTCGCTCATCAGTCCTTTCAACTCGTCGTAGCGCTCTTCGTTGGCAATGACGATGGCTGCAGGCTTGAACTTGTGAGCCTGCTCAGCCAGCAGTTTCACCTTGTTATTGGCAGTGAGGCAGTATACTTCATAGAGATCGCTATGCTCCTCAATCACTTCAAGAGCCTGTGTGCCTATCGAACCCGTAGATCCTAGAATGGCTATTTGCTTTTTCTTCATATATTTAATAATCCTATTGGGATGTTCATTGTTATCTGTTGCTGCTGCATGTCGATAGCTTCTATGAGCTCATCGTTGGCAGGAATCAGCGTGCCGTCTTCCAGTTCGAAAAGCAGGTTGACGGTGCTGTCGTCAATAGCGGCAATGCGCCCGACGGCTTTCCCGTTGCTGGCATCGATAATGCTGAAGCCTACCAGACTGGCCAGCGAGGGCTGTTCCTCCGCCTCCTCTGCCAGGGCTCGTGGGAAGTAGACGTCACACCCTGTCAGCTCTTGAGCGCGCTGTTGCGTGTCAACATCGCAGAACTTAACCAGACAGACCGTGTCGTTGCGGAAACGGTATTCTTCCATGAAGAAAGGTACTAGGATACCGTCTATGTCCAGGACAAGATAGTCGGCATCTACGCGATCGAAGATGTCGTCGTCAAACTGAAACGACACCTCACCCTTGACACCATGGGCTTTTCCTAACCGTCCTATCTTGTATACCTCTTCTTCCTTAATCATTGCTAATTGCTAACAGCTAAATTCTCTCAATCTTCGCCCCCAGCGCATTGAGTCGGTCCTCGATATGCTCGTAGCCTCGGTCTATCTGCTCGATATTGCTGATCAGACTGGTACCGTTGGCACTCATGGCGGCTATCAGCAGGGCGATACCTGCACGGATGTCAGGACTCGACATGCGACTGCCCCTTAACTTCAACTTACGGTCGTGGCCTACCACCACAGCACGATGCGGGTCGCAGAGAATAATCTGGGCACCCATGTCGATGAGTCGGTCGACGAAGAACAGACGGCTCTCGAACATCTTCTGATGGAACAACACCGAACCTCTGGCCTGTGTCGCTACCACGATAAGCACGCTGAGCAGGTCGGGTGTCAGTCCGGGCCATGGTGCATCTGCCAAGGTCATAATCGTCCCGTCGATGAAGGAGTCGACAACGTAGTGTTTCTGATAGGGGATAAAGAGGTCGTCACCGTCTGCCTCCACCTTCACGCCTAACCGACGGAAAGCATCTGGAATGATACCCAGGTCCTTCAGCGACACATCCTTAATACGTACCCCATTGCCACACATGGCTGCCATGCCAATGAACGAACCGATCTCAATCATGTCGGGCAACAGGCGGTGGTCAGTGCCATGCAGGCTGCTGACACCTTCGATGGTCAACAGGTTCGAGCCGATACCGCTGATGCGTGCTCCCATGCGGTTCAACATGTTGCAGAGCTGTTGCAGATAGGGCTCGCAGGCAGCATTATAGATCGTTGTGGTACCTTCAGCCAGGACGGCAGCCATCACGATATTGGCAGTACCCGTCACGGAGGCCTCGTCGAGCAGCATGTAGGTACCCTTCAGACGCTTGGCTCCAATCTCATAGACATTGCGTGCTTCCACATGGCTGAACTTGGCACCCAGGTTCTTGAAACCCAGGAAGTGGGTGTCCAACCTTCTGCGTCCTATCTTGTCGCCTCCAGGCTTGGCTACGATGGCCTTGCCCATGCGTCCCAGCAGCGGACCGATCATCATGACGGAGCCACGCAGCTCGGCACACTTGTTGACAAACTCGTCGCTCTGCAGGTATTGCAGGTCGAGCTTGTCCGACTGAAACGAGAAGGTACGTTCGCCCTGACGCTCGCCCTCCATCTCCTCCACCTTCACGCCGATGTCGCGAAGCAGTTGGATGAGGTTGTTGACGTCGCGGATATTGGGAATATTGCGAATAATCACCTTTTCGCTGGTCAGCAGTGTGGCACATATCACCTGCAGCGCCTCGTTCTTGGCACCCTGCGGTGTGATGGTTCCACTGAGCAAATGCCCGCCTTCTATTCTGAATGAAGCCATAGATTCTTACTTCTTGCGTTTTCCCTTCTTGCCACCGCCGCCTTCGTTGGTGGGCGTCATGTCGATGTTGCCAAACTGGAAAGACTGCAGGTCTATCTGTATCTTCCCGTCCGTATAGCGTGCCAGGTCGTCGGCAATCTTCTCATCGTCAGCCGAGCCGTGTCCCCAGGTCATCAGGTCACGCTTCATCTGGTTGGCTGTCTTGCGCACCAGTTCGTCGCGCTCCTCGCCAGCAGGCATCGTCTTGAGCTGCTCAAACACTCTCATCATCAACCGTCCATAGTGGCGCACAGGCATCGTGGCATCTGTCTGGGCATGCTTCAAAGGCTGAGGCTTCGACATAATATTCTCTGCCTCGCTGACGTCGTATGGCCAGTCGATATCCAACTGCCTACGGCTCATGATGTAGAGATGGTCCCACAGCGTCTGCATATAGTCTGTGCTGTCTTTCACCTGCGGATTCTTGCTCTCCATCTGCTGAATGATGGCTTCTGCACAGCTGTTACGCTCCTCCTTGGTAGGCAGGCTGATGGCCAGATCCACCATTTTCTGGATCTCGCGTCCATACTCAGGCATCATCAGTTTCTCTCGTTGAGTGTTATAATCTAATCCTTTGATATTCATATCTTTTTCACTTTTCATTTTTACTTACAAAAGAGGTTTTGACTTGATGGCTACAAAATCTTTCAGATAGAACGGTACGAAATACGCCACATCCTCAAACTGCTCGTTCAGGAACCGCTTCTCAGCCAGCGGCTGCATCCATTTGGCCAACGGTTCAATGCCCTCCAGGAAGTGGGCGTTGGGATGGTTCACCACCTCCATGCATTTCTTGGCACCATTGCCGAAGAAGTAGATGGGGCGCTCGTCAAGGTATTCCTTGTAGGTGTCACTAGTCACCACGTCGGCACCCACTTCGCGTACCGTCTTCAGCCCGCGGTCGTAGAGAGCTGAGTATACCTCCATTCGTCGTGCGTCAATCATTGGACATAGCAGCGCGTTGTCCTCCTGAATAGTCTCTCGCAGCAGCACAGGGACACACATTAGTTCCAGCGTGGGCACGGCTATCAGCTTCAGGTCGCGACCATAGCAGATACCCTTGGCCATTGACACGCCAATACGCAGTCCGGTATACGAGCCTGGGCCACAGCTCACAGCGACAGCATCAAAGGGAATGGCGTGGTTGTCCGTAAAGCTCAGCGCCTCGTCCACCATGGTGCCCAGACGCTCGGCTCCAGCCCCTTTATCGCCTTCTTCCTTCTGTTCGAAAATGCATTGTCCGTCCTCGCTCACAGCCACCGAACAGACGTTTGTACTCGTCTCTATATGTAGTATACAAGCCATTTATTCTTCGTACATTATTCTTTTTAAGGTGCAAAGATAATATATTATTTCGAAATGACCAAAAAAGCAACGGAGAAATGACGAAAATAAGGAAAAAAGACAGCTCACCAACTTCGTGGTCAGCGAGCCTTCGTGACGTGCGGCATAGAATCTTCAGCAAGAGCCATCCACTGTCTCGTAAGCATTTTCTGCTGCTCAGCGCAAGGCACTTATTCAAAACAAGGCCTAAAAGTGTGACAGACTTTGGTGACAAAGTGACAAGTGACAAAGTGACAAATGGTGTTTTAAAAATGTACAAAATTCATCTGTGACAATATATTAATATTATATATAATATATATATTATATATAATATTATATTAATATAATTATAGTAATTCTTTTTTATATATTCCAGTCACCCTGAAAAAGCGTTTTTCTATTTGTCCTTTTGTCACTTGTCACTTTGTCACTTTGTCACTTTGTAAGAAATTGGTTTCACCATTTGGTTGGCCCAATTTTTATTCGTACCTTTGCAACCATATTTAAGAAATTCACGAGCTATGATACAATCGATGACAGGCTACGGAAAGACAGTGGTGGCCTACAAAGGAAAGAAAATTAATGTAGAAATCAAGTCGCTCAACTCGAAGCAGTTGGACCTGAACACACGTATTGCACCGCTCTATCGCGAGAAGGAGATGGAGATCAGGCAGATGATAGCCGAGAAGTTGCAACGTGGTAAGGTGGAGTTTGCTATCTGGATAGAAAAGGATGCTGCCACGGAGGCTGCTCCTGTGAATACAGCCCTGATGGACAGCTACTACCGCCAGTTGGAAGGCTTTGCCAAGGAGCACCAGTTGACGGGTATCGACTGGATGCTGACGCTGACTCGTATGCCCGATGTGCTGACGAAGACGGAGGTGGAAGTGCTGGACGATGATGAATGGCAGACGGTTCGACAGGGTGTCAGAGAGGCTGTTCAGCATTTGGTGGACTTCCGTACGCAGGAGGGTGCTGCTTTGGAGAAGAAGTTTGCTGAGAAGATAGATAATATCGAACAGTTGCTGACCAGCATCGAACCCTATGAGAAGGCCCGTGTCGAGAAGATCCGTGCCCGTATCATTGACGGACTGAAGCAGATTCCTGAGGCTGAATACGACAAGAACCGCCTGGAGCAGGAACTGATATACTATATCGAGAAGTTGGACATCAGCGAAGAGAAACAGCGTCTGGCCAACCACCTGAAGTACTTCCGTGAGACCATGGCTGACCAGCCAGGACAGGGTAAGAAGCTGGGATTCATCGCTCAGGAAATGGGTCGCGAAATCAACACCACGGGATCGAAGTCGAACCAGGCTGAGATGCAGAATATCGTGGTGAAGATGAAAGATGAGCTGGAACAGATCAAGGAACAAGTGCTGAATGCGCTTTGATTGGACCACAGATTAAACGGATGACACGGATATGAAAGGAAAAATGTTGATAGTTTCTGCCCCTAGTGGCAGTGGAAAGTCGACCATAGTGCAATGGCTGATGCAGGAACATCCAGAACTGAAGCTGTATTTTTCGATCAGCTGTACGTCACGAGCTCCTCGTGGTACGGAGCAGAATGGTGTGGAGTATTTTTTTCTGACACCTGAAGAGTTTAAGGCTAAGATTCAGAACGATGAGTTTCTGGAGTATGAAGAGGTGTATGAAAATCGTTTCTATGGTACGCTGAAACAACAGGTGGAGAACCAGCGCGAGGTGGGCCAGAACGTGGTGTTTGATGTGGATGTGAAGGGTGGCGTGAATATCAAGAAATACTATGGCGATGAGGCCTTGAGCCTCTTCATTCAGCCTCCTTCAGTGGAGGAACTGCGTCGTCGGCTGGTAGGACGTGGTACAGATACCCCTGAGGCCATCGAACAGCGTTTGGCCAAGGCTGAGTATGAGTTGACGTTTGCATCGCAGTTTGATCGTGTCATCGTGAACGACGACCTGGAGACAGCCAAGCAAGAGACATTACATGTAGTAAAAGACTTCTTGGGATGAAAAATGTGGGACTCTTTGGTGGATCGTTTAACCCCATACACTATGGTCATGTAGCCATAGCACAAGCTGTTTTAAAGCAGTGCGGACTGGATGAAGTATGGCTGATGGTATCGCCACAGAATCCCTTGAAACAGCAGGCAGATTTGCTGGATGATGGCTTACGTCTTGAGATGGCTCAAAAGGCGCTGGAGGGTGTTGAGGGAGTGAAAGCCTGCGACTACGAGTTTCACTTGCCCAAGCCTAGCTATACTTGGAATACGCTGCAGCATCTGTCTAAGGACTATCCTGACTGTCGCTTCTATTTATTAATAGGTGGTGACAACTGGGCACACTTTGAACGGTGGCGCCATTGGAAGGATATCCTGAGGCAATACGACGTCATCGTCTATCCTCGCGATCAGTATCAGGGTACTGTCGATGTCCCCTTGTTGCCTGTGTCGAGCACGGAGATCCGACAGCGGGTGAGGGCAGGGGAGAGCATCAAGGGACTGGTGCCTGACCAGATTATCAGTGACGTGGAGAAAAACTATCAGTGATGGAGACGAACAAGCGAACCTATTCAATCATTGTTGTCACCTATAACAATGCCAGCGGACTGGAACGAACGCTCCAGAGCATCCGTCGTCTGGCCTATGCCCAAAAGGAAGTGGTCGTCATCGACGGAGGAAGTCAGGACGGTTCTTTGGATGTGATAGCCAACTATCAGGATATCATCACCACCTCTGTGTCAGAGAAGGATACTGGCATCTATAATGCCATGAACAAAGGTGTAAGGCTGGTGACGGGCGATTATGTGGTCTTTATGAATGCTGGCGATTGTTTTGCCAACGAGAAAGTGCTGTCGCTGGTCGACGCCTACGATGGCGCCATTATATTAGGTGGCGAGAGCTATGGTGGCGAGGTGAGAATGGTGAAAGACAAGATGACGCTCTATGATGTCCTGTCGATGGGCATCAACCATCAGGCTGTCTATTATCGCAGGGAAGTGTTGCAGAAATACGGTTTCGACGAGTCGTACAAATTGACAGCCGACTTCAAGTCGGTGGTCGAACCGTTGGCCAAAGACAAAATAACACTCTCGTGTATTCCAGAAATCCTGGCTGTCTGCGAGGGTGGTGGCATCAGCAAACAGCGATGGCGCGACACGTTGACGGAAAAGCAGCGTATGATAGCTGAGGTGGTGGAACCGTTCTATAGGGACGACTATCAGAAGCTGGCACGCCTCCATAACGCCATGCTCGACGACTTCATCGTGCTGTCCCACTTCCATAGTCTGTTTCCTCTGGTGAGAGTCATCGCCAAGGTGGCGAGATTCCTCAACGACAAGTTTAAACATATTCCGCTCTGAAGATGAAAGTGTCGATATTGGTTCCCGTTTATGGCGTAGAAAAGTACATAGAGAAATGTGCTGTATCGCTGTTTGAGCAGACCTACCAGGATGTGGAGTATGTCTTTGTCGACGACTGCACGCCAGACAACAGCATGCAGCTGTTGGAAGCGGTGATTGCGAAATATCCTGACAAAAGAGCTCAAACAAAGCTGGTGCGCCATGACAAGAACTCAGGACTGGGCGCAGCACGAAAGACAGCTCTGAATGCTGCCACAGGAGACTTTGTGCTGAATGTCGACAGCGATGACTTCCTGTCGCCAGATGCTGTAGAACGACTGGTAGCCAAGCAGAAGGAAACGGATGCGGATATCGTGACAGGCTGTATTCGTATCTATCGTGGTGATGACCAATATGAAACGCTCCAACTTCCCACAGAGAATCAGGAAACGGTATTGAAAATGCTCTTGATACACCATACAGTGCCTCATAACCTATGTGGCAGACTCGTCAGGCGAACATTATTTACAGAGAACGGCATCAGTCCGGAAGAAGGTGTCAATCAGGCAGAAGACTATGCTGTGACACCACGATTGTTCTTCTGTGCCAAGACGGTGGATACCGTGTCGGAGCCCGTCTACCACTATCAGATATTCTCTGCAGGCAGCTTTTCCGACCAGATATCGCCACGCCATGTGGAGTCCTTCTTGAAAGCCAACCAACTAGTCGTCTCTTTCTTTCAAGCGCATGACACAAAGCAGACATTCCGTTTTGCGATGGAGACAGGTATGCTGAATACCTATTACGACGCGATGAAAGTAGGGCTTACGGTAGACGAGATAAGCAGGAAATGTCATTACAAACCATCAGGGCTGTTCAGCCTTCTTCACCTGCTGACAGCTCATCCCTCAACGCTTCGTCTGTTGAGGTTCTCCTATCTGACCATCAAATGGTTGTATAAGCGTTGGCTTCGCGTACCTTATTAATATTTCTTTCTGACGAAATTAATACACTCTTCCATCACCTTGGCATGCGACAGTTTCATCAGGAGCGCATAGAGCAAGGCTGCAATCACAACTCTTGAGATCATCGCCAGCAACAAAGCATCGAACGATGCTGTGAGGAAGTAGGTGGCCACCATGACCAGCAGGGCAATGAGCATGAAGGGCACCACATCTTTCAGCATGTCAAGGAGTCGCAGCCCGATCATTCTGCCAGCAATGGCCTGCCATACAAACAGCCAGATGACGTTCAGGAGGGAATAGGCACAGACAATGGTCGTGATGCCCTTCTTATGAAGCAGTAAGATGGCCAGCAACTGGACTACAATCTGGCTGATGGTACACCACATGTAAAGGTTTGACTTGCCTCGTGCGATAATCAGATTCTGATAGAGGACATGCAGGGGGAAGAAAGCACCACCAATACACAGTATCTGCAGGAGCAGTACACAGTTGATCCACTTAGGACCTATCGTGCAAAGGATAAACTCATGGGCTACAAGGGCCAGTCCGAACATGGCAGGGAAGGAGAGGAAGGCTGTGAATCGCAGGAGTTTTCTGAAGACATGCAACTCACGGTCCTGCTCGTCGGAGACAGAGACGAACACTGTCTGGGTGATTTGTCCGATCGTATTTGATATGGTGGAATGCGCCATATTGTTCCACTTGTTGGCTTGCGAATAGTTACCAACGGTATGAATCGGGAACATACGACCAAAGATAAAGGTCAACAGGTGCTGGTTCAGGGTGTTGATGACATTGGTGACCAACAGCTTGACGCAGAAGTTGAACATCTGTCGGACAGGACCGAAATCGATATGGAAAGAGGGGCGCCACTTGACATAGTAGTAACGTCCAATGTTGAGGACAATAATGTAAATAAGCTGTTGGCATACCAGGCTCCAATAGCTGAAGTCGTTGAAAGCCAGGACGATACCCGTGATGCCAGAGATGGACAGGGCCCAGAAGGCAAGGATGGCTATCTCCTTGTTCATCATGTTCTTGACCAGATAGGCATGATAGACGATGCCCAGGGCTGAGATGGGCAGCACGAGGAATACCACTCGTGACACTTCGACCAGACAGGGCTGTTTGAAATATCGGGCAATGAGTGGGGCGCAGAAGAAGAGAATGGTGTAAAGGATGATGCTGGCAGAGATGTTAAACCAGAAGACGGAGTTGTAGTCTCTGGCTGTGGGCGACTTCAGGTTGATGAGTCCCTGCGTAAAGCCACTGGCCTGAAGACAGCCTGCCACAGCAGTGAAGATGGTGAGCACCCCCACAATACCATATTCGGCAGGCGTCAGCAGTCGTCCGAGGAAGATGCCTATCAAGAGGTTCAGCACTTGTGTGCTGCCATTGTTCATCGCTCCCCAGAAGAGTCCCTTGGCTGTTTTCTCCTTTAAATTATCCATTCCAACGTGCAAAAATACTACTTTTTATTTGAAAATCAAAATATTATGCGTAAATTTGCAGCCATGAGTGAAATAGTAAAAGTCAAGAAGCCTCGTTTGGAGTGGCTCGATGCCCTGCGTGGCTTCACCATGATACTGGTTGTTGCCAACCACGTGGCAGGCATGGGATTCGGTATGGCACCAAAGATGTCGTCGTCCATGCAGTTCCTCATCATGTTCCGCATGCCTCTGTTCTTCTTTGTCAGTGGCTTCCTGGCCTATAAGGCTTCGCAGGTGTGGGACCTGAAGAACCTGGGAACGCTGTTGGCTAAGAAATTCCGTGTGCAGACCATTCCTACCATTGTCTTCTTCCTTTTTGGTGCTGCCATTCTGGGCAAAGACTTTGGCGCTACTGTCGTGGAGTGGATAGGACGACCTCTGAAGGGTGGCTATTGGTTTACCATCGTGCTGCTCTACATGTTTATCATCTATTATCTGTTCAGCTATGTGGAGAGCAAGCTGAAGTGGAAATCGTGGATACCCATCACCCTGCTGTTCTTTATATCGCTGGGCTTTTATGAAACCTGTTACCAACCCAAGTATTTCGCATGGGCCTTTGGATGGCGTGGCGCTCCCAATGAATTTATGGATACCTCGAGTATCAGCCAGCTATTCCTGTATTTCCCCTTCTTTATCTATGGAAATATTGTGCATCGCTACTGGAATGGTGCGCAGAAGGTGATGGACAGCCGATGGTTCTATCCCTTGCTGATCATCGTGGTGATCTTTGCTGCCCTCGATTCGCTTAAGTGGCATACGTTACGAATGACGTGGGCTGTCATCCCATTGACGTTGGCACGTTTTGCACTGCTGACCATCACGTTTATGTATTTCCGCCATTACCACCAGTACTTTACCAAGTTTACAGTGGTTGGACGCAGCTTCCAGTATATTGGTCGCAGAACGTTGGATATCTATCTGATACACTATCTGTTCATGCCCAATCTGCCAACCATTGGCTCGTTCTTCGACCAGTATCGCCATAATTTCGTGTTAGACACCTCGCTGTCTTTCTTCCTGGCACTGCTGGTCATCGGCTTTAGCATCATCACCTCTAACATTCTGCGTATCAGCCCGTTCCTTAAGAAGTGGCTGTTTGGACGTACATAATCATATGAAGAAGATAGAAGATATTCAGGAACTGCGCCAGATTCAGCTTGGAATACTGGATGCAGTACATCAGTTTTGCGTGTCGCATGGCTTGCGTTACTTCCTGTCGAGTGGCACGCTGATAGGTGCTGTCCGTCATAAGGGCTACATTCCTTGGGACGATGATATCGACATTTATATGCCTCGTCAGGACTACGAGCAGTTTCTGCAGACCTATCATGATGCGTCTGGGGTGTATAAGGCCATTGATCCGCAGCGTGAACCACATTATTATTATACGTATGCCAAGGTTGTTGACTTGCGAACCCGTATGGTGGAGGATGAGGTTAAGGGTTATGAGATCAATGTCTATATGGACATCTTCCCTGTCGATTATGTCAGTGATAATAATAAGGAACGCGTGCGTGCGTTTAAATTGAAGAAACTCCTTTATAAGATTCGTCGTTGTAAGATATCTGATTTCAATCCGCTCTATTCCACACTGGCTTATTGGTGCTATAAGTCGTTGCCTTTCCCTGTCTCCTTCGTCAATAAGATGATTAGGAAACTCATCGTGCTGGAGACGCCAACGAATACCGTCTGCAATATGACGGAGGCTGGTCCTAAAATCAAAGGCTGTTTCCCTGCTGAGGATATCGCATCAGATGTGGATATCGAATTTGAAGGGAAAATGTATAAGACGATGGTGGGCTATAAGGACTATCTCGAACGGACCTATGGCGACTATATGACACTGCCTCCTGTGGAGCAACGCGTCACCCATCATTTCGAGGCTTACTGGCTAGATTAAACCCAGATTTTCTTGTCCTGTTTGGTGTATTCAAAGCTGATGGCACCAGCTTTCGCTTTCTCATAAATACGTGAAGCGAAAACAATGTCGTGAAGGGCAATGCCGTAGTTGTAGCTTAAGATACGCTCATCGTTGTTGGTACGGCCAGGATTCTTGCCTTGCAATACGTGGTGAATCTCGTCGTATTCGTGGAATTGATTAAAGTACTTGAATTTTTCTATCTGCCCTGTATCGTCACCAAAAACCTTGTCGAAGAACAGGTCGCAGTTTTGGAATCCACGAACGTGAACGGGAATCACCGTGATGCCTTTCTTGAATAGTGTGTCGTCAGGAAACAATAACTCTGTGGCAACGGTCACACAAGAGATCAATACATCAGCCTCTGCTACAAAAGCATTCTTATCATCAATAATCTCAAACGAGACATTATTATAAGCCTTGAAACGCTCAATGAAATGCTCTGCTTGGTCTTTATAACGCATGAGCCGGATATTGATATCTCTGTTTCTGTTGTCTTCTATGAGGCATAAGGCCACAGCTCTGGCAATATTTCCCAAGCCTATCATGGAGTAGGTATCAGTACCCTCGCGTTGAAAGGTTCTTGCTGCCAAGGCTGCGACAGCTCCTGTACGCATAGCAGTAATCCAGTCACCATCAATCACTGCCAACAACTGCCCCGTTTCCGCATCGTATAGCGTTATGTCACTTTTCAGGGTAGGTGTCTGGCCTTCTATGCGACTTACCAGTTTAATGCCGAAATATTTTTTTCCATTGTGTTCGGGCAGCAGACACGGCATAGTGGTCATGAAGTCCTCCCCCTGTGGATGTACGCTGAGTTTGGCAGGCATTTGTGTATTGTCCTTGGCCAAGAATCCTGCTTTTACCCATTCTATGCATTCTGCAGGGTCGATGTGCAGTTGTTCTATTTGCGACTGTTGGATGACTGAAACCATTTTTCTTAATTCTTAACTCTTAATTTTTAATTTTTAATTTTTTCAGCCCTTCCACCAGCCTTGTATTGTCCTGATGGTCACGAACAGCAATGCGCATATATTGCTTATTGGGGTCCAAGCCCGTCTTTCCGCTACAGTCACGAGTCAGGATGTTATGCTGCTTGAGCATGTAGATGACAATCTCGCTGGCTGTATAGGGAGGCAATACCTCGCAGAGGAAGTAGTTGGCCTGTGAAGACATCACACGGAAGAAAGGAACCTGGCGCAACTGGCGTTCGAAGTCAGCACGCTCAGCCACAAATTTGGCACAGGCTCGCTGGTAGTCTTTTTCGTGTTTGTTGTATATCTGCATGAAGAACTCAGCAAACGAGTTGAGGTTCCAGATGCTCACCTCTTTCTTAATACGTGCGATGAGCTCCTTGTCAGCTGAGGCAAGGATACCCAGACGAAGGCCAGGCACACCATAACTCTTCGAGATACTCTTCATCACAGCCATGTGAGGATAGCTTTCCAGTATCTCGTCGCTCAGCAGCGAATTGCTGGCGTAATCCTCGCTGAAATCGACGAAACTTTCATCGACCACCAGTCGGATCTGGCGTTCCTCGCACCATTGGGCCAGACGAAGGATGTCTGCCTTGGGAATGAAGTTGCCAGAGGGGTTGTCAGGGTTGATGACCAACAGCAGGTGGATATTCTTGTCGCCAAAGAACGCCATCAGGTCGTCAGCACTGTAGCGATAGTCCTCGTTCTGAGGCACAAAGGTCACCTGACTGTCCTTGTCAAATCGGTTGGGATACTCTTCGAACGTTGGACGGATGATTCCAATCAGTTCTCCCCTCCTTTGGAGGGGTTGGGGGAGGCTCTTTATCAGTTCTGCAGCACCATTACCTGGTACGATATATGGCTCGCTGACTCCAAAACTCTTGCTGGCAATGAGCGTGTTGACCTTCATACCCGATGGATACTCCGTCAGCAACGTGTCGAAGTTGGCACGCAACTCATCCTTCATCCTGCGACTGGGGAAGTAAGGATTCACCAGATAGCAGAAGTCGAGCATCTGGGGGAATCGCCAGAAGCCACCATAGCGTCCGTAGTATTTGCGCAGCACGTCCTTCTCGTCAGCAAACAGGGCTTCAGCGATGTCCAGATCCTGTTTGTCGTCTATCTCGTACCACTTCTCCGTACCTATGGGCAGGGCCTTCATCTCGTGGTTGTTAAGCATCGAGATGATGCGCAGCACGTTCTCGTAGTATTCATTATTGCCCACCGCCTTGGTATAAGCATCGAGGAAGGGCACATACTTCTGCTGCGAGAACTGCTGACTCAGCTTATAGATATTAACCGTCTTATAGTAGGCGTCGACATCATTGTAGTCGAAGGCATCCTTCGAAATGAAGTTCACGATGTTCTGCTCGTCGTCCAGACGCACCATCGTGCCATCCATCCATGTCTCATATTTAGCAACAAGGGCAAGGTTGGGATAGGGGTTGTCGACAATCATGGGAATCATCTTGTCGCTGAAGATGAGGTCGCTCTCAATGAGCAGCGTGTCGTCTTCCTGTAGTTGGTCCTTGACAAGAGCCAGCGAGTAGATGTTATTGGTCTTGTCGTAGACAGGATTCTCTGCGAAGAGCAATTGGCAACTAGCTGTTAGCTGTTGGCCATATTGCGATTCTAAGTATTCCCGCAGCTCCTTACCCTTATAGCCTACCACGATGATGACACGCTTCAACTGCTGCTTGGCCAACTGACCTAATAGTCGGTCAATGAGTTTCACACCATTCACGGGAACCATACATTTCGTATTGTTCTTCGTGTAGTCGCCCAAACGGCGCCCCATGCCCGCTGCCAATATAATCGCCTGCATTATCCTACCTGACTGCCTGGTTTGACGTCTTTCGTTGTTGTTACCACACTGAGACTCTCGTCGAAGTCGACAGCAGAGAGAATCATACCCTGACTCTCGATACCCATCATGTTGCGAGGTGCAAAGTTGGCTACGAAGAGAATGCGCTTGCCAATGAGTTCCTCAGGGTTCTCATAGAAAGCAGCAATACCAGAGCAGATGGTACGGTCCGTACCAGAGCCATCGTCGACGGTGAACTGCAACAGCTTCTTCGACTTCTTCACTTTCTGGCAGTCCTTCACCAGACCTACACGGATATCGAGCTTCTCGAACTCCTCGAAACTTACAGTATCTTTGATAGGAGCAGCCTTATACTGTGCAGCCTGGTTGGCTTTCTTGGTAGCCTCCAACTTATCCAGCTGCTTCTGGATGGTCTCATCCTCTATTTTCTCGAACAGCAGAGCAGGCTCACCCAGCTGGTGACCAGCCTTCAGGAGATCTGTGCTACCCAACTGCTCCCACTCGAATGATTCCAGATTCAGCATCTCACGCAACTTCTTGCTGCTGAAGGGCAGGAAGGGCTCGAAGGCAATAGCCAGGTTGGCTGTCAACTGCAAGCAGATATTCAAAATGGTCTCCACACGTTTCGGACCGTGCAACCACTCCCCTCCTTCGGAGGGGTCGGGGGAGGCTTTCCATTCCTTCCAAGGCTCGCATTCTGTGATGTAACGGTTGCCAATACGAGCCAGATTCATAGCCTCGAACTGGGCATCACGGAACTTAAACTGGTCGAGCAAGGCCTCTACCTTCTGCTTCACATCCTTGAATTCCTCAAGGGCCTGCTTGTCAACGTCAAGCAGCTCGCCACAGGCAGGAACCACACCGTTCCAGTATTTCTTGGTCAGCTGCAGGGCACGATTCACGAAGTTGCCATAAACAGCCACCAACTCGTTGTTGTTGCGATCCTGGAAATCTTTCCAAGTGAAGTTGTTGTCCTTGGTCTCAGGGGCATTGGCTGTCAGCACATAGCGCAGTACATCCTGCTTGCCAGGCATGTCAACCAGATACTCATGCAACCAGACAGCCCAGTTGCGAGAGGTCGAGATCTTATCGTTTTCCAAGTTCAGGAACTCGTTGGAAGGTACGTTGTCAGGCATGATATACTTGCCATGAGCCTTCATCATCACGGGGAAGATGATGCAGTGGAACACGATATTGTCCTTTCCGATGAAATGGACCAATCTGGTGTCTTCGTCCTGCCACCACTTCTGCCATGAACCCCACTTCTCAGGCTCTTTCTGGCACAGCTCTACCGTATTAGATACATAGCCGATAGGTGCATCGAACCAGACATAGAGCACTTTTCCTTCAGCACCCTCAACAGGTACAGGAATACCCCAGTCGAGGTCACGGGTCATAGCACGGGGCTGCAGATCCATATCCAACCACGACTTGCACTGACCATAGACATTGGCGCGCCACTCCTTGTGGTCTTCCAGAATCCACTGCTTCAACCACTCCTGATATTCGTTCAGGGGCAGATACCAGTTCTTGGTCGACTTCAGAACGGGTGTAGAACCACTGATGGTCGACTTCGGATTGATGAGCTCCGTAGGACTCAGGTCACGTCCGCACTTCTCACACTGGTCGCCATAGGCACCCTCGTTGTGGCAGTGAGGACATTCACCAGTCACATAACGGTCAGCCAGGAATTGCTTGGCTTCCTCGTCGTACAGCTGTTCTGTGGTCTCCTCCACCAGCTTGCCCTCATCGTAGAGCTTCTTAAACCACTCTGCGGCAAACTTGTGATGTGTTTCGCTGGTGGTACGACTATAGATATCGAACGAGATGCCGAACTCCTCGAACGAGTCCTTGATCATCTTATGATAGCGGTCTACCACATCCTGAGGCGTGATACCCTCCTTGCGGGCTCTGACAGTGATGGGCACACCGTGCTCGTCAGAACCTCCGATAAACAATACCTCTTCTTTCTTCAAACGCAGATAGCGCACATAGATGTCAGCTGGAACATAAACACCAGCCAGATGACCGATGTGTACACCGCCATTGGCATAGGGCAGTGCAGACGTTACGGTCGTTCTCTTAAACTTTTTTTCTCCCATTGTCTAATGATTTTTTCAATTTGGCTGCAAAATTACGAATAAAAAGTGAGCTGACCAAGAGGTCAGCCCATTTTTCTGTGTTTTATCCGCAATGGAAGTACTGTGTGACCAGTTTTTGTATTTCTTCTGGATAGTTTTCGATGTTTTTACGGAGTGTGGCATCGTCGAAGCTGCGCAGCTGGGCAATGATGCCGTCAATCATAGCTGGTGAGAAGACGTTATGCTCCTCAAACACCTTGCGCTGACGCTCCAGACAGGCTGCTGAGGCCGTGCAGGAATCGGGCAGCTGAGCCAGGGTGGCCAGTCTGTCTGCATTCTCAGCAGCATGGATATTGACGTTGACGTAGGTCTTCTCAGCCACCTCCAAGGCGTCTGCCATCTCGAAACCGTGACGACAGGCTACGCAGAGACCAGCCAATAACTGATAGAGGTCGGCACTGCCATCAGGCGAACGCATCTCTACCGTCTGTTTAATACTTGTATCGTAGTTGGTTTTTGGCTCTAACGGATTGGCTGCATGACACATATCGACATCTGCTGCCCAACCTAAAGGTACGCGAACCAGCACGCTGCGGTTTCTGTCACCCCAGCATACATTGGTGGGAGCCTCCTGATGGGGTACCAGACGGAAGTAGCTGGTAGGATTCTTGTTGCCAAAAGCTGTAATAGACGGTGCCAAATCCATCATGCCAGCAATCATCTTGCGGGCACTCTCTGAGAGTACACCGTTTTGCAACATCTGATTCTTGCCGTCTTTCACCATTCTCATGTGGATATGCAGACCAGAACCAGCCTTGCCCGTTGTGATCTTGGGGGCGAAGGTGACGTCGTAACCTAGCTGATAACCGAGGTTTCTGATAATCCACTTGGCCAGCATCAACTGGTCGGCAGCCTGTTCTACGGGTACAGGAAGGAACTCAATCTCGTTCTGCTCGTAGTTCTTGCCTTCGAGACAAAAGTTACCCACCTCAGAGTGCCCGTATTTAATCTGTCCGCCAGCTTGGGCGATATACTGCATACAACGGGTTCTGAACTCATTGGCTTTGGCATAGGGGGCCGACTCGTGATAACCCTTCTGGTCTTGGGCTGGGAAGACACCCTCATCGTCGGAGATGACGTAATATTCCAGCTCGCCCATTGCCTGGAATTCCATGCCCGTCACTTCTGTAAAGGCCATTGCTGCCTTATGGAGTGTGTGTTCTGGCGACGACTCCAGCGGGTTGCCGTCCTTGTCGAAGAACGAACAGAGCAGTGAGACTGTTGGAATCTCAGCAAAGGGGTCGATGAAAGCGGTGCGGAAACGAGGCAGCACATAGAGGTCGCTCGAACCAGCCTGGATAAATGAGAAGAGACTCGATCCGTCTACTCGTTCACCACAAGTCAATATGGTGTCAAGATAATTTAAATCGTTAATGACAAAGTTAAGAGTTTTCAGTTTTCCGTCTCCACCAGGATACATGAAGTTTACCATGCGGATTTCATGATCTACAATGTAGCTGATGATGTCAGCTTTTGTAAAATCTGCTGCAGGTTTCTGCAATGCATCTACGATGGGGTTCGCATTCAGGATGAGTTTTTTGTTGTCCATAATTTTGTTTGAAGTTTGCATTAATATACGAATTTGGTTACAAAAATATAAAAAAATAACCATATCTCAAACTTTTTAGTCAAGAAATGTCCTTTCGCGGTAAAAAAAGTGTTAAATTGTTTGTTTCTTAGGAAAAAAATCCATAAATTTGCAACGTAAAACCATTAAATAAGGTATGAGAAGGTTTACGCAATACATATCCAGTGTTTTCTTGCTGCTTCTCTTCAGCCAGAAAACCGTTGCTCAACAAGTAACAATTAGCAATAACTTGTTGTACGATGCAACACTGACACCCAATCTCCGACTGGGTGTCAGGTTGTCGCCTCATTGGTCGTTGGGTGTGACAGCCGGTTATCGTCCTTGGCCCACAAGCGACGACACTTCCAAAAAGTGGAAACACTTGTTGGTGTCGCCCGACTTGCGGTATTGGACCGATTCGGTGAATGTTCATCACTTCTTCGGTATCAACCCCGTTTATGTTCACTACAACACATCGGGTGTCAAGATGCCGTTCAACCTCTACAAATTCGACCACGAATTGCGCCGCCAGGGAGACTTTGGCGGTCTTGGTGTTTTTTATGGCTACTCTTGGCCATTGGGTCGTCACTGGAATATCGAGGCGCTGATTGGTGGTGTTGTTGGCTATACCAAATACGATGTTTATCAGTGCGGACACTGTGGTCAGAAGCTGCGTGATGGCAAGAAGTGGTTGGTACTTCCCCAGGCTGCGCTGAATATCGTTTATAACATTCCAGGTCGTCCACGTCCTGTGGCCCGTCCTGTGGAACCGGAGATTCCGATGGTTATACCTGCTGACACTTCAGCTTACACTCAGCATGTTCAGGAAAAGATCGAGGAACCAGTGGTGGTGCCTGTTCCTGACAAGACTGCTCATGTCCGTCAGTTGGCTGAGGATAATCCTGTCATCGCTCATATCTCCGACTACCAGCCGTTCGACCCGAAGCGCAGCTATCGTCGTGAGGGTAATGTGCTGTATGTCTACTATCCAGTGGCTAAATATGTGGTTCGTGAAGACTTCCGTGACAACGGACCGACCTTACGTCGCATCATCGATGTCACTCGTGAACTCCAGAGCGATACAGCTTGTGTCGTGAAGAAGATACAGATTGTCGGTTTCGCCTCTATCGAAGGTGGTCAGTGGGGTAACGAACGCCTGGCTCTGCGCCGTGCCAATGCCCTCAAGGCTTATGTTAAGGAGAAGCTGAACGTATCCGACGATCTGTTCGAAGTGGTTAGCGCTGGTGAGGCATGGCCCGACTTCCGCGACTTCGTAGAAGACCTGATGAATGGCAAGGCTAAGACCAAGTGGGTGCCTGTTGCCAAACCTACCAAGGCTGATTTGCAGAAAGTGCTCAACATCATCGACAAGGAGCGCAATGCTACCCGTCGTGAGCAGCGTCTGAGAGCTATGAATGAAGGACGCACCTGGCGTTACCTCCGTCAGGTATTCGGCGACCATCGTAATGCCGGCTATGTCCGAGTATACTATGATTTTCAGTGAACAAAATATAGAACGTAAAATTTTTAAAATAGAATAACAATGAAGAAATTCCTGTTCAACACCTTGTTGAGTGCGATAGCACTGATAGGCGGCTTGATGTTTACGGCTTGTTCGGATAAGGATTCGGAAGGACTGAATCAGGATCCCACCCCAGGGTCGAGCTATGTACCAGTCCAGTTTGTGTTTAATGTGGGAATGGGTACTGACAATGCCAACGGTCAGACCCGTATGTCTTCTCAGACCGTTCAGGCTGGTGGAGAAAATTTCCGTGGTATCTATGCGGCAAATATATTAGCCTACCATTTGGAGGATGCCAATGGTAATTCCACCAATGGAAAGCATGTTGCTAGTCCGATAAGAGCCATGAGAAAGTTTAATCTTTCTAATATTGTAGGTACTAATGAGCTGAGCAAGGACAATTCAACTCGTGTGATTGAACTTTCCCTGCCTAATGGTACTAACTCACTGATGTTCTATGGTCGGGCACCAAAGGATGGTGACCAGGCAGATCCTAAGAAATCGCATATGCAGCAAGGCTATATCAGGGCGGTTGTAGCTGAAGATAACAGCTTAGACAATACCAAGTTCATGCTGGTACCTCGTGTTTCACAGTATGTGCTCGACGAAAATGGTGAAGCCACTGGTGAAGAGACAGATGAGTATAAGCGCTGGACACAAGTGAGACGAATCATTTCCAGTGTGATGACACGTGTCGCAAAGAATGGTTTGGAGATTCACCGTTATGAAGGAGTTCCTGTTCAAGACCGCAGAGCACGTATCTGGTGGCCAACCGATGTGGCCAACTACGATTTGCAAGGTCCTTCTTGTAAAATAGGTCAAAACACAGTCATCCTGACAAAGGATAATAGTAATATTGCTGACGTAGGCGAGGGAACAGAGGATGTCTCTATTGAGATGAATGATGGTACCCATGTGGGTAACTATACAGCCTCTAACAAGAAGTTGATTACTAATCTGGATACCTATACATTTAACCTGACTACTTTGGCTTGGAAAGAACTTGGAGCGAAGGGTTTAAACCCTGGTGCCGCTACTGAGCATTTGTCAGCTTCTTATCAATTGTCACCATTGGAGGAAATTCTGGGTAATGCCTATAATGCCTTCACGACGATGAAGAGTGGAGAAATCCGTGCAGGTTCAGCAGATGCTGTCTGCCGTATGATACAAGACCTCTGGACGGTGACAAACCAGGTGCTGACAGCCTCACCTACTAATTTGCAGGAAGCTGTTGCTCAGGCTATGTCTCAGCGTCTCTATACCCGTTGTGCTACCTATTTCTCTGCTGATATCGATGCCAAGACTGGTGTTGTGGAAAATTGTAAGCTCAAGTCTCCGAAAGAGTTGGTGGCACAGCTCAAGATGTACGAGTCTGCTGATGCCGAGACAATCTATAGCTTGCTCAAGGATGATACGGATGCTGACGATCTGAACGAGTTTCCGATGTGTTATCACGTCAATATGCCGCCAGGTGCCACCCAGCTTTCTGTGAAGGACGACACTGATGGCTATAAGAAGTTTGTGTATAACGAGACGATGGCTGCCTATGGTATGGGCATGACCGATGTGTCGCCTTTGAAATACTCATGGCCTATCGAGCTTTTGTATTATGGTAATTCACCTATTCGTACCAGTGACAAGACGTATGCACCGATCGACTTCCCTCAAAATGTTCAATCATGGAATGAGAACAAGAGTTGGGATGCCAGCTGGGATGCAGAATATGTGAAGCCAACTACTCGTAGTGTGGCTATGAAGAATAATATCAGCTATGCCACAGCATTGCTCGATACTCGTGTCTACTATAAGAGTTCCCGACTGAAGGACAACAACGAGGGACTGCATGGCGAACCAGCCAACGAGATACTGGTCGGAGAGTTTGATATAGAGGGTAACCATAAGTTTGAATTGACGGGTATCGTTATTGGTGGACAACCTTATCAGGTAGGCTGGAACTTTATCTGCACCAAGGGTGAACGTAACTATATGATTTACGATAACGACATTGTGAAAGGTTCTGGCGAGAATGTAGGTAAATATGGTGCCTATATTCCAGGTTACAATGCTGCAGGAACAACCTCCGTCCCCAACTATACAATGGTATGGGACAACTGGAACCCTGCTTTGACAGGTCAGAAACAGGAAGATGTATATATCGCCTTGGAGTTCCGCAACTGTTCTGGTCGCGACTTCTGGGGTTCCGACAACCTGATTCGTGATGGCGGATACTTCTACCTGATTGGTAAGCTCGATCCTAATAAGGCTCTGAAGAATGGTGAGATGACGGATCTGAGCGAAACCGACCTGTCGGAAGGTATCACTTGGCCTACCGGCCGTGCCCTGCCTCCATTCGATGCCAATGGTAATACCATCAAGGAGCGCCGTGTCTTCATGCAGGGCTTTAAGACGGTAGCTAAGTTCGCTCTTGGTGAAACCTCCTTGCAGAAGGCTTACCTCACCGTTCCCGACTTGCGTTCTTCTAATATCTCACTGGGTATGACAGTTGATCTGGAATGGAAGGACGGCTTGCAGTATGAAGTGGAGTTAGGTAAATAATTACGAACCGATATGAAACGGATGAAGAAAATATTCGGAGACGTTCTGTTGTTGCTGATGGTGCTGCTGCCTGTGGGCTGCTCGACCATCGACGACGACCGTAGCGATTGCGTCGATGTGCCTCCAACACCACCTGTGCCTCCAGTTCAGGAAGACACATTGAAGCTCGACTACGAGTTGCGTCTGGTTACCAATATGACGACCGAGTTGCAGACTTCATTAACCACCCAGACCGACATCAAGGTGGCTGAAGCTCTGCGTACCTATTTCTCCACTATCTTCTCCGATTTTGCACATGATGTCGACCTCTCGTTCTACGACACCCAGGGCGACTCTGTCCGCCTTCAGCACGACCAGCATGTGATGGATGCCAATCAGGCCAGCTATACGCTCGACCTGCCTAAACGTCACTATATGCATCTGGCTGCTGCCAATATTGTCGACAATCCCATTGTCAGCCTGGCCAATGATGAATACTGTCATCAGTCACAGTTGTTGCAGATAGATGCCGACACCATCGGTTCACATACCACGGGACTCTTCACAGCCCGTCTGCCGATGGTGGTGTTGGATAATGTCGACCAGAGCTTCGACGTCCACCTCTATATGGCTAACTGTGCCACGACCTTAGTGGTCGACACAATAGGCAGTGGCATCCGCGACATGAAGGTTTATGCCACAGGATTCGCCTCCGGATTCATTATTGCCGATAGTACCTATTTATATAAGGAGAAGCCACCGGTCATCCGTGCTACTCAGGAAGCTCTGTCGGTAGAGGGCAGTCAGACCTTCTGTACTGTTACCTTCCCATCACCCGAGACGCCTCCTACCCGTTCCGTTATCGAGACTGAGGAGCCTTTTATCAGTCCAGAGGCTGAGAATGCCCTTTGGGAACTGCATGTCTATGTGACGACAGCCGACGGTACGGTGACAAAGAATGTCCTTTATGTGAAAACGCCCTTGCGTGCCGGTCAGCTGAAGGTCATCAAGGCCAAGGCATTCACCAATGGCTCTTTTGAATCTGACGACCGGACGGTGGCAGTGACGGTGAATCTGAACTGGGACGATTCTTCGGAACATGATATAGAACTTTAGAACATTAAGTATTGAAGATTAAGATAAATATACTGTTGACGAGTCTGCTGGTACTCTTGTGCAGCTGTGCTGACGACCAGGCGACAAGCCACTACGACGAGAACGACGTTGTTGTGGCCGACTTGCTGTTAGGGGTGTCAGTCCCACAGCAGGGTGTCACCCGTATGAGTCAGCAGGTCACCCAGACCAACGGCAACAATCGTGGATTGGGAGCTGTCACCATTGTTCCCTTCGCTGTCAAGCGTCAGGTGGAGTACAACGACGACCCCAAGGCCTTTATCATCAATGGTATTGAGGATCAGCCCCTTACCAACGTCTATTATTATCCCCGCTGCTCGTTTATGAAGGGTACCGCCTCAGTGCTGTGCTATGCCAAGCCTCCCAAGGCTGAAGGTGCCAGCAAGGCAGAGAATGGCTCGCTGATTTTCGAGCACGACGAGATCATGCGCCCCAGCAGCATTTCTTTCATTCCTGATGCTATCTATGATGCATCAGCATCAGAGATTCCTGATGAGGCAATGGTCATTGCCGATTATCTGACGACGATTGCCAATACGAGTACTGAGACAACCTCCTGGCAAACAGTGAAAGATGATGTGTTTAAGGCGGCTTTTCAGGAATTTATCGGAAAGGGTACAGGCTTGTTGCCTGGTTCCTATCCTTGCATCAAGGGACATGCCCAGGCTGTTATCGATTATCTCGACAAGTTTGAATTTGTTGATGCAGAACGGTTAGAGCTGCGCAAGGCCATTCGTGAGAATATAAATAATATCCCCGACGACATCGATACAGAGTATCCTGCCTCTATCGGACTGCCCGATGGTGCTGCCGTCTTGCGTTGGATGGGCGATGAATTTGTGCCCCAGACACAGCGCACGTCTATTGCCGACATTAATGCTATCGACCGTTTCTGCTATCCTGCCGAACTCTTCTATTATGCCAACAGTCGTCTGATTACAAAGAACGACAGTGTCAAGTTGGAAGATTACAAGCAGGCTCAGTCGTGGAAAGAAATCTTAGATAAGTATGATCGCGATGCCAGTGTGAATGTGAACACCAAGGCTGTCGCTGTTGTCGACTCCCTGCAATATGGTGTAGCCTGTCTGAAGGTAGTCCTGAATCCTGTTGCTTCCGCTCTGTCTGACTCCAAGAATAATCCGATAGACGTGAAGAGCGACACAAAGCATTACTTCCCATTGACAGGTGTTGTGGTAAGTGGTCAGCGCGATGTCGACTTCTCCTTCATGCCCAATGCTAATTCTAAGTATGAAGACTTCTACGTCTACGACAATCAGGTGGAGGCTGAAGGTGTGGCGATGGATCCGCTGCATACTCAAAGCCCCGTCTATACGTTGCTGTTGCAGAGTCCGGCGGCTCTGAAAATCAACCTGTTGTTGGAGTTCCGTAATGATAGCGGACAGGATTTCTATGGCAAGGATGGTGGTGTCATCTATAAAGGCACCAAGTTCTATCTGGCTGGCGTCATCAATCCTTCTTTGAAGGACAGTTATGGTCAGACACGTCCTCAGGCGTTTACGAAAGACGAGTATACGACCATCAGTGCGACTATTAAGACCTTGGAGAATGCCTACAATGTGATGCCCAACCTGATGAACCCTCGTCTGGAGATAGGCGTCGAGCTCACTCCGAAGTGGACGCTGTCTACTCCCGTCAATATTGAGTTCTACTAATATATAATAAGGTATATATAATATAATAAGGTGTAATGAATAAACAAATACGACATAGTTGGTTGCTTCTCGCACTGCTGATGCTGTTGTTGACAGCATGTAGCAGCAGTGATGGCGACGGCAAGGCCAAGCCTACGCTGAGCATCTATGTCTATGCACCGGCCCATCCTGTGGTCACCCGTTCCGGTGAGACTGCTGAGGGCACCTCTGAGGAAACAAATATTCATAAGCTACAGATATGGATTTATAAGACAGGCACAGAGGAGCGTATTGGTTATCTGGAGCTGGATGAAGCCCAGTTGGCAAACCTGAACAGTACACTTCATCAGGAGGTGTTCCGTATGGAGATTGACGAGGAATTTGCCTCGGCACCAAGCTATAAGCGCAGCAATGTCGATGTCTATGTGTTGGCTAATGTCTATACAGAAAACTGTGGCGATGCGAAGGGAGAGAGAACACATCGTGCAACACCCACGGAAGGTAGTTTGGAGACCACCCATATCGCTCCTGACTATTTCTGTCCGGCTTCAGCTGAAGTCGTGAAGACCTATGGTTTGCCGATGTCTGGTGTCATGCGTAGTATCCAGGTGACTGGCGAGAGCCCGGTGTTGAAGATCGAGACGGCTAAATTGCAGCGTCGCGTCTCTAAGATTCGCTTCGTCTTCTCGTCGCTGGAAAACAAGGGAGCTGTTTATATCGATGGTGTCGAACTGGATGGCAACCTGATTCCAGAATACGAATACCTGTTCAGTGACGAGAATAAGTTCCACGACACTTACAAGGCATCGAAAACCATGCTGTTTAAGGATATGGGCGAGGTCAAGACGAACGACAATCCTCAGTCGTATGCCTATGAGGATAATATCCTCACCTTTGTCGATAAGATCGATAAGGGTGTCCAGGCTGGCCTGCTGAGTGAGAAGAATGTCTTCCTGCGTGCCACCAATCGGAAATTGACAGGTAATGTCTATTACCGTGTGGGCTCTGACGTCTCACAGCGTAAAGCCCGTTTCGAAATGACGACGGCTGGTGATTTCGACCGCAACCATACCTGGATTATCTATGGATACTTCCAGGCCGACCAGTTGGATATCAATACGGTCGATATTACGCCTATAGATGATGTCGGTTCACAGGACCACAATATTTATAATTGGTAAGAAAACGTACGAAGTATGAAGAATAAGATACTGGCAATGCTCCTGATAGCAACTGCTTTGTTGCTGACAGCCTGCTCCAAGGACGAGGCAGGACAGAATGTCATTGTGGAGCCGACACCACCGTCTGCCCAGCCGTTGCAGTTGAAAGCTGTCACCCGTGGTGGTACTATCGACGCCAAGATGGAGAATATCAAGGTGTTGATGGCTGCTGACGACAAGGGAACCTCTTACTATGAGGGTTCCTTTGTGAAGACTGATAAAGGTTGGGATCCCTTGGTCAGTGCCGATGCCAAATCTTATCATGTCTATGGCTATATGCCTGGCGATTTGTGTAAGGTGTCTTTGTCTCCACTTCAGAATTCCACGAATGGCCTGCGGTCGGGTGCTGTGATGACGTTAACTGATCTGCCCATTGCCACAGGCAGCAATTTCTGTGTCATCACCAGTGTGAAGGAGGCACCACCTACTGCCACGGATCCCTTTGTGATAGGGAATTACGCTTATGACAACTCGAGTTCTAAAAACACCATCAGCCTCCATCTGGACCAGCTCTTTGCCAGCCTGGTCTTCCAGATGTCTATTGGCAACACTCGTGGCTATAGCGACCTGCGCACCATTAAGGTGACGAAGCTGCAAATCAGAAGCAAGAAGCTGGCGAAGGCTGTTGTGACCTTCCGTCAGGCTCTGACGAATGCTGAAATTCCATTAACCGATGCCGACATCCAATATACCTATGCCGATGGAAAAGCTGATTGTCCCTTCTATGACGAGGGTGGTGTGTTGAATACCCCAGATGATGTCATCAAGGCCACCTGCTTCTACGTCCCTGAGTTGTATAACGACCTGGAACTGGTGACTGCCTACGATGTCTATGATAAGAAAGACCACTTGGTCCGCTCTAGTGAGGTTGCTAACAAACTGCCTTTGAGCAGTAAGCTGCAGCGTGGACAGCAGTATACATTTAAGTTGACGATAGAACCATCCTATATCTATCAGCTCCATGATGCTGATTTGGATAATCCGGATGTAAAGATAGAATAAGACGATGCGAAAGATATATATCATATTATTTCTTACGATGGTAGTCTCGGGGCTGAAAGCTCAGATTACCATTGGCGGCAATGTGTATGGTGGAGGTAATGCAGGTGTCACCGATGGAAGCACTTCTGTCACTGTGCGTTCGGGTGATATCAACGCTGTCTTCGGTGGTGCCCGTATGGCTGATGTCAATGGCTCAGCTTTCGTGAACATCGATGGCGCAAATGCTTCGGACAATATCATCATTACCTCGGTATATGGAGGTAATGATATCGCAGGTACTATCGGTACGTCATCAACGGTTCCAGAGCTGTCTCATAGGACAGAAAATAGTATTGACAACAGCTTCAATGTCTTTATCCGTACCTCTGCCACACCAGCCGGTAAAAGCCTTTTGATTGGAAGTCTCTTCGGTGGTGGTAATGGCGACTACGACTATACTTTAGATTCATATAAAGATATTAAGACCAAGCCCGAGATCAACAAGACTTATCTGGAGATTATGGGCGGCTGTATCGCTCATCTCTATGGTGGCGGTAACAATGCAACGGTGAAGGAAAATACCACTATCTGTCTGGATAACGGCAGTCCTTTGCTGACACAGACCAATGTGTGGCCCGAGAATCCGACAACTGCTGAAGGTCAGGCACAATTGGCTGCATTAGCCAAGAGAATGGGCATGTCAACCTACCAAAGTAACCTTAGCAGTTATGCTTTTAACTTCGCCCGTGTCTTCGGTGGTAACAACAAGGCCGAGATGGCCATCCGTCCGAAATGGAACCTGCTGAAAGGTACTATACGTGACTTGTATAGTGGTGGCAACCAGGGAGCAATGACCTATGAGAAGGGTATCTTCCTGCCTATCAAGTCTGATGGCATGAAGATTGAGAATGTCTTTGGTGGATGCCGTATGGCTGATGTGAACCCCAAGAAATATGCTATTCCTGCAGAGACGATTGAGGGTGTTGCCATACCTGCAGGCTATTCGGCTCGTGTGGTTATCGATGCTGGTGAAATCAACAATGTCTATGGTGGTAACGACATCTCAGGCAATGTCTATGGCGGTAATGCTGTTGGTATCCATAGCAGTATCAAGGGAAATGTCTATGGTGGTGGTAATGGCTCTTATGCCTATACGGACAACCCAGAGCTAGGTAAGTTGGAGAAATATCAAGACTTCTATTATACAGTACCGGCAGGAAAGTCCTCCGTAGAGGCGCTGAATGCTTTCCGTCCTAATGCCGAGTCTGTGTCTATCCGAGTGATAGGTAAAAAGAATGAGACGACAGGCAAGATAACGAACACGATCATTGGTGGTGCTATCTACTGTGGTGGTAATAGTGCTACCCTGCATAATGACGATCCTAACAAGGATGCTGCGGCAGAGTTGAAGATCGGCTCTTACGTCATTGCTGATAAGGTATTCCTAGGCAACAATGGTGAGAACATGAAGTCGGAAAGTATCCTGAAGCAATATGCCGGAACAATCACAGAGAATGGCAAGGATTATGACTTCAGCCAGATGAATCTGGCCAGTGACACGAAAGATGCTAAAGGACAGACGGAGTTCGATAAGTATATGGATGGAGTGACCATGGACGTCATGCCACGTGTGGTTTTCGACGATGTCTATGAACCTTATTCAACGTTGTTTGGATCGTTTTATTGCGGTGGAAACGTCGGCAGTTTGAGGCGTGACGGTGCCATTACCGTCAATTTCAACGATAAGGTCGTGGTATATGATAAGGTGGTGGGCGGCAGTAACGAGGCTAATATTTATAAGTCTGCCTACAATCCCGAATATCTTGGAGGTTTGTTGGGCGATCCCGATACCAATGGCAATAAGCTTATCCTGAACTTCAATGGTCTGAAGATCCGCCCCATGCGCTGGAGGACCACTACTAATGATCAAGGAGAGAAGCTGAGATATATCAGTCCTGTTACCGGTCAGCCTGAACTGGAATGGAATACCATCAGTGCTTCTACAGGCCAGGAAGTCGACCCTGTTATCGAAGCCAAGGTATTTGATAAAGCAACAGACCTTGATCGTCGTTTCAAGGGAGGTAACATCTATGGTGGTTGCTATAGCAGTGGTCATATCAATGGTAATGTGGTCATCAATCTGAATGCTACATTGGTAGACCGAAAAGGAGAGAAAGCCATCTTCGACCAGATAGAAGAGGAAGAAGGTGAGGCCAAGCTCTATGGCCATGACAACTTTAAGATTCTTGACCGTAAGTCGGGTGTTCTTCTTGACAAACAGGGTATGGACGTGCTTGGTAAAGCCCTGAACGTGTTTGGTGGTGGCTATGGTGGCGACTCAGAGATATGGGGTGGTGTGACTATCAACCTGAACAAGGGTTACACCTTCCAGATTTTTGGTGGTGGCGAAAAGGGCTCTATCGGTAAGGCTGACGGATATAACGAGACAACCAAGCAACTTGAATACACCTATAATCCGAAGTACAGCACTTGTATCAACTTGAACGGAAACAGCCCCGGTACTTATAGAGGTGACACAGACAACAAGGATGGCGTTGTCGACAATGATGATATGGCTGAGGCAGAATTCATCTATGGTGGCGCCTTCGAGGGACTGATAGTTGGCGACACCCGCATCAATCTGGGTAACGGTCGTATATTCAACTCCTTTGCAGGTAGTTGTAATGCCGACATCATCGGACATACCGAGACCTACGTGGGTTTGAACAGCAGCAACGACAACGACCTGGGATTCCCATGGATTCGTGACCATATCTATGGTGGTAACGACTTGGGTGGAAAGATTCTTCAGCCGAAGAACTTCAAGAGCCGCGTCAGTTCGGCAGCATTGCCTAAGGTTCACAACCCCAAGAAGCAGGATGATCCTGATGTGCTGTTCGCTTCTGCCTATACAGAGTATATCCAAGGTCGTGTAGAAAACATCTTCGGTGGCTGCTACGGTGACTATGATTATAAGGATCGTTACTTTGAGGCTTATACCAATGATGATGGAACGCCTAAGGAAGGGTTCAGTAAGCCTTATTTCGACAATGCCTTTATCAATTTCAAGCCTAACAGCAACCAGCGTAATACGGTTGCAAAGATCTTAGGTGCAGGTCAGGGTATGACTGGTGAACGCGATGGCGACAAATCCCAGGATCGCAGCTATGTGTTGGTCGATGTACCTGCTAATATTGACAACTTTGCCAATACTGAGATTTTCGGTTCTGGAGCCTATGACGGTCTTGGCATGCGCTGGACGAAGGAACAGACGTTTGCTGCAGGCTTCGATCTGGATAAAGCCTCTGCTGTCATCGACCTGTTGCATGGTCGAGTAGGTGCAGCTTACGGAGGTAGCTTCAACGAAGGTGTCACCCGTCGAACGGTGGTGAATGTCCCTGAGCAGTCTACCATCAATATCAAGAATATCTTTGGTGGAGCGTATGGCTCGGAGATTCTCCCTCCATGCGATGTCTATGAGTCGAATGTCAACTATCGCAACACCAGTGAGAATGCCCGAGTGACAGGTGCTATCTATGGTGGTAACAATAGTGAGCGTCGTACGCTCTATGCCCATGTCAACATCTCCTCGCCAGTATGGTCTAACAAGAACAGTGGCTATCTGGCCTCTGTCTATGGTGCAGGAAAAGGTGCCGACACCTGGTCGGAATATACCGAGGTGAACCTGAATGACGGTGCCAGGGTCTATGAGGTCTATGGTGGTGGTGAGCTGGGTCATGTGCTCAATTCTGAGAGTGTGATGAAGTACATGAACCTCTATAAAGAGCAGCCGTCACCTGATATTGCACAAAGAGAACCTTGGAATGACACCGAGAGATGGGTCGGTGGTATTGTGGGCGGTACGCTGAAGAACGAATATAAAGATAGATGGAAGGCTGATTGGAAGGCAGCTTGGACCTTTGGCGACTACTATGCTTCTCAGGGAGAATACACCAGATATGCTTCTAACAAAGATATCAACCTTGCGAATGACAAACAAGTCAGGATTGCTGAGATGGATAATCGTGATCTGAGTAGTCTGACCGATGAGCAGAAGGCAAGAACATATAAAAGATATAACACCAACGTCCTCATCCATAAGGGAGCCACAGTGGTGGGCTATGCCTATGGTGGTGGACTGGGAGAGGACAAGACACCTCTGAGTGGTGATACTTATGGTACGACTTATATCGCACTGCTTGGTGGCACAGTGATGAAGGACCTCTATGCTGCCGGTACTACCGGTGCTGTCTACAACCTCTTTGGTGCCGAGAATTTCACAGCCAGTGCCAATGCCTTCGTAGCTGGTGGTACGGCACGTAATGTCTATGGTGGTGGTTGGAAGGGCGATGTCGGCTATACCACGATGGCTATAAGCGATGATGGTAAGACCGCAACCTTCGACAATGCGAATGAAAAGCCCGGTGAGACACATGTGGTCATTGGCATCCGTCCTGATCAGGCCTCCGTTCCTACCGATTATGGATTCTATAATGGTGTACCTGCCATTCAGCGTAATGCCTATAGTGGCGGTGAGGGTGGTGCAGTCTTGGGCAATGCCAACCTGATTCTTAATAATGGCTATATTGGCTACGAGTATAAGGATGGTCAGTATGTGGAGAAGCTCGACGACGAGACCTATTATGCTAATAATGTCTATGCCGGTGAAGGCCGCTTGGAAGACTGTGGTAACGTCTTCGGTGGTGGCTACGATGTGGCAAGTAGTGTTGATACCACTAATGTTGTCATGTGGGGTGGCGTTGTTCGCAACAGTATGCATGGCGGTGGTGAGATTGCAACCATCGGTCGTGGTGCCATCGATGCCAGTGGCGAGGCTAACTCTGTACGTACGCTGAAAGGCTTCTACAAGGCTGGTAAGGCTAAAGTGACGATGTATAACGGTCGTGTACAGCGTAATGTGTTTGGCGGTGGTAAGGGTTACAACCTCTTAGGCTACGGTCAGGGAATGGGTACGCTCTATACCGATGGTTATGTGTTTGGTCAGACCGAAGTAGACATCTTTGGTGGTGAGATAGGTAATGACAAGAACCTGGCCCAGGGTTATGGTAACGTGTTTGGCGGTGGTGATATCGGCTACGTCTATAGTCCCAGTGTCCTGTCTGATAAGACCAAGGAGAAGCATGGAACCGGTTCGCCAGGACATATCTATTACTATGACGAGAAAGGCAATCTGACAGAAGACTGTAAGGTTGTCATTGCTCCGAAGTTGCAGGTCAAGAATCTCTCTGGAACAACAATCAATGGTCATCATTACAATCTGTATGACTATGTCGATACCGAAGACCTGAACTACCTACCCAAGAAGGATGCCAATGGCACTTGGGGTGGCGGTTGGGAAGATCTGTTGACAGAGGATGTCGACGGTGAAAAGGGTATCATCATCCATAATGCTGTGTTCGGTGGTGGTAACGTGTCGTCAAACAGCGATAAGACCTACGCCAATGCCACGACGGTCTATGGTAATACAACAGCAACCCTCAGCGATGTCTACCATCGCGACTTTATCTCTGTGGGTACTGAGCATACCGGTGGTCTCTATGGTGGTGGCAACCTGTCGATGGTCGACGGCTATCGTGAGCTGAACATCACCAACTATGGTACCGACTACTACGGACTCGATGCCCGTATCGACCTTGAGACCTATCGTAACCTTTCTAACCGTGAGCGTGCTTACTTCCAGCTGGAATATGTTTGTACGGGAAGTTCTGAGACCAAGAACAATAAGCAGGGTATTACTATTGGTGGTGAGTTCTATGAGAATGGCCAGCACCTGTCGGAAGAGAAATACCTGAAACTGATTGAGGCCTATCCTTCAGCAAAGACCTATTGGGAGCCCTTCGGTTTCTGTTCTATCTATGCCGGACGTCTGCTGAACACCATTCAGCGTGCCGACCTCTGTGGTGTGTTCGGTAGCCGTATGGTGCTGCAGGGTGCCAAGGACCGTGTGGCTGATATTGGTGAGAATATCGACTATACCATCAACCGTGTGGGAGAGCTGTCGCTCAACCAGCGCAGGTCTCGTATAGCTAGCGATATTGGCGATGATGCCCTTCATGGCAACTACTTCGGTATCTATAGTTTGGTGAACTGCCTGGGCAATCTGACCAGTGATGTGCATTTCAGCGATCCTTATATCAGAGGAGATGGCGAGGAAGACAAGAGCCAGTCCTTCTTTAAATATAAAGGTGATAACTATACCAAGAACAACCGTAACAATGGTAAGAGCTTCAATCAGGTGGCTCTCGCTTCCGGTGTGTTCCTGGAGCTGACCACCGAGAACAGTACAGCTGCTAAGAAGGAATATGGTCTGGTGTCTGGCGTCATCGAGCTCGACCTGATCAATGTGAAGCAAGACCAGGTGGGTGGTGGCTTCGTGTATGCCAAGAACGAACACCGCGTGCCGAGATGTTATCCTGATATGAAGAATGTCATCCTGTCACCATTCAACAAACATGCAGGCGACGAGGCGGTAACCTATAAGCGTATGAGGTATTCTGCTGACGACCAGTCGCAGGAGTGGAGCAGTGCGGAGGCAACGGCTTATAACGTAGGCCGTGAGATTGCAGCGCAATACTCGATTGTGCCTTACCAGACCTCTGGTAACTTCATCCACCCGACGAAGCGTATCATCGACGACTGTTACCCAGTCAATAATGCCTATGTCATTAACTCTACCAATTATTCTGAGGCACACTACTGGTATGTGAAGGGTGATGTCTATATCTACGACCAGAAGGTATCGGCCTATACCGGTTCGGCTACTGCCTACTCGAAGGTGGTACACCTGCCGCTGACCATTACTGCTGCTTCGCATGGTAAGCTGCAGCTGCTGAATGTGAAGCCTAACCTCTATGCTTACTATGCTAACACTGAGAGAACGGCACGCATTGGCGACCTTGATGCGGACGGCAAGGCTATTGAGAAGGTATCGGTGAACAACGAGAGCGAGGCTTACCAGAAGAACGAGGTGATTACCTGGTGGGATTGGAACAACCTGAGCTATGCCGAGAAGCGCTACTTCGTCGAGATGACCTACGTCAACTGCGTCAGCGTCAATGTCGATGGTAAGGACTATGCACCAGGCGAGTATGTGATGGACGATAAGGACTTCACGACCTTCAAGTCTAACAGCCACGTCATCAAGAATGCTGAGGGCGAGGTTGTGAATGATGTCGACGAGGTGTTCCGTACCTCTAATAATATAGGCCACGACAGCGGTTACCTGCTGACCTTCGATATGAATAGCCCAGCCGTCTGGGACGACTATTATACCGCTACCAACAATAGTGGCAACAAGATTACGAAGGCTCAGTATGAAGAATTGCTGGATGCTGCCAAGACCGATGAGGCTAAGCAGCAGGTGATCGACAGCTGGCGCATTGGTCCTACCTTCACGCCGAAGGAATCGGGTGTCTATGGTCAGCGCCATTATGAGGTCGGTGAGATCATCACTGAGGATATCTATAATAATAATATGGTGGGTGCCGGCGATCAGGCTGTGGTAGAGAAAGCTTATGTGGCTACCCAGCAGGTCAGCTATACCTATGGCGGTCAGTCGAAGACCATCAATGTCGGTACCGCTATTCCTGAGAAGGAGTATAAGGCTCTTGATGCCACAACGCAGAAGGCGTTCGGTACTGCCTGGATCTGCACCAACACCGTGAAGCTGGATAATGGTATCTACCTGCTTAATGGCGATATGAAGACGAAGGAAGAGATTGATGCGATGAAGACCACCTATCCGTTGGTTGTCAACGAGATCAATGCCGCTCTGTCGCCTGCTTACATCTGTAGTAAGGAGGGTGCTTACGGTGGTCAGCGCTTCGAGGCTGGCACCAACTACAATGCCATCAAGGCTTGGTGCTCGTTGCCTGAGGAAGACCGCTACGATGCAAATGGCACTCCGAAGTTCAACTACAACTACGATGCCCTCGACCTCTTGACGGATGCTGCCTACCTGAAGGTTAGCGACAACAATGACCGCACCACAGAACAGGCTTACCACGCTCCTTACAGCGATCAGGTGAACGTTGAGTATCAGGCTGTGTTCCATGCTACCTCCGGCAAGTCATCGATCACCTATGCAGGTGGTACGTTGAACGATGGCGATGCTATCAGCAACGAGGTCTTCGAGAGCCAGATCCGCAACGACCAGCGTCACTACACCCGTGTCACCGTTCCTGGTGGTGGCGACAAGGCATATATTGCCAACAAGAACTTCATCTATGGTGGTACGCCATTCGGTGTTGGTCAGGTAGTCGATGCTGATGTCTATAACAACAACCAGAATGATGTCGATGTCGTCAACTTCTCGAATGCCGGCACTGATCCTGTCATCAAGTACTATTGCTACGAGGCATACGACAACGTGGCGAAGGGAACAACCATTACTGATACTGAATATGCCGGACTGACCAACGACCAGAAGTACTTCGTCATCCAAGGTCGTGAGCCGACAGAGACCACCACGCTCTATGTCAGCCGTCAGAGCGACATCTACGACGTCTCGAAGGAACGTGTCTACACCGTTGTCTACCAGTATACCTATTATGAGGATGAGGACGACGGCAGTATGAAGCTCACCAACGAGTTGCACGTCATCAATGTTCACCTGCAGCTGGAGAGTGGTGTACCGCAGATTGGTACGTTGGCACCGCCTGCTACCGTGCTGCCTGGTACCGCTATCGGTCTGAAGGCACCTGAGGTGACACCTGGTACCTACGAGGTATTGACCAGCGGTTGGGAGCTGTTTACGAATATCGACGAGGCCGATCACCATCGCAACGGTATACCGTTCGACAATGGTAACACACCTGTCTACTGGTATCAGAACGGTAAGAACTATGTCTCCTTCTACTCGAAGACCTATCTGGGTAAGACATACTCTAATCCTGTACCTCTGAGTGTTGCCAACTACCATGATATGGATGCCGTGATGGCTGATAAGGAGCACCACTATTATGTCGATAAGACTACTGTGGACCGTCCTTGCAAGATCTATCTCGACGACAGAAGTAAGGTAGAAGGCAAGAGCGACCTCGACCTGTTGAAGGACTTCTTCGACCTGAGTATGATCAATGGTACTGCTCCTGATGGTGGCGACCTTGCTGGTCATGCACTTCTCGACAACCATGTTCAGGCAGGACGCAACCTCGAGTTCTTCCTCAAGGGTAATGTTGCTCCTACGAAGTACACCAACTGGACACCAATCGCTTCTAACGAGGGTGAGTGCTTCAGTGGTAACCTGCATGGCGACGGCTATACCGTCAGCGGACTCTCGAAGTCGCTGTTCGGCTCGCTCTGCGGTAATGTCTACAACCTGGGTGTTACTGGTTCGTTCACCTCTGCTGGTGTGGCTGATACGGGTGACGGTTATGTGGAGAACTGTTGGGTGAAGAGTAGTGCTACGCAGATGGATGCCGATGTGCAGGCTGTCTTTGGCAAGCCTTCAGCATCGAGCGGTACACAGCTGGTCAACAGCTACTATTCAGAGAGCAACCCATATAGTGTGACATCGAACCCACGAGGCTCAGCCCGTCAGATGACGGAGAAGGCCTTCTACGATGGTACGGTGGCTTACAACCTGAACGGCTTCTATCTGAACAAGCGCTACTACGACAACAACACGTCGTGGACGGGCAGCAAGAAGCAGTATAAGTATCTGAAGCAGCAGGCTGACGGTACGCTGACAGAGGAGCCTCTGCAGGGCAGCTATCCTGACAGCTACGCTATCTATCCGTTGACGGGTACCAAGCAGTATGGCTATGTTGAGGATCGCTATGCCGACGGTGACTTCCGCTATGCTGGTGGTAGCATCCCAGGCTCTGCCGATGTCCGCACCAGAACGATGACGGAAGGCACGGGTGCCGACGAGAAGGTGACTTATTACTATTCGCCCATCTGGCCTGACGACTATATCTACTTCGGACAGACGCTGACCTATGGCTACGATGCCAACTATCCGCATGTTGATCTGCCTTCACATGCTACGAAGACAGACGGTCGCCTGCCTGGTGATATGAGCAACAACCGCGTCTACCGTGCTCCTGCTTACTTCGGCAATAGCACCAAGAGTGTGGCCCACTTCAACCCATCGGCCATCCTGGCTGCTTACTCGAAGCCGAAGAGCGTGACGGATACCGACCTGAAGACAGCTTATCCTGGTATGACGGCTATCGACTTTGCTGGTCATAACGATGTGGCTAATGGCTACAAGCAGGGTCTTGATGGTAACATCTTCTATGCACCGTTGCTCGATGACGACGGATTGGTAAGCATCTCTAATGCTGGCCAGACAACCAACCTGGTGGTTTATGCACCATCGGCTGAGGCTAACGAGAAGACCTATACCGTGCTCAACAACTACTTCGTTGATCCGGTTTATCGCGACTATGGTGAGGAGGGCGAGTATTATAACGACGGTAAGAACTATAACCGCGTTCACGTGGCTCCTACCGATGCTGTCGTAGGTCATCTGGTACAGAGCGATCTGACTACCGCTGACGACCATCTGCTGGTCGACAAGCAGGAGTTCAATGCACCTATTGCTTACCGTATGGGTGATGGTCTGCGCATGTGGTATCAGCGTCGTCCTGAGAACTATGCTGGTCAGTATACTGACGAGGAAGGTCTCTTGGTATACGATGCCGCTACTGGTTGGGATGCTGTATCACTGCCGTTCACGACGGAAGTGGTGACCACACATCAGAAGGGTGAGATCTCTCACTTCTATCAGGGCAGCACCAGAGGCCATGAGTACTGGCTGCGTCGCTTTGCAGGCAATGTGAAGCCGAAGGAAGGTGCCGATGGCGTCTATACTGCCGACTTCTATGGCCTCGATGCTGTGGCTACGGATAAGGAATACTTCAACACCTTCCTCTGGGATTACTACTACAGTCAGGAGAAGGATAAGAACGAGGATGAGTATCTGGACTACTATCGTGACAGCCATACCATGAAGGGTTATCCGTATGCAACGGCTGGCACACCTTACTTGGTAGGATTCCCAGGCAATCTGTACTATGAGTTCGACCTCAGCGGACAGTTCCAGCCTGAGAACACCTTCAAGCAGATTCCGCAGCTCGAAGCCCAGACCATTACCTTCGCTTCGACAGAGGGTGCTCAGATAGGTAAGACCGACGATGAGGTGAAGCCTTACACCGTTACCAATTGCGACTATCAGTTCATGCCGAACTACAAGAACGGCACGCTGACAGCTGGCAAGGGCTATGTATTGAATGGTACTGGTAGCAGCTTCGATGTGGCTCAGGAGGGCACACAGGTTGTTCCGTTCCGTCCATATATCATGGTGAAGGCTAACCAGGCCCAGAAGCGGGCTCCTAAGTCGATTGTCTTCAACAATGCTAACTCGTCGTTCGGAGGCGATCCTAAGCAGTCTGGCACCGATGGCATGTACATCCATGCTAACGAGCGTAAGGTGATTGTCACCTCTAATCTGAAGCGTACAGCCGATGTCCGCATCTTCAACGTCAGCGGACTCTGCGTAGCCAACTTCACCGTTGAGCCTGGACAGACCATCGAGACACCGTTCTATGTAGATGGTGTCTATGTGGTACACGCTGCAAATGGTCGCTACAGAACGAAGCTCGTCGTGAAATAATACGACACTTTCCCCACAGGGATAAGTTCCTGGTTCCATCAGAACCACAACTTATCCCTGTTTTCTTTCTCTAACTTCTTAATAGTTTTATAATTTTCAAATCAATTTTTTTATAATTTTGAGCGAAGCGACCAAACCACCCTTTAACTTATACGTCAAAAAAATTCATTAATCATGTGATAATAGTATTTTCTCCAAATAGAAATTTTGTTTAAAAATAGCCTTTACCATCACCTTTTGATTTAACTATCAGATAACCAATGACATAAGAGGTGATGATAACCTTATTTTGCCGTCACCCCACCATCACTCTACCGTCACTAAACTCCGAGTTTACCCCTACTAAACTCCCAGTTTACCGGCACTAAACTTTTAACCTATTGACTTATAAGCAGTTCGCTTATAGTAACATTACTTGGAACTATTGGTAACACACCATGGAACTATTGGTAACACCAAGGGGAACTATCAGTTCCACCTAGTGTTACTACTTGAAACTATTAATAGAAAACAAAAGAATAAATATTAAAAAATGTCAGAAAACAAGAAAGAGTGATGGTAAGGTGATGAAGAGGTGATGGTAAAACGAGTCTACCATCACCTCTTAAAACGTTATAAACCAATAAGATAACTATAAAGGTGATGGTAAATACTATATTTAGCAAAACTTTGTGTAAAATATATATTTCCAACATCTTCTCTCGTAAAACACCCCAACTTCATCATTTCCAGGGCAACGTTCGTCTATTAAAAAATCTTAAATACTTTGTTAATTCACGCGTATACGTATGCGTATATGTTATTTTTTATTTACTTTTGCATATCGAAACTGGTTAATTGACGGATGTAAAGAAAATGATAATCCGGAAAACGACACAAATTTGACAAACTGTATATATGGACGTTGCATTTCTTTTAGACAAATATTTTAAGGGAGCTAAGAAAGTCTCGATAGACGTGTTTGATGCTCAGACATTAAACACTGTCTATAAAGATGTCATCAATTCAATGACATCCCACTTCGAGATTGAGGTTAGCGTCCTTCAGGCCTTGAGCTATTGTCTTTACGAGATGATGGACAATGTTCATATTCACTCTGGAAAGCCATTAGGTACGGCAATGACCTATTACGACAATGACCAGAAGACCTTGTCTATTCTGATTGCTGACGACGGGATGGGTGTTCGTGCTTCGCTTTCGGAGAACGAGATATATAAAAACATTACAGAAGCTGAGGCGCTTAAGATGTGTCTTGAAGACAAGATTACAGACGGTAAGGGCCTGGGCTTCGGACTATATACTACGTCGAGACTTGTCGACAGCATTGGAAAAGAGTTTATTCTGCATTCAGGCAACCATAAGTTGGTAAGAAAAGATGGAACTGAGTCTGTCGTTGAAAACGGCTATTGGCAAGGTACCCTGATCTTTATGGTTATCGGCACAACTCTCAAAATGTCGCTCGATGAATTGAAACGTTCCACAACCTTTAAAGGTTTGAACCCATTAGCCGAACGCAGCGTACTAGTAGCGCTGCAGCGCAGATATAAAGTAATTAGTGAAACGTTATGACACAATAAAATAATTATATGGAAAATTATATGGGCAATTATATGGCAATTACATGTTTAAATATAAATCGAATGAATAATTACATGGGCAATTACATGGTCATTACATGTTAAATATAAACACGAATTTCCACGAATTCCCCACGAATTATCATTAATTTAAAGTGAAGTAAAAAGACAATGGATTATAAGAAGTACAAGGACATCGTTTATCAAATCATCGGCGCCTCAATGGAGGTGCACGAAGAGTTGAATTGGGGCCTCTTGGAACCAGTCTATAACGAGGCCTTGCACTTGGAACTGCTCGACCGTGGTGTAGAAAATGAGCGCGAGAAACTGTTGCCATGCTTCTACAAGGGCCGTCGGTTGGAGAAATACTACCAGATGGACATAGTCGTAGGTGATGTGGTGGTAGAACTTAAATCGGTGGATGAGCTTCATTCTGCTCATAGAGCACAGCTCTTCAACTACTTGCGTTTGACGCGTAAACCCGTTGGAATACTCATTAACTTTGGGCAGTCGAGTCTACAGGGAGAGCGTTATGGCTATGATGAAGAAACAAATGAGTGTATTTTGTTAGACAAGAACATGAATCCTGTTTATGAATAGAAAAATTTCATGAATAATTATATGGGCAATTATATGGCAATTACATGTTTAAATATAAATCGAATGAATAATTACATGGGCAATTACATGGTCATTACATGTTAAGATATAACACGAATTTCCACGAATGCCCCACGAATTGAACATGAATTAGATGTTAAAGATGACACAAGATATGGACAATAAGATAATGACACGAGAAAGTACACAAAAGGGACGGTTCCGCTGTGTAGTTGAGAGTTTACGCCTCGTTGTAACCCTGCTCCTGATGATGGTTGTGGGAGTGAATGAGATGTGGGGACAGACGGATTATTCAGGAACGTATTTTATTGCAAGCGATGCTGTGGTATCAAAGAAACACATATATAATGCAGACAATCATACCAACAACTACTACCTATGTCCCACAGAGGGGTGGATATCATTTAATTCCTCGGGGGCTGCTAAGGACACTTGGACAACTGGAGACGCTAAGCCATTTCTTACAACATACATAATCAATGCACATAATGATTATGATATCACGAAAGCCAAGTGGACAGTTGAGTATTGCACGACAGAAAACGAAAAAGACTATTATTACATCAAACATAGTTCAGGGAAATATTTGGTTTTGAATAAACAAATCGATGGAGCTTCAGGTACTAATAATCATTTGCGTATCCGTCTCCACCTTGAGTCTCTAACCCATGATGATTTAGAAAATGAAGCTACGCGTAATAATGCATTGTATGCAATCTCTTCTGACGGCAATTCATATGTTATAGATCCAAAGACCCAATCAACTTTCTATTTAACGGTCAACAAAGGAAACGGCGATTTTTTACAAGGAGAAAACAGAAATGGTGGAGGTACAATAACTTCTGGATCTACTACTTATGGCCTAGCAGGAACAATTGGTATCTACCAAGGTGTTACCGATGATAATAAGTATCTTTGTCTCGAGGAAATCGTTCCTCGTCCAACTTTTACAAATACTAGCAGTCAAATTAATATAAACCATTCGGAAGAGAATACCACTATTTATTACACCACTGATGGTTCTAATCCCACTACCACGCATTATAATGGTCAGGGACCTGCTCCTCTTCAGATTAATATGCCTGAGAATTCTGTTACTATCAAGACAATAGCAGCAGGTACAGATAATTTGCCTTCTTGTATTTCAAAGATACGAGTAGTTCCTGCGGCTAATATAACTTTGGAATCATCTCCCATTGTCTATAACGGATCTGCACAAGAACCAACTGTCACTGTAATGGACGGAACAACCGAGATTCCTTCCAGTGAGTATACAGTTAGTTATAGTAACAATAATATTAATGCAGGGGAAACGGTTACTGTCACAATTACTGATAAGGAAGGAGGTGACTACATCGTATACGGATCTACGACTTTCACAATTAACCCAAAGCCTGTGGCTATCACTGCCAATGATGCCTCTAAGACGTATAACGGATCGGCATTGACCGAGGCAGGCTTTACTGCCAGCGAATTAGAGGCGGGTGACACACATAGCTTTGCTGTTACTATGACAGAAGGAAGTACCATCACAAATGTGGGTACACAACCTAATGTGATAGCTACTGTGGATGGTGTTGCCGTAACAACAGGTACAGAAACAGCCGTTGGCAACTACTTGGTAACTACTGCAAACGGCACACTGACCATTAACCCAAAGGCTGTGGCTATCACTGCTAATGATGCCTCTAAAACGTATAACGGATCGGCATTGACGGAGGCAGGCTTTACTTCCGGCGAATTAGAGGCTGGTGACACACATAGCTTTGCTGTCACTATGACAGAAGGAAGTACCATCACAAATGTGGGCACACAACCTAATGTGATAGCCACAGTAGATGGTGTTGCCGTAGCAACAGGTACAGAAACAGCTGTAGGCAACTACTTGGTGACTACAGCGAATGGTACTCTGGAGGTGACAAAGAAAGCGCTGACCATCACTGCCGACAGTGACACTAAGGAGTATGACGGCATAGCACTGACAAAGAATAGCTATACCAATACAGAGCTAGCTACTGACGATGTTATTACAAGTGTCACTGTGACTGGTAGTCAGACTGATAGAGGCAGCAGCGCAAACGTGCCGAGTGCAGCAGTGATAAAGAACGATAATGGTAACGGTGACGATGTGACGGCATGCTACAACATCACCTATGTGAACGGTACGCTGTCGGTGACAGGTAGGGCAATCATCATCACTGCAGACAGCGGTGAGAAGGTGTATGATGGTACAGCCTTGACAAAAGATAGCTATACGTATGACGACACGAAGTTGTATTCGGGAGATGCTATTGAAAGTGTTACCATAACTGGCAGTCAAACCGCAGTGGGTACAAGTAACAATGTGCCCAGCGCGGCTGTCATTAAGAATGGTGAGGCTAATGTGACAGCGAACTATGATGTTACCTATGTGAATGGCACCCTGACGGTTACCCAGAAAGCAATAACTGTAAAAGCAGACAACAAGTCGAAAGAATACTTAGCAGAAGATCCGACATTGACAGCTACTGCAACAGGACTGATAGGTGAGGATGTAGTCGCTTTTAATACTCCGATTCGTACTGAAGGTGAGGATGTTGGAAGCTACACTATTACAGTCACAGGTGAAGCTTCGCAGGGGAACTATACTGTGACCTATGATACAGGAACATTCACAATTACAAAGAAAGCTTTGGGGTTAGGCGATGCCAATAAAACACCTGCATCTGGCATTAATATTGAAATTTCAAAGAACGGAGACACCACCAATCCGTATACCGTTACGGTAACGTATGACAAGATATCTGATGAAGACAAAACACTCGTAGAAGGAGAAGATTACGAAATTCCTGAAGGGAATGAATATGATGAGGAGAATAATCATATTGTTATCATAAAGGGTAAAGAGGATAGTAACTATTCAGGCGAAGCCAAGGTGATCTACATCAATCTGTCGTTCCATGACGACACTCCCGACGATGATATCCAGACAGAGACGGCTGCTGTTTATTGTGCTTCTAGTAATCTGCAACCGTCTGAGGACGTTGAAGCCTGGTATGTGTCAGCTGTTGACGTAGCCAAGAGAGAGGTCATTATCAAGAGGGTAGAAACTACAGAAGGTGTAAACTATATCCCTGCTGATGAACCTGTATTGCTGTTGGGCGATGCCGTTTCTACAGGTTTTAAGCTTCAGGAATATACTGGCTCTACTGTAGACATAACAGGTAATAAGTTGCAGAAAGTGACTGCAGATGATGGTATAGCCGTTCCTAATAAAGGTCTTTACGTATTCTATCAGGGAGAGTTCGTACTTGCTATGTGGGGCGCAGAAAAAAAGATAAAGAAAGACAATTTCTATATCGATCTGACGGGTTCTGGTAACCAGGCACCAAGCCGCATGAGAATTGTTAAGGATGAAACGAACACTGGAATTCATGAGATTGCGGACGATGGAACAAGTACGCAGCCTGAAACATGGTACACCATCGACGGACAAAAGCTGAATAAGAAGCCAACCCGTAAGGGATTATATATACAAAACGGCAATAAAAGAATTGTGAAGTAAAACTCAGAAAAAGAATATAACACGAGATATGAAAACTGGAAGATATTCAAGAATCATAGTAACGATGTTGATGCTCCTCATGTATGGAGCTAGTGAGGTGTGGGCAACTATTACTGCAGATAATATAACTATCGAAGTGATACCGGCAGCAGCAAAGTCCGCAGGATGTAATGCTGTGGTAACAACCACAAATGGCATAGTGGCCAATTCGGATGGTAGCCATACTGTGACTCTTACTGTCACATCAAAAAGTGGATATTATATTACCAGCAAAAATATTCTGGTAGAGAAAATAAGGGATTTCTCTTCTGCCCCCCGTCGTAATACGCCTGGTGTAGCCGACTATCTTTCTGTAACTGGTCCAAGTATTGTTCAGGGCGCTCAATCTGGTAGTTTCACATTCACAGTGCCTAATGGCTATGATGGTGCCTATGTTACAACAGAATTTAAGAGTATAAATGATTTGGTGTATGTTGATGGAAGTACAACAATCGCATCAACTGATAACGCAAAGCACTTTATTCTGACGGAAGATGTTGGAGCAGTGAAATTTGCAAACTTATATAGTAATGACTTTACTGGCACACTCGATGGTGAGTTTGAAGGAGTAATTCACAAAATTGACATGAGCAGTTCTTCTAACCACGCCCTTTTCAACATAATTAACGGAGGTGTGGTGAAGAATGTGCTTCTGGAAAATGTCAATGTCACTACGGGAACTAGCGATGGCGATGCCGGTGCTATCTGTAATGTAGCAAAAGGTAATTCTCGTATCTATAGCTGTGGTGTGTTGGGCACAGTTGAGAAAACTTTTACAGGGGACCAGGTTACTGTAACGTGCTCAAGTAAAGTCGCATGCACTCGTCGTGTAGGTGGCTTGGTTGGTAGCCTTGAAGGTACCTCGCGTGTTGTTAACTGTTTTAGCTTTGCAGAAGTTAGTAGTGGAGAAAATAGTGGCAATAATGGCTCTTATGCAGGAGGTATTGTTGGTCGCAATACTCAAACCTCGAATGCTGGTGAGGTCAAGACTATGGTAATGAACTGTATGTTTTATGGTAACATTACTAGTCAGACGCGGACGTCGCCAGTTTATGGTGGTAATGAAATATCAAACACGTCAACCACAGGTTTAAACAACTATAATTATTATTCCTATGATAAGTTGATTGGTAAAATAACGAATCTTAATAATGCCTTGCCCGCTGAGGAAGACTATCTGAATCGTTACGAATTCTATCGTTTGTTGCTCAATAGTAACCGTCGACTGGCAGCGTGGTATGTTGGTGAGGATGCTAAGAACATGGCGAAGTGGGTGTTGGAAAAGAGTGATAAGAGCATTACTGATCATACCCCATATACATATCCTATTTTGAAGTCGCAAGGCTATTATCCGTCAGTAGTTAACTATGATGCAGAACATGCCGAACCAATAAATGAGAACGATGAGACAGACCGAAATAAAGGTAAACTATTGGGGACGCTTAGCGTCAGAATTAATCAGGGTAGTGGAGCACCAAGCGGTGCATCTATCACAAAAAGACTTCTGTCATTAAATCGAACTGATAAGGATTACAACAATTTTAACTTCAACTACGATAAGGTGCAGTTGCCTTATTACAACGAGGTGGGTGAAGGAAACTATACTCATGGCAAAGTCGTTACAGGATGGAAGATTACCAGCATTTCTGGAGGAACGTCTGGTGATTACCACGCTGGTGATGAATTTGGTGGTTATAACTTTGCTGACCGAAATTGTACTGCAAAAGACGATTACAATGTAAGTGGTCGTATTTTTTCACAAGGAGCATACTTTGATGTCCCTTATGGTGTAACAGGTATTACGATTGAGCCATATTGGGGTACTGCGGCTTATGTGTGTGACGACAAACTTGATGTTGTATATGATAAAAACTATGCCACTCCTACTGGTGTCTTGGCCCAGCAATATCCATTTAGTGAAGGAAAAGCAACTGAAGCTTTCAACGATCAAGATGTTTATAATTCTATAAGCGGAGCTTTAAATACTCTAAGTGGGTCAGAGGTATACGACAATGCGATAGTATTGGTAGGTAATCTTCATTTGAATGCTGTACCATCTAGTGGAGCTAAGAAGTTTACCATCATGTCCGTTGATATGGATAAGGACAACGAACCAGACTATAGCCTGATTTACACTCATCCTGGACGAAATAGCGGTGCTGTATCTCCTATTCGTTTCGATTTTATCAATGTGCCGGGCCTTGCTATGGTACAAAAGCCAAAGGGAGCGGGAGATAAGTATTGCAATGTAAGTATCTTTAAACCCACTGGATGGTTTGAAGTTACTAATACTTGCAACATCTATTTTTCTCAGTTTGAGTATGATAACGGAGGAAAATCTGAGGCACCCCTCATTCTGCAGGGAGGTTTATATGGCCAGTTCGTTTCTACTCAGAGATCGAATTTGAGTGATAAGAAGACCACTTACATCCATGTAGGCGGAAATGCTTGGTTTAAAGATTTTGGCAATGGTACTCATGGTGATGGTAGTTATTTTACGCCCCATGTTCCTATTTCTGTTACAGGTGGAGATTTCGACAAGTTCTATCTTTCGGGTTCCTATCGACCGGATGCAGCGTCGTCACCAGATAATGCCGAATGTTATATTAGTGGTGGACGTTTTGGGGAAGTTGCAGGAGCTGGTCAGCAACAAATTAAAGGTGATGTTCGTTGGCAGATATACGATGCTGATATTACTGATTTCTTTGGTGGCGGTATCAATGCTGATACGCCGATTACGGGAGACATCAGGATTGACATCACCAACAGCCACGTAACGAACTATTACGGCGGACCAAAGTTTGGCGATATGGCAGGTGTCGACACAGAAACCACAAGCGATGATAAGACCGTTACAACTATTGCCGAGGGTTGCACCTTCGACAAGTATTTTGGTGCAGGATATGGCGGTATTTCTTATAAGAGACAAAAATATCATGATCAGTCAGGTGACCATCTTTCATCTTGGGTGACCGAGTATCCCACAGATAAAGGTAGATACTTTAATGGATCTGGTGAATCAAATAAGTTGAAAGAAGGCGATGCTACCTATGGATATAAAGGTCCAGGTGTTGCAACAGACTTTGACTATGAGATTTTTGTATGGTCGGATGGCAGGGTAGGTACACGCTTCTATGTATTGTTTTCATCGTTCTCCTTGGCAAAGACCAATGATGTCAGATCTACCCTAAAGAATTGTATTATTAAAGGCGACTACTATGGTGGTGGAAATCTGGGTGCGGTAAATGGCAAGGCCACTTCGATACTTGAAAACTGTACAGTTACAGGAAATGTCTTTGGTGGAGGTTATTCGGCTACTAAGCCAAAAGTTCCACTCCGAAGCGATGGCTTCAAACGTACGCCAAAGATTGATAATGGTGTGTTTGATTTGGGTGCTAAGAACAATTCGGTTGAATACACATTGAAATATGTCAATAAAGGATTTGATGGACAAGATAATTGGGAAGGAGCTATTGACGGATCGGATATCATAACCGATGTTGACCTGTCTGCTTTAGGTCAGGTTAAAGAGACGGATGTAACCATAAAAGGCAGTACAAAGGTAGTAGGAACCGTAAAAATATATAATAAAACCACTGGACTACTTGAGAAAACAGAACTGACAGGTGGTGTGTTTGGTGGTGGTGATGCATCTGAAGTAAATGGCAATACAAAGGTAGAGATACTGAACACAGCTTCTGATGGTATTAATAATGTCTATGGTGGTGGTAATACTGCCGATGTGCGTGGAAACACAACAGTTAATTTGCTCAATGGCATTATTAATAAAGATGTCTTTGGTGGTGGCAACCGGGGCGAGGTCTATGGTAATGTTACAGTGAATATGAAGAATGAGTAATATATGGCAATAATGAAATATCCGATATGACTCAAGAAATGAAACACGATATGAATAAATATATGTTTATGAGTTTACGATATAAGAAGATATCTGCTTTATTGCTGGCAGCAATGCTGTCAGTAGTAGGTACTTCAACCATAATGGCTCAGACAGGGCCCACTGTCAGAGGTAATGTCTTTGGCGGTGGTAACTTGGCCGCTGTAAAAGGACATGTAGAGGTAAATATCAAGGCAGGAACTGTTGAGAATGATGTTTATGGTGGTGGCGCTTTGGCTAATACGAATACTGAGGCTAATACGATTACAAAAGATGCCAACAACCAGGACGTTTATCCTACAACCGTCAATCTGACGGGTGGAACCGTTGGTAATGCCTATGGTGGCGGTCTTGGTCAGAAAAATGGTGTGAATGGCGCTACTTCAGATATCGAAGCTATTGTGTATGGTGATGTGCTTGTTAATGTGAATGGTACGGCATTTAACATCACTACTGAAAAGGATGACCAAAACAATGATGTTGCTAAAACTGGACGTGTGTTTGGTTGTAATAATTTGAATGGTACACCCAAGAAGACGGTGACAGTTCATGTCCATAAAACGGTACCAGTAGGAGGTGGAGAACATCAACTAGGTGTATATGAGATTGCTGCAGTCTATGGTGGCGGTAATGAAGCTGCCTACAAACCGGATGATGCCTTGTTGGAATATAGTGTTGAGGCCAATAAAGCCAAGGTGGAAGCTGCTCATACTAATGTGATAATCGATGGTTGTAGCCATACGAGTATCAAACAAGTGTATGGTGGTGGTAACGCTGCATCGACTCCTGCCACTCAGGTAAATATTAACGGATCGTTCGAAATTGACGAAGTATTTGGTGGTGGTAATGGTAATGATAAGATTAAGAGAATAAATGGAGCATCAACTACTTGGAATGTGAATCCTGGCGCTAATGTGGGATTCGATGCTTATGATGCAGAATCTGCTGATTATGATACCCCTGAAGAGAGATTGAAAAAGCAATATGGCTTTGGTAAAGCTCTGGTGAATATCAATGGTGGTAATATACATGCTGTCTATGGTGGTAGTAATGCTAAGGGAAATGTGCGTCAAGTGGCTGTGGCTATGCTTGAAAAGACTTCCGATGAGGATTGTTTCACTGTTGATGAGGCTTATGGTGGTGGTAAGGCTGCCCCGATGGACGGAAGGGCTGAGTTGCAGTTGGGTTGTATCCCGGGAGTTGGCACAATCTATGGAGGTGCCCGAGCTGCTGATGTGAACAATGATGTCGTATTGACAGTCACTAATGGTACCTTCAACCGAGTGTTTGGCGGTAATAATGAAAGTGGAGTTATTAATGGTACCATCACTGTGAATATTGAAGAAACAGGATGTACTCCTATTGTGATAGGCCAGCTTTTCGGTGGTGGTAATCAGGCAGCCTATTCGGCTCCATTGAAGGCTAATTCAACGACACAAAGGGAAAACGGCCCAACACTTAACATCAAATCATGTACCAGTATTGGAGAGATATATGGTGGTGGTTTTGGTTCTACTGCTATTGTGACAGGTGATACCTATATTAATATTAATGAAATAGTAGGCGCCAAGGCATCTGCTTACACGGCTAATACGATTACAATTAACAGTGGAAAGCCCGATGCTTATACAGTATCTATTCCAGCCCATACTGCTGAAGAGATAGGAGCTATAGGTAATGTCTATGGTGGTGGTTATGGCGCTAATGTTAGTGGTAACACTTATGTGAACATTGGTACTCAGAGCACAGTAGCCTATGTATCTGGTACAGACCATTCTAATATAGATGTCGTGGGTGCTAATATTACTGGCGATGTATTTGGTGGTGGATATGGTGCATCTACTAATGTTACGGGTACAGCTACAATTAATATTGGTGAGGTACAGACAACTACGAATACGCAAACCAATGTGGTTACAGTTACTGGCTATAAAGATAACGGAGCGACATTTGCCAGTGGTAAAGGTATCTATGGCGGCTCTGCATTGGGCTCTGTAGCCAATACCCAGGTTAATCTCTATGCAGGTACTATTCCATGTGAAGTATTTGGTGGTGGTAAAGGCCAATTGGCACAGGCTGCTGTGACTGACCCTCAGACTCAGACAGTGACAACTCCTGCTGTTGAAGCAAAAAGTGCAACGATTTCTACGAAAGCTAATGTTACGTTATATAATGCAACGGTAACGGGAGCTATCTATGGCGGTTGTAACATCAACGGAACAGCAGCTGTTGCTGAGGTGAATCTGATTGGTGGTACTATTGGTACCAGCGGAGCAGCCGATAAGGTATTTGGTGGTGGTAAGGGTCATCAAACGACTACCACTACTGCAACAGTAAACGTTGGACAGGCTGAAACAACAACTGGCGATAATCCTACAACGACCTACTCCGGTTCTTCTAATATATATAGTAATGTATATGGCGGTTCTGCACTAGGAGCTGTTGGTACGGCAAATGTAAACCTCTATGATGCCACTACACTTGAAGGTAATGTATTTGGTGGTGGTATGGGTGAAGGTGTCGCTACAGCCACTAGTACGAGAGCAACCATTACTACGAAGGCTACTGTCACGCTCTACAAACTTGACATGTCGACAAAGAATATCTATGGTGGCTGTAATGTGAATGGTTCGGCAGTGGCTACACAGGTAGACTTGGTGGGCGTCAATGTTGTCAATGGTACTAATACTACTTACTATGGAAAGGTAAACGATGTGTTTGGCGGTGGTAAGGGTCAACATACAACTGTCTCGACAAGTGTCCTAGTAAATGTAGGAACAGACACAAGCACAGGCGATGCTACTATAAACGGTGACGTCTATGGTGGTTCTGAGGAAGGTTCTGTCACAGCTCCTATCGTAAACATCTATCAAGCACATTCCATTGGAACTGCAAATTCTGGTGGTAACGTATTTGGTGGCGGTAAAGGATTCGTACATGCAACTGATGCAACGAAGAATATCTCTGCTACAGTTACTGGTTTAGCCAAGGTGAACATGTTGGGAGGTACTGTGCCCAAGGCTATCTTTGGCGGTTGTAATTTGAATGGTAATGTTACTGCAGGATCGGAAGTGAATGTTACTGGCGGTACTGTTGGTTCTTCTTCGAAGACAGAAGGTGAATTGTATGGTGTCTTCGGTGGTGGTTATGGTAATAATACATCTGTTGAAGGCAATGTGACGGTATATATTGGAAAATACGAAAATAGTGCTATTGCTGGCAGTGCTGTTGTTTATGGTGATGTCTATGGTGGCTCGGCGAAAGGTCGCGTGAATACTAGCACCACGAATAAGACTACTGTTAACTTGTTGGCTGGAACAGTAAATGGTGATGTCTTTGGTGGAGGTCTTGGCGATGCCACCTATGCAGCAGTTGTTAAGGGTGCAACAGAGGTAAATTTGAATAACCACGATGGAGAGTGTATTGTGACGGGTAGTATCTTCGGTTGTAACAATGCTAATGGCTCACCCGAAGGTGATGTAGAAGTACATGTCTATAAGACTGTCGGTACAAGCCCGAATGTGCGTTCTAACGACAAAGATAATACGACTTACGAATTGGCAGCTGTCTATGGCGGCGGAAATAAAGCGAGCTATACGACAAATGGTAAAACAGCCAAGGTGATTATTGAAACCTGTGAAGTAAGTATCAAAGAAGTATATGGTGGCGGTTATGGTGCCGATGTTCCTAATACTGAGGTTGAAGTAAAGGGCGCCTATGAGATTGGTACTTTATTTGGTGGTGGTTATGGATATAGTGCAACCGATAACCATACAAATCCTAATGCTCCAAATTATAATCCAGGTGCAAATGTCACTGGAACTTCTCAGGTATTACTGAAAGGTGGAACCGTTCATGAAGCTTATGGTGGAAGTAATTCTTTTGGTGATATCAGTGGTGGGGCAAATGTAAATGTCAGTGACAATAGCAATACAAATTGTCCTTTGAAAGTTGACCACATCTATGGTGGAGGTAAGAATGCCAACATGAGCGGTAGTGCCAATATCATATTGGGATGTCAGCCTAATGAGTGGATTGAAGACATTTATGCTGGTTCACGTGAGGCTGATGTTGATGGCGATGTAAGCCTGACTATTACTAGTGGTAAGTTTAAGCGTGTATTTGGTGGTAATAAGACCAGTGGCTTGCTGAAGGGCTCTATCACGGTGAATATTGAAGAGACTGGTGATTGTACTACGCCAATTATTATTGGTGAGCTCTATGGTGGTGGTAATGAGGCTGATTATTCAGTATATGGATATAAGACTGATGGAACGCCTATGACTGAGGCTGAGCTTAGGGCTGATATAAAGTCTAAAAATAGCGGAAAGACTGATGCAGAACTTGAGGCTTTATTCCAAGCAGCCAAGAAAGCTGACCCACAACTGAATGTTCGTGCATTTACCAGTATTGGCGCTATCTATGGTGGTGGCTACAGTGCAAAAGTATATGCAAATCCCCACGTTGATATTAACGTGGTGAAGGGTAGTCATAATACTACAGTAATTGGTGAAAATCAATCTACTCCAGCCCTTGCAGGTGTAACTCCATCCACTACTCTGCCTTATCCTGCTCATGCTTCTGGCGCTATCGGTGCTATTGGTAATGTGTTCGGTGGTGGTAATCTGGCAACGGTCTATGGCAGTACTACTGTAAATATTGGTACAGAGACAACGGTTGGATTCATTACTGAGCCAGCGCATTATAGACAAACAACAGCACCTGATGTTCCATTAACAAAGAATGCAACAACAGGTTTGTATGATATTCCTGCTGAAGGTGCTAATATCACGGGCAATGTTTATGGTGGTGGTAATCAGGCTGACGTCACTGGTGATACTCAGGTAAATATCTGTGCGAAATATGATACTACCAATGACGAATATAGCGCTGTGGCAGAAGGAACAGCTAAGGTTATCATCGGTGGCAATGTGTTTGGTGCAGGTAAGGGTCTGGAAACTAAAGTCGAGTCTGCTTTGGTAAAAGGTAATAGTGCTGTCTTAATGGGCGGCGGCTGGGTGAAGCAGAATGTCTATGGTGGCGGTGAATTAGCCAGTGTGGGTGATTTTACTTTCGTCACAGAAGAAGGAGCCACTAAGGATGATATTACAGCTTGTGCTGACAATACAGGAACGGCCCAAGTCAAGATCTTTGGCGGAACGGTAGGTCCGGAGACCCAGGCAAAACCAGCTTCCTATGGTCATGTCTATGGTGCAGGTAAGGGTAATGTATTCTATCCGAAGTTGAACTATGTGCAAGCCACCAATGTCACTATCGAAGGCTCGACAATCGTGAAAGGTTCTGTCTTTGGCGGTAGTGAGAATGGTCATGTGCGTGGTGATGCTGAGGTGATTGTTAACAACGGTACCATCGGTGTGGCTTCAATTCCAAAGGGAGGAGAATCTGTAGGTAACGTCTATGGTGGTGGTCAAGGCAATACAGGACTTTTTGATGCCGGCATTGTTAAGGGTAATACTAAGGTTACCATCAACGGAGGAACGATATACCATAATATATATGGTGGTGGCGCATACGGTTCGGTGGGAACGATTACTATAAGTAGTGCAACCTATGTTCCAGGAACGACTACAGGCGTATTGAATATGCCAACAGCATGGGAGAGAGTAGCCCCTGAAACTACCAATAAGAATACCGGTACTGCAGAGGTTTATATCTATGGCGGACAAATCGGTACAAACGGTGATGAGAATGGTATGGTATTCGGTTCGTCGCGTGGTGATGTGACGACTCCAAGTACAACAGACAATGTTGATCCTAACGACCGTTTGGCTTGGGTATATAATACCAAGGTCGTAATTGGTGACGAAGGAAAGAGTCCAGACATCAGAGGCTCTGTGTATGGTAGTGGTGAGAACGGGCATGTCTTTAACAATACTGATGTACAGATTCATAACGGAAAGATAGGTGTTGATGCTGATACGCCGACGTATGGCACTGCTGAAATAACCGATCCAGTTACTAATGAAACTTATACGGGCGCAAACTATCCAAAACGTGGTAACGTCTATGGTGGTGGTTGCGGTGAGGATGACTACAGCATTACTTCCGGCACTACCACTACAAAATATTTCAACCCATTGGCAGGTATTGTGCTTGGTGATACCAAGGTGACCATCGATGGCGGTAAGGTTGTCCATAACGTCTACGGTGCAGGTGCTCTAGGTTCTGTGGGATCTGCAAGTCTGACTACAGGTGGTAAAACCGTCATTGAGATTAGTGGTGGTCAGGTCGGTGACGACGGTGTCGGTGATGGTAATGTCTATGGTGCTGCCCGTGGTAAAGTGGGGCTCACTCAAAATAATATCGCACAGGTTCGTGAAACGAGTGTTGCCATTTCATCGACAGGTAATGTCAAGGCAAGTGTCTATGGTGGTGGTGAAGCCGGTAATGTCAGAGAGAACACGGCCGTCAGTATGACTGGAGGTACCGTTGGTGAGAATATCTATGGTGGCGGTAACTTAGGCTACGTGGGTACGTTTACTGTTACGACGACAGAGACTGGCAGTAAGGAATATAATTTTACAGATGTTGAAGGCAATCCAAATACCATTGCCAATAGTGCCAATAAGAATACTGGTGTTTGTACTGTTACAATTTCTGGCGGTAAGGTAGGTCCTGATACTCCCACGGATACTAAACCTGGTAATGTGTTCGGAGCTGGTAAGGGTTCTGCAGAAACATTCGAGTGTGAACCAGCTATGGTATATAGTACGAATATTATGATCAGCGATGGTACGGTGAATGGTACCGTCTATGGTGGTGGTGAAGTTGGTCGCGTGGAAAACAATACGGTGGTAACAATAGGAACCTCAGGAGAAACGGAAGGGTCTAATAAGCCTGATATTAAAGGAAATGTTTTCGCTGCCGGTAAGGGTCTCAACACTCATGGATACTCGGCTCTGGTTCGTGGCGACAGTAAAGTGACGGTTCAGGGTATAGCCAATGTTGATGGCAGCGTCTATGGTGGCGGTGAGATTGCTACGGTGGGTAGATACGTAGTTGTAGACAATCTGCCGACAACAAACACCAGTGGTGGTGATTGTACCGTAGAAATCCAGGGCAATGCCCATATCGCAGAAGATGTCTATGGTGCCGGTAAGGGTGTCCTACCTTATGAAGGTTATACTTCTTCACAAACTCCTTGGAGTAAGACAGCTACTGGTACTACGCAATATACAAGTGCCAATGAAACTGCTTACTTTAATTATATTACTACGCTGGCCATTGTCAGTGATACTCATGTGACGGTGAAAGGAAATGCTACCATTGGTGGCTCCGTCTATGGTGGTGGTCAGAAAGGTTTTGTGCAGACTGATACTGATGTAAAGATTCAAGGTTCCTGCGCGATTGGTACAGCTAGTACGACAACGGGAGGTAACGTCTTTGGCGGTGGACTTGGTGATGCATCTTTTGCTGAGGCTGGCCGTGTGAAGGGAAATACCAATCTCACTGTCAGTGGTGGTAATGTGTATGGTAACGTCTATGGCGGCGGTAGCTTAGGCGATGTGGGTACTATCGATAAGACTGATATCAATAATTATATATGGAGTGATTATACTGACGATGCTACAAACAATGATACTGGTATTTGTACAGTCAATATCACTGGCGGATCGATAGGTGCTGGGAATAAATCTACCGCAAACCATGCGTCAGGCCATGTGTTCGGAGCTGGCAAGGGCTTAGGTACTGGTTCATATTATTGTGAGAAAGCCATGGTGTACAAGACGAATGTCAGTGTTACTAAGGGAACGGTGTATGGCAACGTCTATGGTGGCGGTGAGGTTGGCCGTGTGGAAAATGATGCTGTGGTAGAAATTGGAGCTACTACAGGAACAGACGTCCCTGAGGTTAAGGGTAGCGTATTCGGTGCCGGTGCCGGTTTAGAGACTCATGGCTACTCGGCTTTGGTTCGTAATAACACCAATGTTACTATTCAAGGTTATGCCAAAGTCAGAAATAACGTCTATGGTGGTGGCGAGATTGCTGCAGTAGGTAGGTATTGGGTTTATACAGATCCACTTCCTACAGGAGCACCCACTGTTCCATCAGGGACGATTCTTGGAATGCCCTATCAACAGCGGAGTGGTGGTGTATGTACAGTTATCGTCAAAGACCATGCTGAAATCGGACCAAATGGTGGAGCAGCTACAGAGACTGCAGGACACATCTATGGTGGAGGTAAGGGTGTAACACCTCATTATAGCTCAGGTACTTCCAAAAAGATGACTCCAAATGGTACTTTGGTAGACCTGAATTCTGAAGATGAATATAAACAGTTCCTTGAAACTCTGGCCTTAGTTACCAATACCTCTGTGACTATTGGTGGAAGTGCCGAGGGAACTGACACTAAGGTTAAGGGCTCCATCTATGGTGGTAGCGAGAATGGCTTTGTGCAGCACAATACCTCTGTATTGATTCAAAATGGTAGTACGATTGGTGCATCTAACTCGTATGGAAATGTCTATGGTGGTGGAAAGGGTTATAATGGATTTGCCGAGGCTGGACGAGTGAGTGGAACCACTACACTTAATATCAATGGTGGCACCGCATATGGCTCTGTCTATGGTGGTGGCGAATTGGGCTTTGTCAAAGGTGTTGTAAATGTCAATGTGACCGGTGGTACCGTGACCAAAGATGTCTATGGTGGCGGTGCACTGGCTGATACAAATACAGAAAACTGGAATGGCACGACATTAGTGTCTCCCTATCATGAAGAAATTGGACTTACAACAGGTACGTCTGTTGTAACCGGTCTGTATACGAAGGATGGTGATTCTTACACAGAAATCACAGCAGCTAACACGAAGGCAGCATCAGGTACCACTTATTATAGGTTAACAGAGACGAAAGTTAACTTGTTGGGTGGAACCATCAATGGCGATGCCTATGGTGGTGGTCTGGGACGACTGGCTGCAACCAATGTTACAGCTATTGAAGCTAAGGTGTATGGTGACGTTGCTGTAACTTTAGATGGTTCAAAATTCAACATCAGTACCTATGAAGGTTCGAAGGTTGTGAAGAGTGGACGTGTGTTTGGCTGTAATAACTTGAATGGTTCGCCGAAGGGCAATGTGACTGTGACTGTTGAAAGGACGGTGGAAGGCAATACATCTAGGACAGATGGCACGAAAAAGAAGAGTGAAACACCAGAAGACCACAGCTATGAATTGGCTGCAGTATATGGCGGTGGTAATCTGGCCAACTATACACCAGTAAATGGTAAAGTTAGTGTTATCATTAATAGCTGTGACGTCAGCATTGAGGATGTCTATGGTGGTGGTAATGCCGCTAAGGTTCCTGCAACGGATGTCCTCGTGAATGGTGCCTATGAGATTTATCACGTATTCGGTGGTGGTAATGGTGCAGACAAGTACACCTTAGATAATGGTGCTCATTGGATTGACAATCCTGGTGCCGATATTGATGGCGATGCCAACACCTTGCTGAAGGGTGGTCTTATCCATGAGGCGTATGGCGGTAGTAACGAGAGAGGTACCATTACTGGCAATATTACGATTGATACAGGTACTGGTGGACTGGAAGCCTGTCCTTTGGATCTAGAGAAGTTAGTAGGTGCCGGAAAGAATGCCGATGTGAATGGTAACTTGATTATGGTGATGGGCTGTAAGGATGCCAAGAAGATTCCTTTGGTTTACGGTGGTGCCGACAATGCCAATGTGAATGGTAATGTGGAACTGACAATCACCAGCGGTAACTTCGGACAGGTGTTCGGTGGTAACAACAAGGGTGGTGCCATTAAGGGCCATATCATCCTGAATATTGAGGAGACAAGTGAATGCGAACCGATCAATATTGAAGAGCTCTACCTCGGCGGTAACGAGGCTGCTTATTCTATCTATGGTTATTATCTGGCTAAAGATGAAAATGGGCAGCAGATATACAGAGATGAGGAAAAGACCAAACCTCTCTTGCTGCCAAGAACGTCGGCTACTGATGAGCATAAGCCTGTTAAGCTGGATGATACGGAGTATGCTAAGATAGGTGATTTTACGGCATATACAGAACCGGTGCTGAACGTTGTTTCCTGTACCAGTATCGGAACGGTATTTGGTGGTGGCTATGGCGTTGGTGGTGTCATGTATGCTAACCCGACAGTGAACATCAATATGATTGCTGGTAAACATGCCGATGGCGTTCCTGCCGTCATGACTGCAAAAGGACTTGATACCAAAGAAAATCCCAATAAACTGGGTATCATTGGTGATGTGTTCGGTGGCGGTAATGAAGCTAATGTAGAAGGCAACACCACGGTGAATATAGGTACAGCTGCGAAGGTGCAACTGCATAACAGTGTTGATGCAAATGGCGTCTATACGATGAGTGAAGACAAATACGTTTTGGGCGCCTATATCACTGGTAATGTATTCGGTGGTGGTAAGGGCCGCGATGACTCATTCACCTGTGAGAAAGCTATGGTGAATGGTAGCGAAGGAACGTGTATCAATATCTATAATGGCACTGTGAGAGGCTCCGTTTATGGCGGTGGTGAGATAGGTCGTGTAGAAAACAATACGAAGGTGACGATAGGACGTGAAAATGGTGAAAATGAAGAAAATAAGAGTACGCCTGTCATCATGGGTTGGGTATTTGGAGCCGGCAAGGGTTTGAATACACATGGCTACTCAGCTCTGGTGCGTGGTAATGCTTCTGTCACCATTCAAGCCGAAGCCAAGATCGGACAAAGCGTCTATGGCGGTGGTGAGATAGCTTCGGTGGGTAAGTATAACATTGCCCAGACAGAGGCGGATGCCAAACAGTATGGCGTAGAAATAGGTATGCCGTATTCGTTGGTATCTGACAACAGAGGTATCTGTAACGTTATCGTCAGAGGAAATGCTGAAATCGGACCCGACGACATGAAGATGATTACAACAAGTGGACGTCCCGATGACTCAGGTTATGTGTTTGGTGGCGGTAAGGGTGTTCTGCCATACGAAAATACAGGTACTGAAGGACCGAAACGTATGGGCCCAGATGGTAAATGGGAGTCTTATGCTGATGAAGCTAAAGAAGCCGATTATCTTAAGTTTATTGAGACACTGGCCTTGGCAACTCAGACCGAGGTGACCATCGGAGGAAAAGCCTTCGTCAAGGGCTCTGTATATGGCGGTAGTGAGAATGGCCACGTGCAGCATAATTGCCATGTGACGATTGCAGACGAATGTCAGATTGGTAATGGATTTGATACAAAGACCCAAAAAGGTGTCAACCGACGCTATACAGAGGAAGAGTGGGCATCTGTATCGCTTCCTGAATGTGCTTACTGGGAATATGACGCAACAGATGATGCTCCTTACGACCCGTATGCGAAATATTCTAAGACGGTAGACGGAAAGGTACAGTACTATTATGATGAGGCTTGTACACAGTATGCTCAGGGCGGTGCTCCAGTAGGTAAGAATGGCCAGACCTTCTTTGGAAACGTGTTTGGCGGTGGCTCTGGCTATTATCCTTATGCTCCAGGCAAATGGCATCGTGAAGCCGGTTCGGTAGGTGGTAATACTCAAGTGGATATCACTGGCGGACATATTCTGAGCAATGTCTATGGCGGTAATGAGTTGACAGATGTAAAGGATATAAAGGATGCAAGTGGAGAAAAGGGTATCTGTACGATAAATATGTCGGGTGGTACTATCGGTGTGCCACGAGAACTAGCTGAAGTAACTGCTCACCCCATGTCATGCTCAATCTATGGTGGTGGTAAGGGTGACCAGCGTTCTATCTTCGATGACCTTACTAACGTAAGCAACACAAATGTTAATATTTCAGGTGGTATTATTTATGGATCTGTCTATGGTGGTGCTGAGGATGGCCATGTAACGGGTGGTACCAATGTAACGATCAGTGGAGGAACCATTGGCTTGAAAGCATTTGGTGGTGTGTCAACAGGTAATGTCTATGCTGGTGGTAAAGGAAACCTGAGGAATGTGAAGTCTGGTATTATCATGGGTGATACCAAGGTGACAGTTTCCAATGGTACTATATACCATAATATATATGGTGGCGGTGCCTATGGTTCGGTAGGTACTTGCGAATACAATACTGACGGCACTATCAAGAAGTATACCTCTGGCGGTACAGCAACGATCAATATCACGGGCGGTGAAATTGGTTGGAACGGTAGAGAGAATGGTATGGTGTTTGGCTCATCACGTGGTGATGTGGGTGCTCCTGGTGAAATTCACGACCGCTTGGCATGGGTTAACAATGCTATTGTCACCATTGGTACATCTGGTTCTGAAACCGGTCCAAAGATTAACGGTTCTGTCTATGGTAGTGGTGAGAATGGTCATACGTTCAATGATGCTTTAGTAGAAGTACATAGTGGTACTATCGGTATTGCAGAAGGTGTGGAGGTTCAATATGGTGGCGTGACCTATTCTGGTTCTGAAAGCCCCTATCGTGGTAATGTCTATGGCGGAGGTTGTGGCACTGATACCTATAATGATGGCGAAGTGGACAAGTATAATCCATTGGCAGGTATCGTCTATGGCAATACTAGGGTAGATATCGAAGGTGGTCATGTGGTTCGTAATGTCTATGGTGCTGGCGCTATGGGTTCGGTAGGAACTATCACTTCATCTGTCAAGAACGAAAGTGTTGACAAAGGCTTCGGTTTGAGTTGGCCATATAAGTTTGAGTATGCAGCAAACACAGGCAAGACCACCATCAACATCACAGGCGGTCGTATCGGCTGTGGTGGTGAAAACGACGGTAATGTGTTTGGTGCTGCCAGAGGTACGGCTAATGTCGGAGAATACGATGTTGATAAACAGCGTTACGAAGAGGCTCTATTAGCCAATGTCAGAGAGACAGAAGTGATTGTCAACTATCCATCGACGCCATCGTCAATAGTAAATGGTGCTAAATGTATCACCGGTTCGGTATTTGGAGGCGGTGAGGATGGTCACGTCAACGAGAACGCCAAGATTACGATTACTGGTGGTTTGATTGGTCACAGCGTCTATGGTGGCGGTAAAGGTAAGGGTACTTATCGAGGTAAGCTGAAAGAAATTGCAGGAAACCATGCTGAGTATGAAACCGACATCTGTAGCTGGACGGCTGGTAAGATTTATGGTAATACTGAAATTGTGATGACGGGCGGTCATGTGGTGCGCAATATCTATGGTGGTGGTAACCTGGGCTCAGTGGGTAAGGGTAACTATGCCGGAGGCTCAGGTGACTACTATGCACATGGCTATGGCGAGAAGATCTCGTCGGCTCTCTCTGGCAACACCGATTTCATGCAAAGTGGTAAGGCGAAGATTACTATCACGGGCCAGAGTATTGTGGGTGTTGAAAATATCAATGCTCCAGAGGCTATTGAGGCTGGATTGCCTACTGGTAATGTGTTCGGTAGTAGTCGTGGTAAGACGGCTGCCGATGTGGGTAATCTGTCTCCACGCTATCAGTATGCCCCAGACTTCTTCTTAGGCTATACCAACGAAACTGAGGTCATCATTGGTAAAGAGGGTGACGCAAGCGACTATCCTCGCATCTACGGCTCGGTATATGGTGGTGGTCGTGACGGCCATGTTCGCAGGAGTACAACGGTGACTATCAATAATGGTAAGATAGGTCAGGATTATACTTCTGAAAACTATGTTGAAGACATCGCCACGATTGATGTGCAATGGAGAGAGCGTGGTAATGTATTCGGATCAGGTTCTGGTCTCGGTACCTATGTAACCAAGGCACTGAAGAAGGGCTCTACAACTGAATATGTTGATATCGCTCGCCATGGTACTTCATCAGGTTCGGTGACGGAGAAGACTACTGTCAATATCAAGGGTGGTACCATCTGTCAGAATGTCTTTGGTGGAGGTGCACTCTCCAGTGTCGGTCCTCCAAGAATACCGCCAACGAGAGAAGACGATCCTTCCACAGAACAGACACTCTGTCTGGTGAATATTGAAGGAGGAACGATAGGTACTGAATATGCCCATGGTAAAGGCTATGGTGGCAATGTATATGGTGCCAGCCGTGGTGGCGGCCTTTACTTCTTTAAAGAAAAAGAATATGACGTCGCTACCGAGAATCTTCCTGCTGATGAATCGTCCGATAACTATGCGACAACCTGTTTTACAAAGGTTAAGATGATGGGTGGTACAGTAAGCGGTGATGTCTATGGTGGCGGTGAAGCCGGTATTGTTAAGCATGACACCGAAGTCAGCCTGACAGGCGGTACCATTATGCATGATGCCTATGGTGGTGGACGAGGAGCGGCTAATATTGCTGCCAATGTGGGTGGCAATACGTTAGTGGAACTCAACAAGGGTATCACTGCTGACAAAGGCTGTATTGTTGACAGACTGTTTGGTGCTAATAACGTGAATGGTACTCCGAAGGGACATGTCAAGGTGCATGTGTTTGCTACTCAGAACAAGAGTACGAAAGCAACTAATGCAAAGGTTAAAGGCCAATACGACGTTTCTTATGTCTTTGGTGGTGGTAATGCTTCTGACTATGTGCCTACGGCTAATACAGAAAGTACAGAGGTGATTATCGAGGGCTGTGGTTTGAGCAGTATTTATGAGGTATATGGTGGTGGCTATGGTGCTGCTGCCCCAGCAACAAATGTGCTGATCAAGGGTACTGAGATTATCGACAATGTATTCGGTGGCGGTTATGGTGCTGGTGCAAACAACCCAGGTGCTAATGTTGGTTATAAAACAGGTGGTGCTACTTATGGAGTCCTTGGTGAGAATGTTAAGACTGCTGTCGTTAAACTGATGGCAGGAAAGATTAATAATGTCTATGGCGGTAGTAATACCAAGGGTGATATCCGTGGTGGAGCTTCTGTGACGAATGTGACTAATACCGGTGAGGCAGGATGCTGCGATAAGCTGACTGTTGACCAGATCTATGGTGGTGGTAAGAACGCTGAGCAGCAGGGCGGTACGGAGATTGTGCTGGGCTGTATGCCAAACGACTGGATTGCAGAAATCTATGCTGGTGCAGAGAATGCCGACGTAGGTAATGACGTGAGCCTGACGATTACCAGTGGTAAGTTCGGCCGTGTATTTGGCGGTAACAAGTCAGGTGGTAAGCTGAACGGTAGCATCGAGGTGAACATCGAGGAGAATCCCGAGTGTACGACGCCAATCATCATCGGTGAACTATATGGTGGTGGTAACCTTGCACCTTACTCTATCTATGGCTATAAGGAGGATGGTACAGCACGAACGGAGGCTGATTACAACAAGATGACGGATGCCGAGAAAGAAGCTGAGGGTATAAGAAGTGGAGCTCATCAGTCTCCAAGGGTTAATGTCCGTGCATTCACTAGCATTGGTAACATCTTCGGTGGTGGATATGGTGATAAGGCTGAGATGGTAGGTAGTCCGACGGTGAACATCAACGAGGTTGAAGGTGGCCGAGAGTATCCTGGTGAAACCAAGAAATTGGAAGATGGTACGGAGGTTACGCTTTATCAGCGAACCAAGGATGGTAAGATGGGTGTCATCGGTAATGTCTTCGGTGGTGGTAACGCTGCGAAGGTAACGGGTGATACCAATGTCAATATCGGTACAACGTCTTCTGAAAGATTCGTATCTGTTAATGATGATCCTGCTACTATTGATGTGAATGAACAGTATAAGACTGTTCTTGGTGCCGACATCCGCGGTAATGTCTATGGTGGCGGTAACAATGCCGAGGTGACGGGAAATACGAACGTAACCATCGGTAAGAAAGCTACGACGACACCATGAGGATATGGATTTTGATGATAGCATGGGTCTGGGCACTAATGGTTAGTGCTCAGACTCCTGTTTCACCTGACTCTATCCCCATGGCTGAGGACTTCAGCTATGTGACGGCTGAAGGCTGTATGCTGAAGTTGAGCGACATGCCGAAGGATAAGCTGACGCTGATGGTGCTCTACGACCCTGACTGCAAGGACTGCCGACAGATGTTGTTCAGCCTGCGCCACTCGTCGGTTATCAGTCAGCGAGTGGGGGAGGAACTACTGCAGGTGTTGGCTGTCGACGTGGATGCCAACGAGGCATTGTGGCAAGAGAGCAGGGGAGAGTTGCCTGACGCATGGACTAAGGGACTGTTGAAAAGCGACCTGAGCCAGAGCCGGATGTATGATACCTCGGCAGTACCCATGCTCTATCTGCTGGATGCCGACCAGCGTATCATCATGGCGGATAACAATGTGCAGACGCTTATCTCGATATTGATCAGTCTATGGTAGTTCATCCGCTCTATACAGATATCCCAAAGCCCGAACGCTTTACCTATCCTTTTAATTATGAGCCGCACCCCTTGTGCCAATTGGCAGCGAAGGAGGTGCAGCAGGAGATAGCACGCATCAATCCCCAAGAGGGTAAGATGTTTGGGGTGCTGGTGGTAAGCCTCCCCCCATCCCCCTCCGACGGGAGGGGTGATCTGGGATTTCTGGCAGCGTATAGCGGATTGTTGGAGGGTCGGAACGACTGGGAATACTTCGTGCCTCCCATTTATGATGCCCAACAGCCGGATGGCTATTTCAAGCAACAAGAACAAATCATATCTCTCACCTCTCATCTCTCACCTCTCACCTCGAAGCAGATGTCCCAGCAACTGCAAGAGTGGCTATTTCATCAATATATAATAAGGAACGCGCGTGGGCAAGAGAAGGACCTGGTGGAAATCTGGCAAGACTATTACGACCGGCCGAAGTTGAGGACGAAGTATCCGTTGCCACCAGGAGGAACGGGCGACTGCTGTGCTCCGAAGCTCTTGCAGTATGCCTTTCTGCATGGTCTGAAACCGGTGTGCATGGCGGAGTTCTGGTGGGGACCATCGACAAAGACGGAGGTGCGCCAACACCTGAACTACTATCCGGCATGCCGAGGGAAATGCAAGCCGATACTGACGTGGATGTTGCAAGGGCTCGACGTGGATCCCGATCCGGAACAGCTGAGCTATGAACAGATGGAGATACCTGTGGTGTATGAAGACGAGTGGTTGCTGGTGGTCGATAAACCCAGCGGGCTGCTCTCTGTACCAGGTCGTTTCGCAACGTACTCGGTGGAGACGGTGATGCAGCAACGCTATCCTGACAGCAAGATAGTCCATCGACTGGATATGGGAACCAGCGGATTGCTCATTGTGGCAAAGACAATGGAGGTGTACAAACTGCTACAGGAGCAGTTTGTAAAGCATCAGGTGAAGAAAAAATATGTAGCCCAATTGGAAGCCTCCCCTAACCCCTCCGAAGGAGGGGAAATCACCGCCCGCAAGGCCCTCCTCCCCTTCGGGGAGGTCGGGAGAGGCTCCATCTCCTTGCCTCTGCGCCCTGACCCCATGAACCGGCCAAGACAGGTGGTGGATATGGAACACGGCAAGCGGGCAGTGACGGAATACGAATACCTTAATAATAATATGGTGGCACTATGGCCTCAGACGGGACGTACCCATCAGCTCCGCATCCACTGTGCCCATCCCGACGGATTGGGACGACCTATCGTGGGCGATGAACTATACGGTTTTGGAAAAGCTAATAGCCAACAGCCCCAAGCCAAAAGCCGGCTCATGCTACATGCAGCGGAAATATGGTTCCGCCATCCTGTCACGGGGGAGACGATGCATCTAACCAGTCCTATACCTTTTTAGAAGAAAAAAGCCGCGGAGCATTGTTGCTTCGCGACTTTTTTGTGTACCCAGACCCGGGCTCGAACCGGGATGGGTTGCCCCACTGGTGTTTGAGACCAGCGCGTCTACCGATTCCGCCATCTGGGCTTAGCGGGTGCAAAGGTACATAAAAAAATTGAATAAAGAAGAAATAATCATGAAAATTTTAAAAAAAGATGATTTTTCTTGTTTTATCGGTAAAAAATTCGTACCTTCGTACACGAAATATTAAATCTAAATACGTTTACATGAAAATTGACGAGAAAAACTACTGTGTCATCTTAGCCGGTGGGCGTGGACGCAGATTGTGGCCAAGTAGTCGAAAGGCTTGCCCGAAACAGTTTCTGGATTTCTTCGGAACAGGACGAACACAACTACAAACGACTTATGATCGATTTGCCAAGCTGTTACCACCGGGACATATATATATATGTACGTGTAAAGAATATTTTAATATGGTGAAAGAGCAACTGCCGGAATTGGACGAAAAGAATATCCTGGTAGAGCCCGTACACCGAAATACGGCACCAAGTGTGGCTTGGGCCAATATGCGTATTAAGCGAGAGACACCCGATGCGAATATCATTGTCGCACCGTCGGATCAGGTGGTGGTTAACGAAGAGAAGTTTATCAAGAGCCTGGAGGTTGGTCTCAGCTATGTATCAGAAAACGATGTGCTGTTGGCGATGGGCGTGAAACCGACTCGTCCGGAGCCAGGCTATGGCTATATCCAGTTAGGTGAGCTTAGCTGTAAACCTGATGTGTATTGTTTGAAGTCGTTTACGGAGAAACCTGAGCGCGAATTCGCTAAGATGTTTATGGAGAGTGGCGAGTTCTATTGGAATACGGGTATCTTTATCTCCAATGCGAAACATCTGATTCAGAGTTTTGAAAGCATCTTCCCTTCCGTACTTCGTAACCTGAAGTTTGAGAAACCCGACTATACTTATGAAGACGAGATGGAATATGTGACGCAGAACTATCCGCGCTATCCTAACCTCTCGATAGACTATGCCATCTTGGAACAGAGTCAATCGGTGTATGTGATGAAGTGTGACTTCGGATGGGCTGACCTTGGAACGTGGCACGGCATCTATGAATTCATGAATCGTGGAGAAGGCGATAATGTGGCTGTGGACACGGAGGTGATGATGGAGGATTCGCACAACAATATCATCAAACTGTCGAAAGGCAAGTTGGGCGTGATTAGCGGACTGGATGGCTATATCGTGGCGGAAGAAGGTAACGTGCTGCTGATATGCAAGAAGGGCGACTCGTCGGCACTGGTTCGCAAATATGTGAATGAAGTACAGATGAAATACGGCGACGACTTCGTATGATAACCATTGGGATGGATGCCAAGCGCATAGTGCGCAATGGAACCGGGCTGGGCAGTTACGGACGGACATTGGTCAACGACCTTATTCGATTGGGCGATGAGCAGATGCATTTGCGGCTCTATGCTCCGGATATGGGACGTGACGACCTGCGTGGCCAGATTATCGGTGACGGTAATGTGCAGTTCTGCTATCCCAAGGGGCATCCGTCGGCAGTGCGAAAAGCCTGGTGGCGTACTCATAGTATGGTGGGCGACTTGAAGCGCGATGGGGTGGAGGTGTTCCATGGCTTATCGGGCGAACTACCTATCGGCTTACGGAAAGTTGGCATCAAAGGTATCGTGACCATCCATGACCTGATTTTTATGCGCTATCCGGAATACTACCATTGGCTGGACACGAAGATGTATGAATGGAAGTTTCGCAAGACGCTGCGTGAAGCTGATAAGATTATTGCTATCAGCGAACGGACACGCCAGGATATTATAGAATTAGGTGGCGACGAGTATGCTGACCGTATCCAGGTTATCTATCAGAGTTTTTCACCTCGTTATTCGGTAGAGATAAGAGCAGAGAAGAAAGCTGAGGTGAAAAATCGCTACCATCTGCCTAACCGCTATATACTGAACGTAGGAACCATAGAACGTCGGAAAAATCTGCTGTTGGCTGCTAATGCTCTGGATGTCTTGCCACAGGATATTCATCTCGTTGCGGTGGGCAGACAGACGGAATATGCTAAAGATCTGCCTCATCACGACCGTATTCACTTGTTGAGCGGTGTGACGGACGAGGATTTGGCCGCTATCTATGCACAAGCTGAAGTGTTTGTCTATCCGTCCCGTTATGAGGGATTCGGCATCCCTATCATCGAGGCTATTGCTGCAGGATTGCCTGTGGTAGCTTGTAAGGGATCATGTTTGGAGGAGGCTGGCGGGCCGGATAGCCTGTATGTGGACCCAGACCATGTGATAGAGATGGCCGAAGCCATCAAGATGTCGTTGCGAGGTGCTCGAAGACGGGAAGAACGCATTGCCAGGAGCAAGGAATATATCCACAAGTTTGAAGGCAACGATGTAGCTGACCAGGTGGCTAGGCTGTATCGTGAACTCTTATAACTTATAACTGACTTGTATCAGGAGGTCGGCCATCGACGAATGGGCAATCTCCTGCATGTCGCTGGAAATCACAGCGCGGTCGAAGAAATCGGTGACGCCTAGCTTTGCCGATGCTTTCAACTTGTTACCTATGTTGGCGCTAAACATTAGCATATATCGGATGCCGTGACCATAGTGCATAGGGAATGAGAAGTCGTATAATATGGAACTTTCATAACGATAGAGTCGGGATTCGTAATCATCGGTATGAAACCAGGCAGCACTACCATCGATGGTCAGCCACTGACTCTTCCAAGACGCTTGTTCACTCACCATCACACCACTCTGATGCCGTCCTTTGATACGGGTGTTGATGCCGTCGATTTGTGAAAGGAGGGAGAGGTGTTGGTTAAAAGTATACTTGCTACTGAGACGCAGACGGTGTTCCGGACGGTTTTCCAGTCTTTTCGTCTCGCTGTTGTCATGTTGGCGAAGATGAAAACGGTAGCGACCTTCGAAACTCCAATCGTGATACAAATAGCGGGTAGACAACATGGCATCGAAGGCATCGCTCGAACTGGTAACCTGATAGCGGGGAGCAGAGAAGTGGGCATAGTCTATATAGCCCTGAAGATACCATGAACGGGAGGGTGTCCAAGAGGCTCCCAGATAGAGTCCGTGTTCATTTTGTATACTGCTGTTTTCCCCAAAACTCTGAGCATGGAGAGCAGTGTAGCGCTGGCTATAGTAACGATGTAATGCCATCACCGAGAAGGGAGAGGAGAAACGGTAGTTGACAACGTGGATAGTGGCCAGGGCACCATCGCCATTGATGGCTGTCTCACCTGATAAGGCCAGTTTCCGGTTGTTATAGCCGTAATCCAGACTGACATTAGTGAAATGACTGCCCTGTGGTGCATAGCGAAGGTAAAGCTTGGTAGTCTCTGGCTTCAAAGGACGATCGAATCGAGTGTGGACGGCATTGAGATGGAGATAGGTAGTTGACTTACGCCATCCTACCTGTAGTCCAAGGTCGGTCTCATGGGTGTTGTTCTTCTTAGCCAGTTCGGTGACTGTCCGATGATAATTGTCATACAATAAGGTTTTTACCGTGCCATCGTTATTGAGCGTGGCATCTAAAGCACGATAGGAGGCAAAGGCAGTCACCTGGAAACGGTTGCTGAGACGTACGGTGGCAGCAGCACCCTGGAAATAGTCGGAGGCTGAACGTGAGGTGTGGGCAATGATGGCATAAGAACTTCGCCCGAGGTTTTGCAGGTAGGCTAGTTTCCCCAAGTTAAAACCACTGTTCAAGATGAGGCCCATGCCAATCTTCATGCGATACATGCCGAGGTTGAAAGCCTCCAATTGTCCTGTCTTTCGCAACTGGAAATAGTAGGAGTAATGATCGTAGCCCATCTTGTTATTGTTGCTGAAGAACGGCTCGCCGGCATCTTGGGCACCGGTGATGCCGAATTTGATGCGATCATTGTAAGTGAACTGATACCTGATGTCGTGGCGGTATTTATAACCCAGATAGCCTTTTCCATTAGTAAGAATATCTCCTTTTCTATTATAAAAAGGTATCTTGACGGTTGCTGTCAGCGAATGTTTGCCGTATTCTGCCACTTGACTCAGTTTGGGCCATACACTTTTAGGCGTTTCAGGTCCGACATACACAAAATGTTCAAGAAGTTTGCGGGTAGGCCAATCCAAAGCTCTAATCATCAGCAACTCGCTGAGAGAGCGCATGGGACTGTAGCGATCAAGATATTCACACAGGCCCTCTACCTGTTGGGCAGTGAGAAAAGGCAGTTGTTCCAATTCCTCACGGGAGGTCTGGTTTAAGTTAATCTTGGTGGTAGCCATCTCTGTCAGCATTTCGAGCGTTTCTTCGCCATAGCTCTCCATGTCTTCGGCTGTTATCCATTTGTTCAGGTCTTCCCTGAAATCGTTGTCCTGAGCATGGCAGACCGCTGAAAGCATGCAGAGAACCATGATTATATAGTGTTTCATTATTTACAAATTTATGGCAAAGGTATAACAAAAAGTCCAAATAAAGACAAAAAATGGAAGGAAATCGTTTGGTTTTGAAATATAATGTGTACTTTTGCGGCGTGAAACGAGAGATATTGTTCTTGATGGCCGCTTTTGGAGTGCTGGTATGCAGTGCTCAAGACAAACGGAGCGAGGAGGTGGACATGGATAGTCCAACCTTCGTGCCTACTGTGAAGGTGGGTAAGGTGCTGGAAGGTGGCGATAGCATCCAGTACATGGAGATGAACAATGTCTATGTGTTTCCTCCTGTCACCTTTACCAGTAAGAAACAGCAAGGTGCCTATATGCGGCTGGTGAAGAATGTGAAGACGGTACTGCCCATTGCCAAGGAAGCCAACATGATTATGATGGAGACGGCAGAGTATCTGGAGACATTACCAAGCAAGGAAGCTAAGCAGGCTCACATGAAAAGGGTGGAGAAGAGTATTATGCAGGAATATAAGCCAAGGATGAAGAAGTTGACATACTCTCAGGGTAAGCTGCTGATCAAACTGATCTATCGTGAGAGTCATTCGTCGGGCTATGAACTGATTCAGGCTTTTCTCGGACCTGTTCGTGCTGGCTTCTATCAGGCTTTCGCGTGGGCTTTCGGTGCGTCGTTGAAGAAACAATACGACCCCGAAGGCATTGACCGCCTCACAGAAAGAGTGGTGCTCTTAGTGGAGGCGGGACAGCTATAGATGAGAGGTGAGGGATGTGATTACTTATTCCGAGAAAATCAATTGTATTAACGTTTGGCCTACGGCCTGAAGAGTGTTTTTGTCGATATGTTGCATGTCATCGTTGATGGTATGCCATGTCGGTCCGAAACTGCTTTGTTCGCAGTCTGGATAATGATTGATGATGTCGATACAAGGGATGTGAGCCTGTTCGTTGACAGGGACATGGTCGTCGGTGACATATCCACTGTTTTTGGCAAGAAAGACACTACCATAGCCTGCTGCGGCAGCCGCCTGCCATACCTTATCAACGATATTACGGGCATATTGCATGGAATAAGCCTCACGATAGAACTTTGCACCCTGACCACCTACCATGTCAAGCAGAATGCCGAACTGGTAGCTATTGGCTTTAGACTGATAATTTGTAGCCCAATACTGTGCACCTAATGCCCAGGAGTCGGCATCAACCTCGTTGCTCCACTGAGGAACACCCCAGTCTTCAGCGTCGAAGCAGATAAAGTCGACAGCGATACGGGCTGAGTCGTTATCCTTGATGAGACGAGCCAGTTCGAGCATGACAGCGACACCTGATGCGCCGTCGTTGGCAGCCATTACAGGTTTGCGCCAGTTGCTTTCGTCTGGATCATTATCAGCCCATGGCCTGCTGTCCCAATGGGCACATATCATGATGCGTGGCTTGCTGACGCTGGAGTCGGCAGGAGCTGTGGCTATGATATTGGTACTCTTCAGGATAGTACCATCATATCCTTTCAAGTCGGCTTGCTGTCTGTCAACCTGATAACCATATTGCTGGAATTTCTTCTGAATCCACTGGGCACACTCTTCATGAGCTGAACTGTTCATGATGCGTGGACCGAATTGACACTGGGCTGCACAGAACGCATAGGCAGAGTCGGCATTAAATTCAATATTGACCACAGGTTGTTCGGTTGTCTGGCTTTTCTTCGTAGTGCTGCAAGCACAGAAAAGACCAGAGATGAAGAAAATGAGAAAATGGGAAAATGAGACGTTATTCATTTATTGTTTTGCGTTTTGTACTTGTTGCATGACACGTAGGAAGTTGCCACCCCAAATCTTTTGAATATCTTGTTCGCTGAAACGGCGGACCATCAACTGACGGGTGAATTGGATGAGTTCTGCTGAGTTGGCCAGTCCGAGGATTCCTCCGTCACCATCGAAATCGGTGCCGATGCCCACATGGTCGATACCCATCACGTCGATAGCATGTTCCAAATGGCACATCGCATCCTCGATGGTGGCTTCGCAGTCCTTGACAAGGAAACCGTTATAGAGCGTCACTTGCATCACACCACCTTTAGCGGCGAGGGCACGCATTTGTTCGTCGGTGAGATTACGGGGATGGTCGCAAAGTGCCCGGCAACTGCTATGGCTGCATACGATGGGCTGTTCGGATAACTCCAAAGCATCGTAGAAACTCTTCTCTGAGGCATGACTCAAGTCGACCATGATGCCCAAACGGTTCATTTCGTTGATAACCTGTTTGCCAAATGCACTCACACCGTTGTGGGTGGTGCAACCTTTGGCTGAGTCGCAGATGTCGTTATCGCCATTGTGGCATAACGTCATGTAGACAATGCCTCTTTGGGCAAAGTGATGCAGGTTCTCTATCTTTCCATCCAGAGCATGGCCGTTCTCAATACCCAGCATGATACTCTTCTTGCCTAGGTGTTTGTTCATCCACAGATCATCTGGTGTGCGAGCCAAAGCCAGATAGGCACTGTTCTGTGCTACGATGTCATTTATCTTGTCGAAGATATTGTCAGCATACGCTGTTGGCTGATCAGTAGGCTGGGGCAGATAAGCCACCATGATGGTAGCATCCTGTCGTCCTTCATTCATCTTATGGAGATCGACCAAGATGCGCGGGTCACGACTTCCGAAATTGATACCCTGTGGGAAAAACATAGGGGTATCGCAATGGGTGTCGAGAGTGATGATGCGCTGGTGCAATTGGCAGGTGGCATGATATTGGGCTGCTTCGTTGACGAACCATTCGAAGATGGGCAATCCCTCGCTCATGCATTCAGGATGCCACTGAACACCCATGATGCTCTTAAATTCGCTACTCTCTATGGCTTCGATGATGCCATCGGCAGAGCGGCCTACCACTCGGAAACGCTTACCGCCATCTTCTACAGCCTGATGGTGGAACGAGTTAACATAGATAGTCTTATTATTATATAAGGTATAGAGTATCGAGTCTTCTTCTATCGCCACGCTATGGGTGGGTTCTGAACGGTCTGCATCCTGCGAGTGCTTGACTTTACAAATATCAGAAATGTCCTGCTTGACCTTACCGCCTAAGGCAATGGCAAGGGTTTGGATACCTCTGCAGATGCCCAACATTGGAATCTGGCGATTGTATGCCAATTGAGTAATCAGTAGTTCGGGCAGGTCGCGTTCGTTGTTGATGCCACCTAACTTGGGTGATGGATCCTCGCCAGTAAAGAGCGGATTATAGTCTCCGCCACCACTCAGCAGGAGTCCGTCAATATGTTCCAGCGTGTTGATGATACTGTCGGTATCACTCAGTGGCGGGATGATGACAGGAACACCACCAGCTCTCTGTATGGACTTGTAATATCCTTCGGAGAGTTTACATGTCAGTTCACCATAATTACCTGTAATACCAATGACAGGTTGATGCTTTGCTTCTGGAAAGGTTGCATAGGCTCTTGCCAATTGTGACTGCCAGTCGAAACGGTCTGCCATAGGTTTACTCTTCAAAGGTTACCGGTATCTCACGTTTGATGCTCTGTTCCAAAGAAATGAGCGTTTCTGTGGCCACCACGCCAGGAATGTCTTGCAGACGTCCGTTGAGCAAGTGCATGAGCTGTTCATTATCACGAGCATAAAGTTTAACCAACATGGTGTAAGGGCCCGTCGTGAAATGACACTCTACAATCTCTGGAATGTGGCGCAGACATTCAACAACATCCTTATACATAGAACCACGTTCCAAGGTGATTCCTACATAAGTACAGGTGGAATACCCCAGGCTCTTGGGATTTACATCAAATCCACTGCCCATGATGACACCCGCCTCGATAAGGTGCTGAACGCGTTGATGAATAGCTGCTCGTGAAACACCACACTCTGCCGCTACATCCTTGAAAGGGATGCGAGCGTTCTTCGACAGGATACTGAGTATCTTTTTGTCAAGATTGTCTATCTTATCCATTACTTTTTTGTTAAATATTACATTTTGTAAGCAAAAGTAAGCATTTTTATTGAAACAACCAACATTTTGCACGGAAAATGTGTAAAAATAGTGCAAAATGTCGACTTATTGTTTGCGAATGAGCGTCAAACCGTCACGAAGTGGAAGTATAACACGTTCCACTCGGGTGTCTGTCAGGATATAATCGTTGAAGGTCTCAATGCCATGTGTTTGTGGGTCTTTGTTGTAAGTGGGGTCAACCACATGCCCATCCCATAAGGTGTTGTCGGCAAGAATAAAGCCTCCCTTCCGGATTAACGACAATGCCATCTCGTAGGTTTCTTTATAAGTGCGTTTGTCGCCATCAATGAATGCCATGTCGAAGGTAATGCCAAGCTTGGGAGCCTCTGTCAGTGCATCGCCAATGATGAATTGTATCTTGTCGCTGACGGGTGACCCCTCAATCCAAGGACGTGTAAAATCCTCCTGTTCGTCGTTAATCTCAAAGGTGTATACTTTGCCATCCTCCTCCAGTCCCTCAGCCATGCAGATGGCTGAATAGCCACTAAAGGTGCCCACCTCCAGGATGTTTTTAGGGCGGATCATCTGCACCAGCATCTTCAGCAGTCGACCTTGCAGATGACCTGAAGCCATCCGACCATGGAGCATGTGGATGTTGGTAGATCGCCAAAGCTTGTACAGATAGTCAGGCTCTGGGTCTATATGTGACTCGATATAATCGTCGATAGTCATTTCAGTGCCTCGATAGCTAAACGGTAGGAGTCGAGACCGAAACCACAGATGACACCACGACATGCTGCGGAAATCATAGAGTGGTGGCGAAACTCTTCGCGCTGGTGGACATTACTGATATGGACCTCAATGACAGGACTCTTAAGTGAACGGATGCAATCGTGCAAAGCTACTGAAGTATGCGTATATGCTCCGGCATTCAAGATGATACCATCATAACTGAATCCAACCTCTTGCATCTTATTGATGAGCTCGCCTTCCACATTGCTTTGGAAATATTCCAGTTCGATATCAGGATATTGGGCCTTAAGTTTAGGCAGGTAATCATCGAACGATGATGAGCCATAGATACCTGGTTCACGTACTCCAAGAAGGTTGAGATTAGGACCATTTACGATAATTATTTTCATATTTCAGCATTTTTTATTAATTTTGCAGGCAAAGATACATAATAAAATGGAAATAAGCAAGAATTCGCTGACAAATATTGTAAAAGGCTATCGACGCTACTTGAAACTGCAGCGTGGTTATTCGGCTAATACGTTGGATGCTTATGAACGTGATTTGCAGAAGTTGCTGACCTATTTGGAGGAAGGTGATAAGGCTGTTCAGGATGTGACACTGGATGATCTGCAACACTTTGCTGCAGGTCTGCATGATATAGGTATTCATGCCCGTTCTCAATGTCGTATTCTGAGTGGTGTCCGTTCGTTTTTCCGTTTTCTTCAATTGGATGGCTATCGTGATGACGACCCGTCAGAACTGTTGGAATCACCTGTGTTAGGACAACATCTGCCAGAAGTGTTGAGTGCCGATGAAGTAGATTTGTTAGAGGGCAGCATCGACCTGTCCAAGTGGGAGGGACACCGCAACAGAGCCATTATTGAGGTGTTGTTCTCCTGTGGTTTGCGAGTAAGTGAACTTGTCAATCTGAAATTGACGGATCTCTATCTTCAGGAACAGTATATTCGTGTGTTTGGAAAGGGATCCAAAGAACGTCTGGTGCCTATTTCGCCAAAGGCAATCAAGGAGTTGGATTTTTGGTTTGGCTACCGTAAAGCGATGAAGATAAAGCCTGGTGAGGAAGATTATGTGTTTCTGAATCGTCGAGGTGCCCATCTGACACGTACCATGATTCTGATTATGATTAAACAGCAGGCTGAGTTGGCGGGCATCCAGAAGACTATCTCACCTCATACCCTCCGCCATTCCTTTGCAACTGCCCTGTTAGAAGGTGGTGCCGACCTTCGTGCAATTCAAGCTATGCTTGGTCACGAAAGTATCGGCACCACCGAGATTTATACCCATATTGATATGTCTACGTTACGAGAGCAGATTTTAGAGCATCATCCTCGCAACATGAAGCGATAAACAGCTTATCGTTTTGTGGCGCGAATGAAGTAGGCAATCAACAGGATGTAGGCCACCAATGAACAGAACTCGCTCATAGGATTAGCCCACCATGCACTATAATCAAAGGAGATTCCTCCGAATCGGAGCAGAGCACTGATAACACCCATCAGAGCACCACCAGCTATGAAGCCAGAGGCTATCAGGTTACCATGCTCACCACGCTGCTTGTTGACTTCTGCATCCTTAGAACGGCTGGTAACATACCAGTTGACAGCTCCGCCAATCAGCAGGGGAACATTCAGCTCCATGGGAATAAACATACCTAAGGCGAAAGCCAAGGCAGGAATCTTACAGAACGTCAGTATGATGGCAATGACAGCACCAATGGCGTAGAGAGCCCAGGGTGCTCCAACACCATTCATCAGTGGGTCGATAACAGCTGCCATCGCATTAGCTTGAGGGGCAGCTAACGCTCCTGAAGCAAAACCGTAGGTCTCGTTGAGCAGCATCATGACACCACCAACGGTAGCTGCAGATACCAGTGTTCCTAAGAATTTCCATGTCTCCTGTTTCTTAGGTTGAGTACCACACCAGTAACCTATCTTCAGGTCGGTAATAAATGAGCCTGCCATAGAAAGGGCTGTACATACCACACCACCCATAATGAGTGCAGCAACCATTCCCTCCGTTCCCTTTAGACCTACAGCCACCAAAACGACAGAGGCCAGAATAAGTGTCATAAGTGTCATGCCGGAAACGGGGTTGGAACCCACTATGGCAATGGCATTTGCTGCGACTGTTGTGAAGAGGAAGGCAATGACCGCTGTCAGGATAATAGCTACTGCAGCAAAGAGCAGATTGCCATCCATCACACCAAACCAGAAGAAAAAGAAGGTGATGATGAGGGTGGCAATAGCTGCAATGGCAATCAAGCGGAAGGGAAGGTCCTGGCTATTTGCTTTTGGCTCTTGGCCGTTAGCAGCGCTGTCGCCAGCCTTGGTGGCCAGACCAATGGCACTCTTGATAACGCCCCACGACTTGATGATGCCAATGATACCAGCCATCGCGATGGCTCCGATACCAATTGACTTGCCATACGATACGAAGATCTGTTCTGGTGACATTTGGCCAACAGCTGTTGTGATGCTGGGTGTCCATTGGTTTAATACGGTGTCAGGGAAGAGCAGTGCCATGCCAGGAACCACTAACCACCATACGAACAATGAACCGAGGGTGATAATGAGTGCATAGCGGAAACCGATAATATACCCAAGACCTAATACTGCAGCTCCCGTATTGTTTTTGAATACCAGTTTGGCTTTCTCTGCCACTTCGTCACCCCATGGTAACATGCGACTTGTCACATTCTCATTCCACCAACCAAAGGTAGCCACGATGAAGTCATAGAGACCACCCACAAGACCAGCTATCAAGAGGGGCTTGGCCTGGCTTTGGCTATTAGCTTTTGGCTCTTGGCTGTTATCGTTCTCGCCACTCTTCAACACTTGAGTGGTAGCTGTGGCCTCAGGGAAGGGAAACTGTTCCTGTGGTGCCTCTACAAAATATTTGCGGAATGGTATCAAGAACAGGATACCGAGCACACCACCTAGCAGAGAAGCGATGAATATCTTGAGGAAATCAGCACTCATCTCAGGATATTTGGCCTGCAGGATGTAGATGGCGGGAAGTGTGAAGATGGCTCCCGCTACCACAGCACCGGAACAGGCACCGATGCTCTGAATGATGACATTCTCTCGTAAGGCATTGCTACGCTTGGCGGCAGCAGATACACCGACTGCTATGATGGCAATAGGTATTGCTGCCTCGAAAACTTGGCCTACCTTCAATCCCAGATAGGCAGCAGCAGCCGAAAAGAGCACAGCCATGAGGACACCCCAGGTGACTGACCATGCATTGACTTCGTTTTTCTGTTTCATTGTTTTATGGTGTTTTTAATTCTTTCAAGTGCTTCTATCAGTCGACTGCGAGGGCAGGCTAAATTGATGCGAATGTAGCCCTCGCCTGATTTAGGACCGTACATAGTGCCAGGATTCAGCCATACTTTCGCTATCTTCAGTATTTCTTCGCAGTATGTGGCGACAGAATCACAACATGCACTGACATCAATCCAGACGAGATAGGTGCCTTCCAATGGCATGACTTTCCATTGTGGCAGATGCTTCGAGCAGAAATCGCACAAAGCCTGATAATTATCCCATAGATATAGGTTCAGGGCGTCTACCCAATCCTCGCTCTCATTATAGGCGGCCTTGACAGCTTCAGGTGCAAAGGGGTTGACATCGCATACCTCATTAATATTAATGGCACGATCCAATCGACGACGCGTTGCAGCATCTTTGCAGATGATATTGGCCATCTGAAGACCTGCTATATTGAAAGACTTAGATGGTGAACTGAGGATGATGGCATCTGTATCTATCGAACCTATCGTACAGAATGTATGGCCAGGCATGATGAGTTCACAGTGTATCTCGTCGGAAACGATACGCACTTGGTATTTTCGACAGATGTCGCTCATCCGCCCCAATTCCTCAGGCGTCCAGACACGACCAGTTGGGTTGTGAGGACTGCAAAGCAAGAAAACGGTGCATTTGTCATCTGCACACTGCTGCTCGAAATCCTGCCAGTCTACTTCAAAGCGACGGCTGTTGTCGTTGAATTGCAGCACGCTCTCTACTATCTCGCAACCATTGTTCTTGATGCTAGAGAAGAAGCAGTTGTAGTCGGGCGAGAGGATGAGCACCTTCTCACCAGGCATCGTCAGTGCCTTGACAGCTACCGACATGGCTGGCACCACACCAATGGTATAAAGTATCCATTCACGCTCTATCTTCCAATGGTGGCGTCGTTCGTACCAGGAGATAACAGCATCATAGTAGTCGTCTTGTACATAGGTATAAGCGAAGATGGGATGTTGGGCACGCTGGCAGATCGCCTCCTGAATAGCAGGAGCTACAGCAAAGTCCATGTCAGCCACCCATAAGGGGATGACATCGGGGGATGGCATTTCATCCCACTTGACACACCCTGTATTCCTTCGTTCTATGAGTTGGTCAAAATCGTACATCTTACCTATTATTTTTTACCTCTTACTTCAATAATACAGTTGTTCGGCTGACGTACATTCTCGTCAATCGTGATGCTGCCAATGGAGTCTGCTATGATATGACCACTGGTAGGATTCTTGATGTTTTCGATGTGTCCGCGGATGTCTGCCTCCACTGTAGAATATTCAAACATTCGGTCGCACATGGCATCGATGGTACAGTTCTCTAATACCAGGTTCTGGGTGTAGCACAATAACTGTTCGCCTGCCAGGTGGCAGTTGACCAGGCGTACGTTCTTAGAGTGCCATGCCAGATATTCACCATCCAACTCGGAATCGTAGATAGTGACATTCTCACACTCCCAGAAGGAGTCCTTAGTCACAATCTTGGCATGGTGTACTTCAACATTCTTGCAATATTGGAACACATATTTGGAATCACTCTCCAATCCGTCTACAAAGATATTCTGGCTGAACATAAAAGGGTAGGTACCATCATGTAGTTTGACGTTCTTGAGCTTGATGCCATCCACTTTCCAGAAGGTCTCGTCAGCATCGGTAATCTCTACGTTTTCCAGTGTCAGATTCTTCATCTCTCGGAAGAACTTAGGACCGTCTATGCGTGAGTTTGTCATCACCATATCGTTTGTATACCAGATGGCTGAGCGTGATTCGGGAGCAAAGTAGCAGTTGTCGATTTTAGCTCCGTCAACATGCCACCAAGGATATTTGCCATAGAACTTACAATTGTAGGCCTCCATATTTTGGCATTGTTTGATGCCAGACTCGCCGTCTGTAATCGTAATGTTCTCCAACCTGAGGTCGTGTTGGGCAAACAAAGGACGTTCGCCTCCATATTTCTGATCTTTTATCAGTATCATCACTTAATATTTTAAATAGTGGGTGCAAAGTTACGAAAAAAAGTTGTAACTTTGCACCCAAATTAAAATATAATAAGGTAAATAATGAAGAAATTATATATAGAGACCTACGGCTGTCAGATGAATGTAGCTGATTCTGAGGTCGTAGCCAGCGTCATGCAGATGGCTGGCTATGAAGCTACAGATACGTTGGATGATGCTGACGCCGTATTCCTGAATACTTGCTCTGTTCGAGATAATGCAGAACAGAAGATTTACCACCGCCTCGAGGCCCTTGATGCCCTACGTCGACAAAGAGCTAAAAGCCAAAAGACAACAGCTAATGGCCTTATCATCGGCGTCCTGGGTTGTATGGCAGAGCGTGTGAAGGATGACCTGTTGACGAATCATCATGCCGACCTGGTGGCTGGCCCTGATGCTTATCTGTCGTTGCCCGATTTGGTAGCCCAGGCAGAGACGGGTCATAAGGCCATCAACATCGAGCTCAGTACGAGTGAGACCTATCGTGATGTGGTTCCTCAGCGCTTGCATGGTGCCAAGATTGGAGGCTTTGTCAGCATTATGCGTGGTTGCAATAATTTCTGTCATTATTGCATCGTACCTTATACCCGTGGTCGTGAACGCAGTCGTGACTTGGAGAGTATTCTTCGAGAGGTACGCGACTTGAGAGACCGTGGTTTTAAGGAGGTGACCCTGTTGGGACAGAATGTGAACAGCTATCGATGTCAGGGGGATGAGGAAGATATTCTTTTTCCTGAGTTGCTGAGGAAAGTAGCGGAGGAAGCTCCTGAGATGCGAATACGTTTTACCACGAGTCATCCAAAGGATATGAGTGATGAGACACTGCGTGTGATTGCTGAGATGCCAAATGTCTGCAAACACATCCATCTGCCAGTGCAGAGCGGTTCAGACCGTATCTTGAAACTGATGAATCGTAAGTATACTCGAGAGTGGTATATGGGACGTGTGGAGGCTATCCGCCGTATCATTCCTGACTGTGGACTCTCAACGGATATTTTTGTGGGTTACCATTCTGAGACAGAGGAAGACCATCAGCTCTCTTTGAGTCTGATGCGTGAGGTGGGCTACGACTCTGCCTTTATGTTTAAGTATTCAGAACGTCCAGGAACCTATGCCTCCAAGCATCTGCCTGATGATGTGCCAGAGGAAGAGAAGATACGCCGACTCAATGAATTGATAGCACTTCAGACGGAGATTTCTGCCCAGCAGAACAAGAAGGATGAGGGTAAGGAGTTTGATGTGCTGATAGAAGGCTTCTCAAAGCGCAGTCGTGAACAGCTGATGGGTCGTACGGAGCAGAATAAGGCTGTGGTGATGGACAAGGCAGGCCACCATATCGGTGAAACGGTCAGAGTGCGCATTACAGGCAGTACAAGTGCAACATTATTGGGTGAGATTATATGAAAGAATTTCTGAATGTACTCAGGCGATTTATTCCGCCCTATAAAAAATACCTGATATTGTCTGTGGTGTTCAATATCCTATCAGCCATATTGAACATTTTTTCATTTGCTGCGCTTATCCCTATCCTGCAGATATTGTTCCAAACGAGTGATGCTGAGACGGCCACTTCCGTGATGGCTTGGGATTGGAGTAATGTACAGACGGTGCTGTTGAACAACATGAATTACTACGTCAACGGGTTGATAGCTGACTATGGGCAGACAACGACCTTATTGCTGATAGGCTTGTTCCTAGCCGTTACTACTTTCCTTAAGACAGGTGCTTATTTCCTGTCTGCAGCCACCATCATCCCTATCCGTACTGGTGTGGTTCGAGATATTCGCAATCAACTCTATCAGAAAATAACATCGCTGCCTTTAGGCTTCTTTTCAGAAGAGCGCAAGGGTGATATCATAGCACGTATGAGTGGTGATGTGCAGGAGATAGAGAATAGTATTATGTCTAGTTTGGAGATGCTTTTCAAGAATCCCATTCTGATTATCAGCTACTTTGCAGCACTGATCTTTATATCCTGGCAACTGACGCTCTTTACCCTTATCATTGTGCCCATCATGGGCTGGTTTATGGGATATGTGGGTAGAAAGCTGAAGGCGCAAAGCATCAAGGCACAAGCCCTTTGGAGTGACACGATGAGCCAAGTGGAAGAAACACTGGGTGGACTGCGTATTATCAAGGCTTTCTGTGCAGAACAGAAAATGAATCGTCGCTTCGACCAGATCAACTCTTCCTATCGTGACGACATCATGCGAGTTAATATCCGTCAGTCGTCAGCTCATCCGATGTCAGAGTTCCTAGGAACTATCATGATTGTCATCGTGCTGTGGTTTGGTGGCGTGTTGGTTCTCAACTATCAGGCGCTGTCTGGTCCTATCTTTATTTACTATATGGTGATGCTCTATAGTATTATCAATCCTCTGAAGGATTTCTCTAAGGCTGGTTATAATATCCCCAAGGGTCTGGCTTCTATGGAACGTGTCGACAAGATTCTGTTGGCAGAGAATACTATTCAGGAAGTGGCACAACCAAAGCATATTGCTGCTTTCGAACATCAGATAGAGTTCCGTCATGTGTCGTTCCGCTATGCTGACCAATGGATTCTCAAGGATATCAATCTCGTGATTCCCAAAGGAAAAACGATAGCCATTGTGGGACAGTCGGGTAGTGGTAAGTCGACCTTGGTCGATCTGATACCTCGCTATTATGATGTACAGGAAGGTGAGGTACTGATTGATGGTATCAATGTCAAGGAGTTAGGTATCTTCGATTTGCGTCAATTGATAGGTAATGTTAATCAGGAGGCAATCCTGTTTAACGATTCCTTCCGCAATAATATCTCGTTTGGTGTGGATAATGCTACAGACGAGCAGATTGCTGAGGCTGCGAAGATAGCCAATGCCTACGATTTTATCACACAGTCGGAACAAGGGTTTGATACCAATATCGGTGATCGTGGTGGCAGACTCTCTGGTGGTCAACGCCAGCGAGTATCTATTGCCCGTGCTATTCTGAAGAATCCGCCTATCTTGATTCTCGATGAGGCTACCTCAGCTCTTGATACAGAGAGTGAACGACTGGTGCAGGATGCTTTGGAACACCTGATGAAGACACGTACAACAGTAGCTATTGCCCACAGACTGAGCACCATCAAGAATGCCGATGAGATATGTGTGCTGCACGAAGGTCGTATTGTGGAACGAGGAACACACGACGAATTGCTGTCCTTTGATGGCTACTACAAGAAACTGAACGATATGCAAAGTCTGTAAACAGTATGTTGCAACGAGTCCTATATCTCATAAAGACCTACTTGCTCACCTTGGTTATCTTTATAGTAGCTAAGTGGGTGTTTATGCTTTGCAATATAGGTGGTCAGACGTTTTCCTTTATCGATATGCTACAGGTCACTTGGCATGGGCTGACTCTTGATATGAGCATGTCGCTCTATCTCATCATCGTTCCTTTCTTGTGTGCCTTGGTGTCAGTATATGTCAAGAAGATCGGTATTCTCCGCAATATTCTGAAAGTCTATTATGCTATCATCTCCCTGGCGTTAGCCCTTGCTTTTGTGGCAGACACCAGTCTATATGCTTTTTGGAATTTCAAACTTGACGCCAGTTGTCTACAATATCTGGAGACTCCTACTGAGGCAATGGCCAGTGTATCTGGAGGCTATCTGTTGGTACGCCTGCTGTTGGTTATTCTGCTGACAGTTCTGTTCTATTGGGTTTATACTCGTCCACATTGGAACATCTTCCCAAGCAGAATGCGTCTTGTTGAGACCATTATAGCCATACTCTTCATCCCTTTGATGGTAATTGGTATCCGAGGCGGATTGTCAGAGTCGACAACGAATATCGGTCAGGTGTACTATTCGCAGAACCAGTTTCTGAACCATGCTGCTATCAACCCTGTCTTTAGCTTCATTGCCTCGTTTGAGAAGACAGCCTCCAATATCGTCGATTATGATTTCTATCTGGAGCAGGAATGGAAAGAGATGACAAAGGATTTGTATCCTACCACCTCAGTAAATACAGACACCTTGTTGAATACCACACGTCCCAATGTCATCATCATCCTGATGGAGAGTGCTGGTGAGGTGGTGGCTAAATATATGCCCAGACTGCAGGAACTGAAAAATGAAGGCATCAGTTTTGACAGTTGCTACGCTAATTCATGGCGTACGGATCGAGGTACTGTGTGTACTTATAGTGGTTATCCTTCATTTCCCACATCTTCTGTCATGAAGATGCCCAGCAAATCGCAATCATTGCCAGGTATTGCTGCCACATTACAGAAAGAGGGTTATAATACCCACTATATTTATGGTGGCGATATCAACTTCACCAATATGCGAGGCTATTTGGTCGCAGGTGGTTTCCAAACGCTTAAGTGGATGGACGATTATAGTGCTGACGAGAAAAATTCTGCTAAGTGGGGGGTACGTGACGATATCACTTTCCATACGTTGATGCAGATGGCAACAACGCTTCAGAGTCCTTATCTGATTGGCTTTTCAACTCTGAGCAGTCATGAGCCTTGGGATGTACCCGTCAGGAAATACGATGACGAGATAGGCAACGCCTTTTTTTATCTCGACCAGTGTATAGGGCAGTTTGTGGATAGTCTGAAGCAGACTCCCCAATGGCAGGAGACACTCATCATCCTGTTGCCAGACCATAGTATCGACTTCCATGATATCCATCAGGAGTCGCCCTTACGCAACATAATACCTATGGTATGGGTTGGTGGAGCCGTCAAAAGTCCCCGTCGTATTCGTACCATCTGTAATCAGACCGACTTAGTGGCAACACTATTAGCTCAGATGCACTTGCCTCATGATCAGTTCCGTTGGAGTCGCGATGTGTTAAGTCAATCCTATAGCTATCCATTTGCTATGAACACTTACCATAATGGTTTCTCTGTGGTCGACTCTACAGGTTTGATGGTTTATGACTTCGACTCCAATCGGATGATAGCAGATAAGAGTACGGACAGCAAACGATTGGAACAAATGGGTAAGGCTATTCTGCAGGCTACCACCCACGACTTAAAGATACTAGGAACGAAATAGGTATGAAAGGCTTTCGAAAAATAGGATTATTCTCACCCTTGGTGGCAACACTCTATAACCTGCTACTGCTATATGTAGTCTACTTTTTGGCGCGTGTGGCTTATCTGCTTGTGAACTATAGCTATTTCCAGCAGGGGCTTTCTTTCCGTCGTTTGATGGAGATGTTTGGTGGAGGACTTGTGTTTGATACCTCAGCTATTCTGGTGACCAATATTCCCTATATTGTGCTGATGCTTTTACCTTGGCATGGTAAAGAGAATCCCTTCTGGCAGAACCTTTGTAAATGGGTTTATCTGGTGGTCAATGGTGTAGCGCTAGCCATGAACCTCTGCGATGCCGTCTATTTCCGCTTTACCATGCGACGTACGACGACTACTATATTTAGCGAATTTTCTAATGAGGGCAATCTAGGGGGTATCTTCCTGACGGAGGCTTGGCATCACATCTATCTTGTGATTGCTTTCGTTTTGGTGATATGGGTTCTATGGAAAGTCTATCGCCCTTCAGGGTTAGGTAAGATACAAAGACGCTGGTGGTTATATGACGTCGTTAATCTCTTATCACTGGCTATGTTGGCTCCTTTTGTGGTGGCTGGCATTCGTGGTGGTTTTACTACAGCTGTGCGTCCTATCACCATATCCAATGCCAACCAGTATGCAGATCGTCCTATTGAGGCAGCTTTGGTGCTGAATACACCGTTTGCCTTCTATCGTACTATTGGCAAGGCTGTTTTTGTGGTTCCAGACTATTATGCTGACCCACAAGAGATGGCTTCTGTCTATAGTCCTGTTCATTTTCCTAACGACACTCTCCCCATGACCAAGAAGAATGTCGTAGTGCTGATTGTGGAGAGTTTTGGACGCGAATATATTGGTGCTCTGAATAAGAATCTGGAGAATGGGAAATATAAGGGCTATACACCCTGTATTGACTCGCTGATTCGTCAGAGTGTTACCTTCAGTCGTTCGTTCTGCAACGGACGTAAGAGTATTGATGGTATGCCCAGCATTCTGTCGTCAATACCTATGTTCGTAGAGCCATTCTTCCTGACGCCATCCTCCATGAATCATGTCAGTGGTATTGCCTCGCTGTTGGCTGGCGAAGGCTATCAGACTGCTTTCTTCCATGGGGCCCAACGTGGCTCTATGGGTTTTATGGCTTTTGCCCGTAGCACAGGTTTTCAGGACTATTATGGTCGTGAGGACTATAATGAGGATAAACGTTTTGGAGGCGATGATGACTTCGATGGTATGTGGGCTATCTGGGACGAACCATTCCTGCAGTACTATGCTACGAAGATGTCGGAGATGAAGGAACCCTTCATGACAGCTGTCTTCACAGCCTCCAGTCATCATCCCTATGTGATACCAGAGAAATATAAGGATGTATATCCTGAAGAGGGTATCATCATGCATAAATGTATTCGCTATACGGATATGGCTCTAGGCAAGTTCTTTGCTACAGCCAGCAAGCAACCTTGGTTTAAGAACACTATCTTTGTGTTGACCAGTGACCATACCAATATGAGTGACCATGACTACTATCAGACAGATTTGGGTGGTTTCTGTTCACCTATTATTATATATGAGCCAGGACGAGAGCCTGAAGTGCAGGACAAGATTGCCCAGCAGATTGACATCCTGCCTACGCTGATGGGTATGTTACACTATCAGAAACCATACTTTGCCTTTGGTATTGATGTGCTGCAGACTCCTACTGAGGATACTTGGGCTGTCAACTATCTGAATGGTGTCTATCAGTATGTAAAACATGGACATGTGCTGCAGTTTGATGGACAGCAGACAAAAGCTGTCTATGCGTTGACAGACTCGCTGATGCAGAAAAATCTGATAGGGAAGATGCCCCAGCAACCACAGATGGAGCGAGAATTAAAAGCGATCATTCAACAGTATATGGAACGAATGACGCAAGACAGGCTACAGCCTAACTAACCAATCCCAATTTGCGAAGCTGTTTTCTTAGCCAGGTGTTGGTGTGCTCTCTGCCTTTATAGTTGCGAAGCCAGCTGCGCCCTAGCACATCTTCTTTGCGTCGAAGAATAATCTTTGGATTCTCTGGCTTGCTCCAATTGGCAGGTTTACCCATATCGCGATGCATGATCTTGATGTTTTTGCCTACTAGGAAACGGTTTAGTACAGACTCGTCGTGCCATACGGGCATGATACCATTGCGCAGATCGGTATCAGCTATTTCGTTACAGCCTTCTATCAGCTCCAGATATGGCTTGCACTTTCCACCATTCAATGCTCCAGAGAAATAATGGCGTGTCTCACCAGGAGCGACATAAGTAGCGGAGACAGGTCGTGACTCAAAACCAGAATAATCGTCCGTTGCCATACAAAGGGCAGAATAGTCTTCGTCCTTAGGCAGGAAATCGTCTGCAGTCACCGTTTGCACCACTTTCGCATTACTATTGAAGAAGAATAGATAGTCGTTGTCAGCCAACTGGTCCTTGATGCGAGAAAACATCTTAAAGCGGAAAAGCGAATTCAAGGGCCATCCCATATCGTCCTGATGGAATACCCTGACACGTTCATGAGGTTCTATCTGACTCTCTTGGTCTGTAAACACATAGTAGTGCTTCTCAGCTTCCGTCACTAATTTCTCTTCGCAACTCTTGAAGAAGTCAGGCCAGAAACATACATAGCGACCTATACCTATATATAATATACCTATCTTCATGACGATCTCCTGTTTGATTATAGTTTGCTGAGAATGCGCTTACGCTCTTCTTCAGGATATTCATTGTTGAATTGTTCACGGGTGCGTTTCCAGCGATTATGGCTCCAAAGCCAGAATTCCGGATTGCGCTTGATGCTGTCCTCCAGCATACGATAGTATTGTTCTGTGATGCCAAACTTAGGCAGCTTCTTTGTATCCGTACAAATTTTCTTCATCCGAGCCACATAATAGCCACGACGTGGACGGATGATATCCACATAATATACCGTTGTGTTCAGTACTCTGGCAATACGTTCGGCACCCGTATAGGCTGGTGTGTCGTGGTTCAGGAATATGGGCCAGTAGTGCATGCTGCTGAAGCCAGGCACCTGGTCGGAGATGTAGCCAGTGATAGAAAGGGAACCTTCTTTCTGCCAATTCCTCAGAATGCCGAACGCTTCTTTCATCTCCAATGAATGAGCATGGAAACGACCACGTGAATAAAGGAATAGCTTGTCGAATGTGGGATTCTCTATGGCATGATACAGTTGTGCAGATTTGATGCTAGGATCAATATGCAATGGTAGTGAACTGATCCACTCCCAATTGCAGTAATGCCCCAGATAAAGCGTGACACTACGACCTTCACGGAAGTCTTCTTCCAACTGTTCCATACCCTCAAACTTCATGCGCTTCCGCATTTCCTTCTCTGAAATCGAGAACATCTTTACTGTTTCTACCAGATAGTCGCAGAACCAGTGGTAGTAGCGTTTCTCGATGTCGTGTAACTCCTCAGCACTCTTCTCGGGGAATGACGAGGAAAGGTTCTTACGGACTATCTTCTTACGATAGCCAGTTACATGATAGATAATGAGGAAAATGAGGTCGGACAACACGTAATGCACCCTCATAGGGAGCAATGAAAACAGATGCCAAAAGAAGAAAGTAATATAGTACATCATAGTCCGACACGTCATTTGTGTGATGCAAAGATACTATTTTATTCCGAACTGCCCAAAAAAAAGCTCCAATATTTTATCATTTGATAATTTCTTCGTATCTTTGCCCATGATAAAACGCTCAACACGGCATGATATTCGTAACAGATAAGGGGCGCATGTGCAATAATATCCTGCAATACGGGCAGCTGTATGCCTGGGGCAGAGAACATGGACGAAAGACCATGTCGATGCGTTTTGCCTATAAATATCAATATTTCCACATCTGCCAAACGCCTAATCATCATGTGTGGGACTATCTCTTTGCCAAATATGCAGCACGATTGGGACTCATTCCTACCGTTGGGTTCCATGATTACAAGGCAGACACCAGTCATCAGGAGCGTATCATGATGGAGAAACGCATGGTGTTGGCAGAAGGTTGGTGTGTCAAATGGTTCGACTTGTTCTTGAAATATAAGCAGGAAATTCTGCAGCTTTTTGCCTTTCACGATGATATTGAACAGCGTGTAGCCCAGCGGATGCACGAGGGTTTGCGATTGGGAGTTCATATCCGTCGAGGCGATTATGCCACCTTTCAAGGAGGTCGTTTCTACTATACTGACGAACAGTATCTTCAGCTTATCCGGAGTTTTTGCACGCTTCATCCTGACGAGACGATACATGTTTACATTTGTGGCAATGATCCTGACTTGAATCGCGATTATTTCCGCCAGCAGTTGCCACAGTGTCATGTGGAGTTTCCTGATGGTAACCCTGCTGAAGACCTTTGTCTGCTTTCCCATTGTGACTATCTGATAGGTGCCACCAGTACCTTTACACTTGTTGCATCGATGTATCACGATGCACCTCTTTACTGGATTGGAGATGCTGATGCACCTGTCGAAGAGCATCTTTTCAAATCGTTTGACGAGCTGCTTCCCCAGTTGGAATATGTCTTTGTATACAATAATCCGTAATAGAGCATGATCAGTATTATTATACCAGTATATAATGGTGGCGATTATCTTCGTCCGTGTTTTGATTCTATCATTCATCAGACTTATCAGGACTGGGAACTGTTGCTGGTAGACGATGGCTCTACTGATGATTCTGGTCGTGTTTGTGACGAATATGCTGCTCAAGAGCCACGTATCAGAGTGATACATAAGGAGAATGGAGGACAGGCTGCAGCTCGCAACGATGGATTAGCGATAGCTCATGGGGACTATGTGAGTTTTGTGGATTGCGATGACTGGATAGAGCCTGATATGTACGCTACGATGCTGCAGACCATGAGTAAAGAGCAGGCAGAGATTATTATCTGCGGATATGTTGAAGACTACAATGATGGTTCGAAGAAACTGGTTAATGCGGATGGTTTCCAGACAACTTATGATGCACAGGAGGCTGTCAAGTTGCTGTTGACAGGAAAGATAGGCAGTTATCTCTGGTCGATGCTTTTCAAACGTGAGGTGGTACAGGAACTGATGCCTGACCTGAATCCCTACGAAGATCATGCCACCATCTTCAAATGGATGCTGCATGCAAAGCGAGTGGCAGTTCTGCATCACGCTTTCTATCATTACAGACAGTTGTCGAGCAGTTCGCTTCATTCTTATAATCCTAAGAATGGCAACCACTTCTTCCAAGCTATCAGGGAACGCTATCACTATATCGCTGATCGCAACCTATTGCCAGGTTGGGAATCAGAAAACAGACGCCTTTATCTGCGAGGATGTATCAAGCTGACAAAGGACTTGGCAAGAATGTCGAACTATGATTCGCAGATGCGAGATATCATAGCTGAGGTGCGTCAGGAGCTTCAGCAGTTCCTGCCTGTCACCAAGCACGAATTGGGTGGGAAATACTATTTCCGCCTGAAACTGCTTTTGTGGGATATCGACTTTTTTGTCAGAATGATGCGAATAACGTCAGCCTTCTCGTTGTCGCAACGCAGAAAGGATAAGAAGATGCAACGCTAAGACTTGCGTTCTTCTATCAGTTTCGAAACGATGACAAACTGATAGTGGGCATCCAGTAAGGCATGAATCAGTCCAGGCTTCCCATCCAGGAAGCCACGCTTCAGCACGTATGATTTGAAGAAACGGAACAGGGGGCGACCTATCAGGGCTCCTATGCCGTAGTTCTTGTGGCGACGACGAGGCAGCTCGTAGTTGGAATAGGTATCCGACTTGCGCAGAATATCGCTGACGGAGTCGTTGGCCAGATGTTCCAAAGCCAGCTCCTTTTGCTTGGCAGGAATACGTTCTACCTTGCCATCAACTTCTGGCGAGCAATGAATGATGGCAGGCCAATGTGTCAGGTCCTGACGGAAGAATCGCAACACATAGTCAGGATAGGCAGAATGAAGGAAACGGCCCATGAAATAGTTCTTTCTGGGAATCGCGATACCAGCTGGAGCATCAGTCTTGTCGATGACATTATAGAGATAGTCCTTCAATGCAGGCGTCACCAGTTCATCGGCATCAATCACCAACACCCACGGATAGCTGGCCTCATGAATGGCAAACTCACGAGCCGGCTCCACGATGGTGTGTCCCTCTTTGGGGAATGTCACCACTCGACAACCGTTCTTCTGGGCTATCTCCAGCGTATGGTCCGTGCTCTCCATATCGCAAATCAGCACCTCGTCGAAGTCCTTGACGGAGTCGAGTACGCGTTGCAGATGTAGCTCAGCATTATAGGTGTTGATAACTACCGATATTTGATTTTTTCCGTTCATGTGTGCAAAATTAAAAAAAATATATTAATTTTGCAAACAAAACAGATAAATAATGATTGAGAAATGTAAGGCGTTCCTGTCTAAGCCCTTCTTCAGCGACTATCGCACGCTGTTAGGGTTGTGGCTGATATTGGGCATCGTGTCAGCATTGGCTAAGATGCATTCACATAACAACTTTCTGATATTCCGAGGGGTGTTCTGGCATGTGTGGCAGCAATTGCCGTTATATGAGGCTTATCCTCAGGAGTATTGGGATGTCAACCACTACGGACCTTTTTTCTCATTGGTTTTTGCTCCTTTTGCCGTTGTGCCTGAATGGGTGGGCATGTTGCTGTGGTGTGTAGCGTTGTCGCTGTTCCTCTATGTGTCAGTGCGTCGCTCCAACATGACGAAGTATCAGCAGATATTCATCTTCTGGTTCTGTGCCCATGAATTGCTGACAGCCTTGTTTATGCAGCAGTTTAATATTGCGATTGCAGCTATCATCCTTTTGGCTTTCTTCTTAATAGAAAAGGAACGCGATACGGAAGCAGCCTTCTTTATAGTGGTAGGAACGCTGGTAAAGCTATATGGCATTGTGGGCTTGGCTTTCTTCTTCTTCTCGCGTCATAAGTTGCGTTTCGTTCTGTCGCTGATAGGGTGGGGTGTTGTGCTCTTTGCATTACCCATGATTATCAGCAGTCCTGAGTATATCATCAACCAATACTATGAGTGGTTTGTATGTCTGACAGAGAAGAATAGCGAGAATTTGGATTCGATAGCCCAGAACATTTCTTTGTTGGGGTTGGTTCATCGCACTACAGGCCTGCAGTTCAGCGATTTATGGCTCATTGCACCAGGTTTGCTGATGTTCGCTATTCCTTATCTGCGCTTCTCGCAGTATAAGCATGTGGCATTTCGCCAGACGCTGTTGGCTTCTGTCCTGATGTTCGTAGTCTTGTTTTCAACTGGTAGTGAGTCCAGCGGTTATATCATTCCGTTTGTGGGTGTCGTCATCTGGTATACAGCAGCCCCTTGGCAACGTAATGGTTGGGATATAGCCCTGCTGGTGTTCGTCTTCATATTGAGCAGTCTGTCACCTAGCGATCTGTTTCCTGCCTATTTGCGAAAGGAGTGGGTACAGCCTTATGCGCTGAAGGCTCTGCCCGTAGTATTAGTCTGGCTGAAACTCTGTTGGGAGATGTACACTAAGGATTATGCAGCAAAGAGTATTCGATAAGTCGTTTATCACCTTCCTCATTGTTGGTGTGGTCAATACCTTGTTTGGTACTGCCATCATGCTGGTACTTTACAATGTGTTTGGCTGTTCTTATTGGGTATCGTCGTTTTGCGACTATTTCTTTGGCAGCATCCTCAGCTATTTTCTTAATAAGCACTTCACGTTTCACTATCAGGGAACGGATTGGCGCAGCATCACGAAGTTTGCGCTCAATATTATTATATGCTATGTGCTAGCCTATAGTATTGCCTTACCTTTAACGCGTTACGCTTTGGAGAGCATGCATCTGAGTAAGGTCGTCGTAGAGAATGTCGCTATGCTCGTAGGCACAGGACTCTTTATGATTATCAACTATATTGGACAGAAGTTTTTTGCCTTCAAGAAATCAGTCTAGGATTTCCTGAATATTGTAAAGTGGGCGATGCTTCACCTCATTATATATCTTGCCGATGTAGACACCTGTAACGCCTACACAGATCAGCACGAAGCCACCAACGAGCCAGATGCTCAGAATGAGTGATGACCAGCCTGGTACTGCTGTGCCTACAATCAGGGCATGCAAGACATAGATACCAATGCAAAAACTGATGAAGAGGAACACAATACCTAAATAGATGATATTGTAGAGGGGTTTGACGCTGAACGAGGTGATGCCATCGAGTGCCAGATTCAGCATCTTGCTCAATGTGTATTTCGAGGCGCCAGCCTGTCGTTCACCAATGACGTCGTCGACAGTAGTGGAAGGCAAGCCAATCATGGGGATGAGGCCTCGCAGATAGAGGTTGCGCTCGTCGTAACCATTCAGCATCTGCAGGGCGCGACGACTTAACAGACGGAAGTCGGCATGATTGAATACACTCTCGACACCCATCGAGGCCTGCAGCTTATAAAAGGCCTGAGCTGTCATGCGCTTCATCAGTGGATCGGCCTTACGCGACACCTTGACACCATAGACGATATCGTAGCCTTCCTCATAGTCCTTCACCATCTGAGGAATACACTCGATATCGTCCTGAAGGTCGGCATCGATGGTGATGACTGCATCGGCCCAATCCTTTGCAGTCATCATACCAGCCATGATGGCATTCTGATGGCCCACATTCCTGGCCAGATTAATGCCACGAACGTATTTGTTCTCCTTGTGCAACTGACTGATGATTTGCCACGTTTTATCGCGACTGCCGTCATTGACAAACACCATCATCGAGTCGTCAGAAATCAGTCCTTCTGACATCATGCGTTTGAACAAGGCTGTCAGGCGCTCAACACTTTGGTGGAGCACTTCCTCTTCGTTGTAACAGGGCGATACGGTGGCTAACTTAATCATGTCTGATGAGTTGGGATTATACGAATGCAGCCTGAATCTTTGCTGCTATTTCCTTGAATTCTTCCTCAGTAAGCTTCAGCTTCTCCTTGCGGAAGTCGGCATCAGCCTCACTCTGCATGGGAATCAGGTGGATGTGAGCATGAGCAACCTCCAGACCCAGTACTACCTGAGCAACCTTCTTGCAAGGGAAGGCTTTCTTGATGGCAATAGCCACACGCTTGGAAAACTGCTGATAACGGGCCAACTCGTCGTCGTCCATATCGAAGAAATAGTCTACTTCACGACGGGGAATGACCAATGTGTGGCCCTTCACCAGCGGATTGATGTCGAGAAATGCGTAGAACTCGTCGTTTTCAGCACACTTGTAGCTGGGAATCTCACCAGCAGCAATCTTTGCAAATATATCCATAATTTAAGCAATTGAGATGTTCTCGATACGCAGTTTAATGGTGCCACGAGGAATGGTGATCTCCACCTCGTCGCCCACCTTCTTGCCCAGCAGTCCCTGAGCAATAGGTGTCTTGATGCTGATTTTGCCAGCACGAAGGTCGGCCTCGTTCTCACTCACGATGGTGTAGCTCATTCTGGCCTTGGTGGTCAGATTGGTCATCTCCACCTTCGTCAGAATCTGTACGCTGTCAGTGCTCAGACGGGAGGTGTCCACAACCTTAGCCTCAGCAATCGTTGCCTTCAGCTTGTTGATCTTATCCTCCAGATGAGCCTGTGCCTCTTTGGCAGCATCATACTCGCTGTTCTCACTCAGATCGCCCTTTTCACGAGCCTCTGCAATAGCTGCAGATGCCTTTGGACGCTCTACCGCTTCCAAGCGGTGCAGTTCGGCTATCAGTTTGTCATAGCCCTCTTGTGACATGTAAGCCATAATGTATTCTTTACCTTATTTTAATTTGTTTCTTTTAGTTATTTGCGGACGCAATAAATAAAAAGAATCCCAACTCATTCTCATGTCGGAATCCCTGCTCTTATCTATGTCCTTTACCGTTTGCAAAGATAGGAATTTAATTCGAAATAACCAAATTTTCGACAGAAAACTTTCATTTTTGGTTGATTTAGGTCAAGAAAGTGTACGCCTTACACCGCTTTTTTGTGCAATTTCTTGCTATTATCAACCAAACCTTTTAACTTTGCACCGTGTTTTTCATAGTATTAGATTTAAGGTTAACAAAGGTTTGGGACTCAGCGGAGTCCCTTTTTTTATGCTCATAATTTGCGAACCCCATTGTTGTGTGCAAGTATATTTTTTCTTTTAAGAAATTTTGTTCAAAAATAGTATTTACCATCACTTTTGCATCTAACATATTGATTATCAGATTATTAGCTGGTGATTGTAAGCCTATTCTACCATCACTTTACCATCACTAAACCCTCACTTTAGTCCTAGTAAACCCCGAGTTTACCCCTGCTAAACTCATTAACTGCCTGAATATAAGGAAGTTCGCAAATAGTAACATTACTTGGAACTCTTGGTAACTCATGATGGAACTTTTGGTAACACCAAGTGGAACTACTAGTTCCCCTTGCTGTTACCACTTGAAACTATTATTATAAAAATCAGCCAAAAGGGCGAAAAATAGCAGAAAACACGAAAAAGTGATGGTAAGATGATGATGAGGTGATGGTAAATTGGCCTCACCATCACCTTTTATTACCTTGATTATCAGCTACTTTACTGCAAAAGTGATGGTAAATATGTCTTTTTAACCTCTTTCTAAGTAGAAATCTTACTCTAACATAGAAACCATTCTTCATCCCATCTCCTCACATTTTCGCTCAATTTTCTTGTTACTTTCGTTTTTTTTGTTTATCTTTGCCCTCAAACTGGAATAACTAAAAAACTTAAGGATATGAAAAGACTATTATCATTACTGTTCGTGACACTCGCAGTGCTGATTCCTACTGAGGTTTTGGCAGCAGATAGCGCAGGCGACACCCCTACTGGTGACCTGTCGAGACTCTACACGCCTGGTGTTCCTGTTGAGTTTACTGCTGAATGGCAGTGGAAATCTGCTATACTCTCCACGGGATATGAGGAAGAAAGAGACAGTACAGGTACCGTGATTTCTGCCAGCGATGCAAATACTACGTATTTCAATGCCAGCCAATACGATTATCTTATTATGAAGTATTCGGCCTCAACCTGTGATGTCAGAATTATTCTCCAATACCATTTCCTGGGAACCATCGGCCAGTGGGGGGCTGACTTTGATGAGGCGACTACGACTGCTGTAGAAAATCCTAATGGTGGTGTTGTAGCCATAAAACTTGATCCATCGAAGAAAGAGAGAATCCACCAAGTGGCTTTGCAGAATACCACGACTACAGGTTCCATCACGATTGAAAGCATGTACTGGGCTACAGAAAATGAATATAATCAGCTTGTCGGCTCAGTCGAGTGGATAGAGCAATTGGATAATGGTGATGCGGAGAAGCCTTGGGCTAATCCTGATACAAGATGGGATGATAAGGACAATAACTATAAGATATGTGCTTGGGGAAAGACGAAAGGCAGAAATATGACAGAAGACGGAGAAGGTTGGAATGCGTTCCCTGCAGATATCGAAGAGGAAGAAGGTAATCCTTCCAACCATGTGTTCGTAGTCCATGCTGCTAATGCTGACACACCGAGTAATGATGCCGGCGATGATGTGTCTTCATGGGACAACCAGTTCTGGATTCAGTCTCCGCATGTTTGGAGAGCAGGTACAGAGATTAGGATTAAATTCCGTTATAAGGCTTCAAAGGATGTTGCTGTTGTGACTCAGGTACATAAACAGAATCCGTCTGATTATCTCCATTGGTACGCTATTGGTGACATTGCTTTCACAACAGACTGGCAGGAATTTGATGGTATTATGAAAATTGACGAAAGCATGGATGGAACTTGGTCAATCGCATTCAATCTCAATTCCAGTGAAAAGACAGCGACTGATTTCTATTTCGACGACCTCTCGTGGTCTGTTATGCAACAGGATACAGTGCCTGTAGTGATTGACGAGAGCATTATCAGGTTTGCTGATGCTAACGTAAAGGCTATCTGTGTTAATAAGTGGGATAAGGATGGTGACGGAGAACTGAGCAAGACGGAGGCTGCTGCTGTGACCAGTCTGGATAATGCGTTCACCAACAACACAGATATTAGATCGTTTGATGAATTCCAATACTTTGTTGGCGTAACAGCCCTTGGCTCAGAAGAGTTTAGCGGGTGTTATGGTCTTTCATCTATCGTATTGCCCCCTTACCTGAAGAGTTTAGGAGTAGAATCGCTCCGCAACAATAATATTGATGACCTCATGATTCCTGCCAGCGTCACCAGTATAGAACCAACAGCTCTGTATTCATGTTATAAGAACATCTTCGTGGAAGAAGGTAATGCATATTTTACTTCTATTGATGGCGTGCTGTTTGATAAGAACATCACCAAAATCGTTACTTATCCAGTGAGAAGGACTGATGAATCTTACGCTATTCCTAGTACGGTGGTTACGATAGGTGGCTGCGCATTCTATGGGAGCGGTCTGAAGTCAGTGACTATTCCAAATGGTGTGACTACCATTGAACACGGTGCTTTCAGATACGTAAGTATGGAATCCATCGATATTCCAAATAGTGTAGAGGTGATAGAAGGAGAAAACTTCGAGGGATCAAGACTTACTGGCTCTGTCACGATTCCTGCCAGTGTTAAAGAAATTGGTTCTTTTGTATTTGCAATTTGCCCACGCCTTCAGGAGATCATCGTTGAGGAAGACAACCAGTATTACACATCTGTTGATGGTGTGCTTTATTCGAAGAACAAGACACTTCTGGTTACTTACCCTGCAGGCAAACCTGATGAAAGTGTCGTCATTCCCAACTTTGTTACAGCGATTAATACTGGAGCGTTATACGGATGTAAAAATATCAAGAGCGTCGTCATACCTAGGAAAGTTGAGAGTATAGGTTGGTTCGCTTTTGTCAGTTGTGATAGTTTGGCCTCTGTAACTACATATAGGAAGAACCCTCTTGAACTACGCCAGACATTTAGTAGTAGAGTAAAGGAAAATGGAACACTCTATGTTCCTTATGGAACAAAGGCAAAGTATCTGGCTGCAGAAGAATGGAATGGTTTCAAAAACATAGAAGAGCTGGATCCTTCGGCTGATCCTACTGTTGTTATCAGCTTGGTGAACAATGGCGATATGGAGGGTGACGACAATAGTAACTACTTTATCAGACTGGATTATTCAAATGGCAATGAGGAGCCGACGCAGGCTGCTATCAGCGATGGTGTGGGTATGAACGGCACACGAGGCATCAAGGTGGAGGCAACACCTAAGGTGGCTGCAGCTTGGGATAACCAGTTATGGGTTCGTCTGAATCAGCCCATCAGCGAAGGTACGACATACCGCGTGGCGTTCGACTATCGTGCGGATAAGGAAGCGTTGATAGGCACTGAGGCTCATGAGGAACCAACTACTTATATCAGCTGGGGCTTCTTCGATTATAATGACATGACTTTCAAGGATGAATGGCAGCATTTCGAATATGAGGGTACGATGAGTTCCCAAAACTCTTCTGATCATTTGCCGTTCCAGTCGTTGACATTCACCTTTAACGGTGATTATGAGGATGCCAACAACTATTACTTCGATAACATCGAGTTTGAAGCCATTATGGATGATCAGTGTCCTAAGCCCACGTTTAAGCAGAAAGGTAATGAAATCAGTATTCTGAGTCCGTTCAATGCCAAGATATATTATACGTTGGATGGCTCTACTCCCACAACAAGCAGTCTGGTATATGCTGGTCCGCTCAAGTTTACAGAGAATGCTGAGATTAACGCAATTGCTGTAGTCGAGGGTTACGAGGCATCTCCTGTCGCTACCTGCAAATACGTACATCCTCAGTTCGACAGCAATGGTGTGCTGATGGTCAGCGGTAGAACGCGACTGCCTGATGTGTTGGAGGTTGTTGGTGGACGTGAAGAAGTGGCAAAGACGATTACAGCCATCTTGTGGGAAGGCAATTATGCGGTGTATAACAGCGAACTGCAGGGCCTGGACAATCCTAATATGCTGATATATGTGGATGATTTTGAGCATGCTCCGATGAATCGCGACAATGTCATTATCGACAGCGTGGCAAGCACCATCCGTCTGCAGGATACGGGCAGTGGCAATTGTAATTTCTATGTGCCCATACCGTTTACTGCCAAGGGTGTTGTCTACACTCGTGAATTCAAGCAGTCGACGCAAGTAGGTGTGAGCAGAGGATGGGAGTCGATAGCATTGCCATTCGACGTACAGACCATTTACCACGAGAATCAGGGCGTGATAGCTCCATTTGGCAATAGCGACAGTTCGAAACACTTCTGGTTGCGCCAGTTGGGACCTGACGGACTGCAGCCTGCTACCCATATAGAGGCCAATACACCTTATATTATTAGTATGCCAAACGACACTAAAAACTATCTTGCTGACTATCTGTTGGCAGGTAATGTGACGTTCTCTTCAGGTAATGTAACAGTTCCTGCGACAGAACCTAAACGAATGGCATTGGCTGACGAGAGTATTATCATGATGCCAACGATGCGAAGCATAGGTGTATCGTCAGAGGTGTATGCCCTGAATGTGGGAATAGTGAGAAGCCAGTATCTAGAGGGTAGTGCCTTCGAACGCGACTATCGTGTGGTACGTCCCTTCGAGGCCTATACCGTGCATCGCAATCAGTCTCCTGCTCCAAGGTTTGTGCCTATCAAGAATATGATGGACGAAAGCACAGGTATTGGTTCCGTAAATAACGATACTTTCGCAGTACAGCAGCAATGGTTCACCATCGATGGCAGAAAGCTGCAAGGCAAGCCAACGCAGAAGGGCGTCTATATCCAGAATGGCAGAAAGGTGATTATCCCTTAAGATATCGATGCCACACGGCTTTCAATGCATAGTAGAGCAGGGCTCCCGTCAGGAGTCCTGCTATTGCATCAATAGCATAGTGGGCATAGATATAAACAGTAGAGAAACACATCAGCACATAGAAAGGCAGAATGGTGAAGATAAGCCCTTTATGACGAGTGCGCAAAGCTAACAGCATGACAACTGTGGTGACGCCAACATGACTGCTGGGGAAGGCTGCTGTAGGACGCTCGCCAGCATCGTGTGTCAAATCGAGCATGTGATACCAGAAGCCATCCGACCATCCTGGTGCTGCCATTCGCTCTGAGTGTGTCAGAAACCAATCGCCTAAATTGGGAAATATGCCTGCAGCAATCTTCTCTGTGCCTACAGCCAGATAATAGAACTGTGGACCTGTGACTGGCAGGAGTACGAAGACGACATAGTAGGCAAAGAAGGAACCCAATATGACAAAGGCTGTCATCTGGAATTCCTGATAGCGCTTGAAGAAATAGAAGAGATAGGTGATGAGCATCAGCGGGAAATAGCTGACGTAGCCCAAACACATCAATTCGGAGAACCAGCCATAAGGTACCTTCTGCGAGAACAACAACGAGGGCTGACAACCAAACAGCGATTGTTCCCAACCAGCAAACAAATGGTCGAGATTGGGCAGCATGCGATTGAGTTCATAGGTGTCAGGATACCACCAGCCCAGAAAGGACATTTGTATCAGGATGCGGGCAAACATAGTGAGGCGACAGGGCCGTAGATAGTAGATACCCCAGAAGGCGAGTGTTATCAACAAGAATCTGGCTCGTCCCTTCAACATCTCTTCAGGATTCACCAACTTGCTCCACAACAGGACCATCATCAGTAATGTGAACACCAAATAGCCGATAGCTATCCACTCTACAGCTAATAGTCCCTGATGGGGTTTCTTCTCTCGAATAAATAGTTCGCTAATCTTCACAGCCATCCGTTATCCTTATACCACTTAATACTTCTGCGTACGCCCTCTTCCAGTTTTACCTGTGGCTCATACCCCAGCTCCTTTCTGGCTGGTTCAATATCACATCGCCAGTTGCGCTGTCGCATAATGTTGTATTTGTCGTTGTTCAATGCAGTCACCTTGCCTGTCAGTCTGCCATAATACTCACCAAAGAAAGTAACAAGGCGTAATACCCAGATTGGCGCTGTGATGCGAATCCACCAAGGATTGCCCAACTCCTGACGAATCAGATTGCTGAAGGTTGACGACTGATAGACCTCGCCATCGCTCAGGAAATAGCGACGACCTGTCACACCTTTCTCTATAGCGAGGAAGATGGCTTGTACCACATCTGTCACATAAACGAAGGTGATGTCCTGTTGCTTATAACCCACAGCAAAGTCGGTATGCGACTTGATGCTCTTGGCCATCATGAAATAGTCGCGTTCACGAGGACCATAGACACCTGTAGGACGAAGGATGACGTAAGGGAAGGACTGTTGGCTATTAGCTTTTAGCTGTTGGCTGTAAGCTTCCAGCCACTGTTCAGCCTCCAGCTTGCTCTTTCCATAAGCGGTATTGGGCTTGGCTTCGTCGCTCTCACGAATCTCCGTATAGGGCTGTTGTTCGCGAATGGCGCCCATAATGCTGAGCGAACTGATATAGACAAATCGGCGAAGGGGCATCTTTAAAGCCATGAGGGCACGTACCAGATGCTGAGTTCCTTCTGTATTAATACGGTGGAAGTCAGCTTTATCCAGACATTTAGTGACACCAGCAGCATGTACCACATAGTCAAACTGATGGCCTTTCAGCTGTTCTATCAGCTGTTCTTCCGACGAGAGGTTCAATTCTATCAGGTGGATACGCTCGTCCTGAAGAAATGCTTTCGAGCTGGACTTACGTACTGCGGCCCATGTCTCAAACCCTCTGTTGACAGCCTCTTCAACAATGAAAGAACCAATAAAGCCACTGGCTCCTGTAATGAGAATCTTCATTATTTCTTAAATTTTGCTGCAAAGGTAGTGCAAATTGAGTGAAATCCAAAATAAAATCCGATTTATTCTCATCTGTCATGCTATCTCGAAGATATTCTGGAATCCGCTTATGCGGAATATATCGGCAACATCCTCATTAAGGTGCGTTATGCGGATGGTACCACCTTGTGTTTCGCTGGCTCGCTTCAATTGCATGAAGAAGCGCAGACCGGCAGATGAGATGTACTCCAGTTCGGAACAGTCTATTTCCAGCACCTTGTCGGCCATTTTTACTACTTCGTCCAATTCACCAGCCTGTTCTGTTGTTGCTGTCGAATCCAGTTCACCAATCAGGCATACCCGTATGTTTTGGTTGTCAGGAATAATGTTAACAGTCATAAAAATTATAAGTACTTGATAATTGTCAGTTGATTTCTCTCATCCGTGCGCTGATAGTGCTGTTCGTCCATAATCTGCCTTAGCAGGCTGATACCCAAACCTCCTACCTGTCGTTCTTCAATGACCTTTGCCGTGTCGCATTCACTACTCGTTGGGTCAAAGGGCACGCCATTGTCCGTCAGCGTAATGTTGAGCGTTGAACGTTGAGCGTTGAGCGTTGAACGTTGGATATTCAACTCAATCTCCGTCGCATGTGAATAGCTGATGATATTGACCACAGCTTCCTCAAGGGCTATTTCCAGTTTCTTGAGTGTATGTTTCTCTATGCCGGTGCATACCCCGTACTCATGCAAAGTACGACGAAGCGACGGCCACTGTTCTAGGTGGTTAGGCACACACACCGAAACAGGTTGCGCTGTACTCTTTTTCCGGATGGTCATGAGCGTAATGTCATCAGTAGGCTCAGCCTCGCCGATATAGCGTTTCACAGCTCCCAGCAGGTTGTCGTCATGTGTCACGATTTCCAACCATTTCTCCTGGCCCATCATCTTCCGCTCTGTATTACGTGCCTCGGTCACACCGTCAGTATAGAGCACAAGCTTCTCGTCCATGTCGAGCATACACCCTTCTTCCACATACTTAAACGTTTTTTCGTAGCCCAGGGGAATGTTGGGAACCATATTGATGATTCTGACGCTGTGATCTGAACTTTTCACCAAAGGAGGCATGTGTGCAGCATTACAAAAGAGCAACTGTCCGCTGGGGATATGCAGGCGTCCGATGAATGCCGTCACGAAAGTGAGCGTAGGATTGTTATCGCTCAGCACGGCGTTTATCTCTTCCATGATGGCCTTGGGCGATGTCTGGTGTCCTAATGCAGAACGAAACAGGTTGACGGCAGCCGACATGAACATCGTTGCTGGTATTCCCTTTCCGCTCACGTCGCCGATGATGAACCACAGGAAATCTCCCTGACGGCAGAAATCATACAGGTCGCCACCTACTTCGCGCATCGGTATCAGGTCGGCATACACCGTAATGGACTCGTCTTGCGGGAAATCATGACGCAGAATGCCCATCTGAATGCCATTGGCAATATGCAATTCGTGGTCCATCACCTTTTTCTCGGTTTCCAGGCGTGCATTCTCCTGCTGGTCGCGCAACATGCGGCGAATCAGGACACCAATCACCAGAATACTAAGCACTAAGACAATGAGTGACCATAGGATTCTCCACAGGATACTCTTCCAGATATGCCATTGTGGAACAGCAATCGCCATCTCTATATCTATCCATTCAAATGTCTGACGCGACACAATCCAATCGTCTTCGGACAGATGCTCGGTGTCATATCCCGCATGGTTGTCACTCGACGTCAGCACCGTCCCGTCGGAACTGTAGATGACACAGACTGCTTCGTCAATGAGCTTGAACTGCTCCAGCAACTGTTGCATCCACTCCAGACTGAAATCAACGTTGATAACGCAAATCAGGTTGCCCGCATTGTCCACGAAATTGTCAGAATAGGTAAATATGGTCTTGTCGATGACATGACTCCAGTATGGCTTGCCCCAATAGCCTTTATCGCCACTCTTCAACGCACCTTTATACCACTCCCGCTGGAAATAGTCGAAGTCTGTGCCGCCCGTTACCGTCGTGATAATGCTGTCATTAAGCCGATACGAACACGGGCTGAACCACTTGCCTTTCACGGGATAGAAATTTTCCGGAAAACTGACACCTACCGTGTAGCAGCTCGGATAGCGCTTCAACAGGTCGCGGGTGCCTTTGAGCATGTTGTCCGGCTGCGACACGTTGTCTGCCACGACATGTTTCATCTGCTCAACCACATCGTAGGCGTCGTACAGTTCGAACAGCACCTTCTCGTGCGCAATCTGCGTTTTCAAGTCAATGTTTTCCTGGACTTGGCGCACGGCCTGCCTGTACGACATCACGAACTGCACCACTAAGCCGATGATGAGGAGCAGTGCTGCAAATATGGGGATGTATCTGTATCGCATATCTCTCACCTCTTATCTCTCACCTCTGAACGTAATGTGAGGTCGGATGCCCACAAGGTCCAGCACGTCCAGGACATCCTTGTTGCAGTTCATGAACACCACCTCAGGATTGTCGCTCAGGTACTTCTTACAGTAGAAAATGACGCGCACTCCACTGCTGGAAAGGTATGTCAGCCGTGTGGCATCGAATACCACCCTCTCCACGCCCTGGTCCTTGTATGCGGCCAGCTCCTCCAACAACATCGGTGCATTGCCTACTGCCAGCTCCTCGCCCAGCACTATAGTCAGCACCGTGCCGTCCCTTGTCACTTCATAATCTCTCATATCTTACATCTTACATCATACATTTTACATCATACCTTTCATATTTTCACCAGCGGATAAGCCAGGATGACGGCAGCGATACCAGTGACGGTAACGATGACGGTTAGGGGAATGCCGATGCGCATATAGTCCGAGAAGCGGTAGCCGCCAGGACCATAGACCAGCATGTTTGGTGACGCAGCAATGGGCGTGGAGTAAGAGGCATTGGCTGCTATCATCAGTGCCAGCAGGAAAGGCGCGGGTTCGTAGCCTGCCTGTACTGCCGCTTGGTACATGATGGGGAAGAACATCGCCGTGACAGCCACATTCTCTACCAGCTGCGTTATCAACATGGCTGCCAGACACACGCCAAGCATAATCATGACGGGATGCGTGCCAACCATGCTAATGACACCAAAGGCCATTTGCTGCGCTATTCCCGTCTTCGCTATGGCCGAGCCAAGCACGATGCTTCCCGCCAGACTCATCAGCGAACGCCAGCTGACAGAGTCCATGGCCTGATTGATGGTGCAGCAGCGGAACAGCAGCATGGCCAGGGCTGCCAGCACCGTGCCGTGCAGTAGCGACACCACATTCAGGGCTGTGAGCACCATCATTGCTGTCATGATCAGTGACGAGACAATGGCGTTAGGCCCGATGTTCACCACCTCCTGAAAGTCGGAGAACTGCAACTGCGATGCCAGGTTCCTGGCGTACGTATCCGTCTTGCGCGGACATTCGAAGAGCAAGGTGTCACCCGCCTGCAACACCACCTCGCGGGGCGACGCCTCGATGCGCTTGCCGCGACGAGCCACCGCCACTAGTATCACGTTGTTGTCGCGCTCTATCGTGCTGCCGCCGATGGTCTTCCCGATCAGCTTGCTGTAGAAGTTGACAAAGGCAATGCGCAGCTCGTAGTTCCTGTTGATCTCGTTCATCGAGCGCACGGGATGGTCGGAGACCACCAGCCTATGCGACGCCTTCAGCTCCAGTATCTCGTCAATCTGTCCGGCATACACCAGCCGGTCGCCGCCCATCACGAACTCATCCTCGCTGAGCACCGACGGATCGTGGTCGAAATGGCTGATGGCTATCAGGCTGCCGCCCTTCACATGGAACAGTCCCGCCTCGCCTAGCGTCTTCAGGATGTTGGGGTTGTCCGAGGGCACCAGCAGTTCCACCGTGTAGTCGTTGGCAGCCTCGAAAGCCTCCTCAGGCGACCTGCGCTCCGGCAGCCATCGGCATGTCACAACCAGAAATGCAATGCCCACCACCAGACACAATGCGCCCGGCACGAAGATCGCAAACACGTTCATCGCCCTGCCTGTAGCCGTCTCGTACATATCGGCCACCACGATGTTTGTCGACGTACCAATCAGCGTCAGTACGCCACCCATCTGCACCGCATACACCATGGGCAGATACAGTTTCGAGGGCGCAACATCCAACTTCCTTGCCCACCGCTTCAACACGTTGCCGAAGAGCATAGTCAGCATCGTGTTGCTGAGGAAGGCGCTCAACGCTGCCACTGGCACCATCATGCGCAGCAGCGCCGTCGAATAACGGTCGGGAAGTCCGAACACATGTTTCATAATCCATTGCAGTACGCCGGTATAGCGCAGTCCCGCCATCACCACGCCCAGAACGCCCGTGACAACCACCGTACCCGCACTGAAGCCCGAGCACATCTCCTTGGCATCCAGCACGCCTACGGCGAATAGTACTCCGATGGCGATGAGCATTACGGCATCGGTACGCACCTTCGTCAACAGCATGACGCCGATCATCGTTATCACTATGGCAATGGTAATCCAGGCGTCCGTACCGAGGCCCCACAACAATATGGTGTCGTTTCCAAGTCCCATTTATCAGTATCTATTCAATAGAGCTATAAGTCAAAAATATACAATAAACTGTTTTAAAATTAGCGTTTTTAGCGTTTATTTTTCTGCAAAGATATAAAAAAAATAGCTATTACAATAGCACAGACTATATTTTTTTTGATTTCCCCAAAAAAATAATGATTTCCCTATAAATTCGGTAGTAAAAACTCATCCTTTCGGATTTTTTTCGTATCTTTGCGCAGGGAAACTATTAAACACGCAATACTATGAGCAAGAAAAAAGGTGGAAAACGACTGAATAAGCGGATGTTGCAGGAGATGTTGCAGACGCTGTTCCAACAGAATCCTAACGAGACGTTCTCGTTTAAACAAGTGTTTAAGGCACTGAAACTCGATACCCATCCTATGAAGATGATGGCTGTCGACCTGATGGAGGAGATGGCGTGGGATGACTTTTTGTCGAAAGTGAGTGATAACTCGTATCGCCTGAATCTGAAGACGCAGGTGCAGGAGGGTACGTTTATCCGTAAGGCTAATGGTAAGAACTCGTTCCAACCAGACGATGGTGGCACTCCCGTGTTCGTCTCAGAGCGCAACTCGCTGTTTGCTATGAATGGCGATCGTGTGAAGGTGGCCTATATGGCGCGTCGTGAAAAGCATATCAAGGAGGCTATGGTGGTCGAGATTCTCAGTCATAAGCGCGACCAGGCTGTTGGTAAGCTGAAGGTTGAGAAGGACTATGCGTTCCTCGTGACCGAAGGCAACATCTTCGTGCACGACGTGCTGATACCGAAGAAGAAGCTGAAGGGTGGTAAGACGGGTGATAAAGCTGTAGTCAAGATTACCCAATGGCCTTCTAAGGACTCCAAGAATATCGTGGGTGAGGTGGTCGATATCCTGGGTAAGGAGGGTGACAACACTGTAGAGATGCACGCCATCCTGGCTCAGTACGGATTGCCCTATAAGTATCCGAAGGCTGTAGAAGAAGCTGCAGAGAAGATAGATCCAGGCATCACGGAACAGGAAATCAAGCGTCGTGAGGACTTCCGCGAGGTGTTTACCTGTACTATCGACCCCAAGGATGCCAAGGACTTCGATGATGCATTGTCGATTCGCAAGCAGGGTAAGCTATGGGAAGTAGGTGTGCATATTGCTGACGTCAGCCACTATGTGAAGGAAGGTTCTGTGATCGACAAGGAGGCCACGAAGCGTGCTACCAGTGTCTATCTCGTAGACCGTACCATCCCGATGCTGCCTGAACGCCTGTGTAACTTCATCTGTTCGTTGCGTCCTGATGAGGAAAAACTCTGCTATAGTGTTATCTTCCATCTTGATGAGGAAGCTAATATTAAGGACTATCATATTGCCCATACTGTCATTAAGAGTGATCGTCGATATGCCTATGAGGAGGTACAGGAGATTCTGACGGGTAAGGATGGAGACTATGCGACTGAACTGCGCACACTCGACAAGTTAGCGAAGTGTCTGCGCGAGCGCCGCTTTAAGGGCGGAGCTGTGAAGTTTGATCGTGAAGAGCTGCATTTCGATATTGACGAGAAAGGAAAGCCCGTTCGTGCCTATTTCAAGAAATCGAACGATGCCACCCAGCTCATCGAGGAGTTTATGCTGCTGGCCAACCGTACGGTGGCAGAGAGTATTGGTAGGGTGAAGAAGGGCGTGAAAGCCAAGACATTGCCTTACCGTATTCATGACCAGCCAGATCCCACAAAGTTGGAAACGCTGCGCGAATTTGTGGTGAAGTTTGGCTATAAGATGAAGACCAGTGGTACCAAGGGAGCTATCTCGAAAAGTCTGAATGCGCTGATGGATGGTTGTCAGGGAAAGAAAGAGCAGAAACTCATCGAGACCGTTGCCCTACGTGCCATGATGAAAGCCAAGTATTCGACGCATAACATCGGCCACTACGGTCTGGCCTTTGAGTACTACACGCACTTCACATCGCCTATCCGTCGATATCCTGATACGATGGTGCATCGCCTGTTGACGAAATATCAGGATGGTGCCCGTTCGGCTAATCAGCAGAAGTATGAGGAACTGTGCGAGCACTGCTCGGATATGGAGCAGACAGCTCAGATGGCTGAGCGCGACAGCATCAAGTATAAGATGGTGGAGTTTATGGAGGATAAGATCGGTAACGAGTACGACGCTCATATCTCTGGTATCCAGTCGTATGGCATTTATTGCGAGATAGACGAGAACCACTGCGAGGGTATGGTGCCGATGCGTGATTTGGATGACGACTACTACGATTTCGACGAGCGCAACTACTGCCTCGTAGGACGTCGCCATCATCATAAATATCAGTTAGGTGATCCTGTACGTATCAAGGTGGCTCGTGCCAATTTGGAAAAACGCCAGTTGGACTTCATCATCGCAGATTAAGGAAAGAACAGATTAGAAAAAGTTACCCCAAGGGTAGCTGCCTGGCTTAAGCGTCACGAGTGTTCCATTCGTGGCGCTCATTTGTACAACGCCTGGCGCTATCTGATTCTTGATATCGAAACTGGTCCATCCCAATGCCTGTAAGGTGGCCCAAGCGGTAGCACCACCTTCTATAATTAGTTGGCTGGGACAATGGATGGCTATCAGCTGCTTCGCCATTTCAGCCATCACGTTTCTTAAATGGACAGCTACCTCTTTACCTGTCCGATGGGTATGAGGAATGGTGAGAATGAGACTGTGCTCCTGCTTGTAAGCCTCTATATCCCACAAACTCAAATCATGAGAACCATCATATATCTCACGAGGCATGGGGGCTAGAGGAATGCCTAAATCGAGTGGTTTGCTCTGTGTGGAACCACAGAGGATAAGTGAATCATGAGGACGGTTCTGTGAATCATGGGGACTGACCCCATGATTCGCCCAATGAAGTGACGAATCAGAGGGCCTGTCCCCGTGATTCGCATTCAGCAAAGCTGAAAATAAATCCGCTGCCCCAGCAAAAATCGTCTTGCCATCGTTATATTCAGCAATGATACGCTGTATATCCTCCTCACTCTCTGCATCAGGCATGATGATTCCACAGCGCTCTGCATCAGGGAACCGTTCTTTCAGAACTGATGTCCTTGCAGGAAATTCTGGATCGAAAGAAAAGTCTGTCTGGTGAATGGGCTTATTATTAATATAATAGGTTCCCGCGCGTATGATACGTCCTTTGGAAGGGTTGGCAGGCATGTAGACAACTCTCTGATAGCTTGTTGCTTGCAGCAAAGTGGTAAGCTCTGCTACCACATGTCCACGTAGTGCTGAATCTGTCTTTTTGAAGATGGCTGATGGCTGATGGCTGATGGCAGATACGATACGTTGGGTTTCTGAAATAGCATCGCTTTCGCTCATGGAACGGGTGTCAGTAGCAATGACCGTTGTCCCGTCTGTGGCTGTGCCACAGCCACAAACCAAACGAACATCCTCTCCACGATCGAAAGCGATGCCTGCTATTTCAGCAGCTCCTGTAATATCGTCAGCAATGACAATCATTCCTTGACACCTAAACGGTATTTTGCCATTCTTGTGGCATAGTCTATTGAAAGCGTCATAGCACTGTCGTTTGCAATACCTTTACCTGCTACATCGAAAGCTGTACCATGATCTACCGATACACGGATAATGGGTAGTCCGAGGGTGATATTCACACCACTGGCACTCTCCATTTTTCCTGTCTCTTTGTTCCAGTTAAAGGCACAGACTTTCAAGGGGATGTGCCCCTGGTCATGATACATTGCCACACATCCATCGAACTTACCGCATTTGGCTTTTGCAAAGATGCTATCAGGGGGTACGGGACCCTCTACATTGAAGCCTCGCTGTTGCAACTCTTCGATAGCGGGAATAATCTCCTGGGCTTCCTCATAGCCAAACATGCCGTTCTCACTGCTGTGCGGATTCAGACCAGCCACACCAATGTGAGGCTTCTCGATACCAAACTGGCGACAAGCGTCATCGATGAGTTCTACGCACTCAATGACGCGGGCTTTCTTCACCAAGTCGCAGGCCTTACGCAGAGGAACGTGGGTCGAGACGTGAATCACACGGATGTTCTCGTCTGCCAACATCATCGCATACTTCTTCGTATTCGTGAAGGTGGCATAGATCTCTGTGTGCCCGTCGTAATGATGACCAGCCAGATTCAGTGCTTCCTTGTTCAGTGGAGCCGTGACGGTACCATCCACCTCGTTGGCCATAGCCAGTTCGATTGCTTTCTTGATATACTGGAAAGCGGCATTGCCACATTGGGGGTGCACCTTGCCAAACTCAAATGTTGAGAGATCGATGCATTGCAAGTCAAGCACATCGATAGTGCCAAACTCATACTTGGCATCCTTGACGCTTTGGATAGCGTTTATCTGCAGGTCGAAGCCCAGCAACTGAACAGCCTGCTCCATAATGGCAGCATCGCCAGTGACAACAGGGCGGCACTTCTCATAAGTTTCTTTTCTATTCAGGGCGCGAACGGTAATCTCAGGACCAATGCCTGCAGGGTCGCCCATTGTGATAGCTAATATTGGTTTCATATCAATACAATGAATTATAAATGTCGCGAGCATCCTGCTCAGTTACTTCTCTCGGATTATTTTTCAGCAGACGCTGCACTTCCATCGCTGCCTTTGCCATACCATCGACAGCTGTCTGTGGAATGCCCAGTGCTGTGAGTTTGTCAGGAATGCCTACAGCGGCAGCCAAGCGATAGATGAAGTCAACACCACGCTGAGCGGTTTCTTCGTCGTTGGCTCCTGGTTCACACCCCATTGCAATGGCTACTTCTGCATATCGCTTGGGGTTGGCAGGAGTATTGAATTTCATGACTGAAGGTAGCAGAATGGCATTTGATAATCCATGAGGAATATGGAACTCGCCCCCCAAAGGATAAGATAAGGCATGTACAGCGGCCGTATTGACAGGTCCTAAACACAGCCCGCCATACAACGAACCAAATGCCAAGGCCTCACGAGCCTCTACATCCTTTCCGTCTTTCACTGCACGTTCCAGATTGGCAGCAATGAGACGGATGCCCTGTAGGGCATAGATGTCTACCGATGGATGTGCAAACTTATTAGTATAGGCTTCGATACAGTGCGTTAAGGCATCCATACCCGTATCGGCAGTTACCTTGGCAGGTACGGTCCACGTCAGCTTGGGATCGACATAAGCAGCATCGGCTATCAGGAAGGGAGATACGATGCCCTTCTTCAGATGGTCCCGCTCATCTAGCAAGATGGCATTGGGTGATACTTCGCTGCCCGTTCCTGCTGTCGTGGGCAGACAGGCAAACCACAGGCCTTTAGCTTTGATAAAGCCAGTGCCGAAGCAGTCTTCCACCTGTTGGTCGCTGTTGATGAATGCAGCAACAAGTTTGGTTACATCGAGCACACTTCCTCCTCCGATGCCTACCACACTGTCTGCCTTGAATTCACGAGCTATCTCAAGAATGTTCTTGAAATCATTGACCGTAGGCTCAGCCACGATATTCTGGAATATCTCGATACTGATACCTGCAGCCTTCAGCTCGGCCAAGGATGACTCAATAAGGGGTAGGATAGGGGGGGCTGTCAACACAAAGAGTCGACGAAATCCTAATTTCTGATAGTCTTCTACTAATGTCTGGATGCAGCCTGTACCAAACACGATTTTTTGAGGCTGTAATAGAGTGATAGCTTTCATTTTTTATTTTTCTTTTCTTCTAAATATCCGTAAATGGTAAGTTCTTTGTCTGCCAATGGTGTCTTGAACAGAAAACTGGCCAGATAACCCACAACCAGCACGATGAGGTGGCTGTAAACACCTAACATATATTTATGGTGTGTGAAGTTCCAGTCGCCCAGGTCGAGCAACGTCTGTTTCACGCCGTCACCATCAATATCTACCTTCGTAGAGGTCAGTACCGCATAGGCTGTATAAATGATAGCTACGGCGATACCGATATAGAGTCCTTGTTTGTTGGCGCGTCGACTGAATAGACCTAAAATAAAGATGCCAACGATACCAGCAGAGAAGATGGCATAGAGGGAGAATAGGGCACCTAACACACCTTCACCACCCCAGAAGATATATAGACAGGCAACGCCGATAGCGCCGATACCCGAAGCAACCACCATCCACTTGCCAAAACGCAGTTGTTGCTGGTCAGTGGCGTCTTTTTTGAAACGCTTATAGTAGTCTTGTACGGCAATAGCAGACAGGCAGTTTAGATCGCTGTCTAACGACGAGATGGCAGCAGCAGCTAAGGCTGCGATGATGAGGCCGCGAATACCTACAGGTAGCTCATGGGCAATGAAGTAGGGGAATACCTCGTCGGCCTTGATGCCTTCAGGCAATAGGGGAGCACCTTGGGCATGATAGTAGGCGAATAACGCTGTACCAATAAACATGAACAGCGCCCAGATGGGAACGGACATCAGCACGCCGATATAAGCAGCCTTCTTGGCCTCCTTGTCATTCTTCGCTGCTAAGTAGCGCTGCACGATAGTCTGATCGGTACCATACTTCTGCAGGGCATAGAAGATACCATTCAGCACCATCACCAAGAAGCATAGTTCTGACAGACTCCAGTCGTATGGGCCAAAACTGATCTTGTTATACTCCGATGCTATGCGGAACGTTTCAGCAGGTCCACCCTCGATGCCAAACATCAGGATGGCGATACAGATGATGCCACCTCCAATGAGTAGGAAGCCCTGTGCCACATCCATCCATACGATAGCCTCCATACCACCAAACAGCGTCAAGATGATGATGGTGATGCCCAAAATGAGTACTATACTATATATATTAATGTTTAGGAATGTGGCTAGCGCCATCGAGACAAGGAAGAATACCGTTCCTGCCTTCGAGAAATGGCCTAGTGTAAAGGCGAACGACGAATAGAGCCGGGCAAAGAGTCCAAAGCGACGTTCAAAGTATTCGTAGGTCGACAGGCGTATCACTTTTCTGAATAGAGGTACGATAATGCCTATCAGTGCCAACAGTACGATGGGGACCATGAGTCCTTGTACCAATAGTATCCAGTTGTCGGCATAGGCAGCACCAGGATAGGCGAGAAATGTCACACTCGAGATCAGTGTAGCGAAAATCGAGATGCCTACTGCCCAGGCAGGAATTTTTCCACCGCCAGCAAAGTATTGTGAGGTGTCCTTCTGCTTATGGGCAAAATAGACACCAGTGCCGATGGCTGCCAATATCGACAGTAAGACAATAATGTAATCAATGATATGCATGGCTTACTTCAGTTTTTCCACAATAGCCTGTTCTTCTTCTGCCGACAGCCTGGTCAGTGGCATCAGCATCCATGGCTCACAGAGCCCTTTGGTCTGCATCATCACCTTCAGGGCGGTCAGACTCTGACCTAAGGTGCGGTCTTTCTGATAAATCTTAGCAATCTCATTGGTCTCGTCCTGCAGATGGTTCGCCGTGTCCATATCACCAGCTACAGCAGCATCGAAGAGCTGTTGGAACATCTCCGGCACGTAGTTGCCCGTTGAAGGTACAATACCATTACCGCCCAGTTCCAGTGAGTGGGCACTTTGGGCAGCCCATCCACAGAAGTAGGCAAAGTCCGGATGAGTCTTGGTAATCTCAATGCACTGGGCCATACGCTCCAGGTCTCTTTCCGAATCTTTCAAGCCAACAATGTTGGGGTGGTCAGCCAGTCGGCGGATGATGTCCACAGGAATACTCATGTGGGTAGTTGCTAAGATGTTGTAAAGCATCAGCGGTCCTGTGATGCAGTCAGCCAGTGTCTTGTAATACTCGTACATCTGGTCTTCTGTCAGAGCATAGTAGGTAGGCAGGGTTGCTACGATGACGTCAGTCCCTAATGCTGTATATATTTCGGCTTGGCGAACTTGCTCACTGAAGCAGTTGCCAGTCAGACCTGCATAGATCAGAATGCGTCCATTGGCTGCCTTTACTGCTGTTTCCACAAAGAGCTGTCCGTCTGCCTGGCTTACGCTATTACCTTCGCCCGTCGTTCCCATAAGGAGTGGCGAGACCTTGTTTTCGGCAAAGAAATTGATGATTTTCTTGACAGCATCCACATCGAGCTGTCCGTCTTGTGTGACTGGGGTCACCATGGGTACCACCACGCCACGATACTTGCTGTTGTTCATATTCACTTTAGTTTTTATTTGTTATCTTCCTATAAATTAAAGACGTACATGTGCGCGAAAAGTCATCATTGTTATACGGTTAACCTTTTTTTGCAAATTATTCTAGGAAAAAGTGTTGTTTGTTTGAGTATATTTTTGTACCTTTGCAAGCGATTCGAGTTGTCCAAATCGGACAACTTTTGAAAAACATTTAATCGGGAAGTTGTCCAAAACGGAAAACTTTCAAGGTGAAATTTGGGAGACAGTAACTAAAAGAATACAGATATAAACCCATCATGGAAATTAAAAACTTTACGATTACGAAGCGTGACGGCACGAAGGATCGCTTCTCTTTAGACAAAATCATGAATGCCATTGTAAAGGCATTTGAAAGTGTAGATGAGCCTGCTGACCTCGGAACAGTATCTAAGATTCTGAGTCATTTGGACATGCACGACGACATTAAGGTGGAGGACATTCAGAACCAGGTTGAAGAGGCGCTGATGCGCGAAGGCTTCTTCAAGGTGGCTAAGTCGTTTATCCTTTATCGTCAAGAGCATTCTGAGGATCGTGATACTTTGGAGAAGATGATGTTCCTCTCTGAGTACACCGAATCTGTCAACGCTGCTACGGGTTCAAAGTACGATGCTAATGCCAATGTAGAGCACAAGAACATTGCTACTTTGATTGGTGAGTTGCCCAAGTCGAACTTCATCCGTTTGAACCGTCGTCTGCTTACAGACCGTATTAAGAAGATGTACGGTAAGGAGTTGGCTAACGAATATATCGACAAGCTGACCCACCACTTTATATATAAGAACGACGAGACATCACTGGCAAACTATTGTGCTTCTATTACCATGTATCCCTGGTTGATTGCTGGCACAACGGCTATTGGTGGTAACTCAACGGCTCCCACTAACCTCAAGTCTTTTGCTGGTGGTTTCGTTAATATGGTATTTATGGTCAGTTCAATGCTGAGCGGTGCCTGTGCCACGCCAGAGTTCCTGATGTATATGAACTATTTCATTGGTAAGGAATATGGTAAGGACTATTGGCAGAATCCTGACAAACAGGCCGATCTCTCGCTGAAGAAGCGTACCATCGACAAAGTGATTACCGACTACTTCGAACAGATTGTCTATACGCTGAACCAGCCCACTGGTGCCCGTAACTATCAGGCTGTCTTTTGGAATGTGGCTTATTATGACAAGTATTACTTCCAGAGCATCTTCGGTGAGTTCTATTTCCCCGATGGTTCACAGCCCGATTGGGAGGGCCTCTCATGGTTGCAGAAGCGCTTCATGAAGTGGTTCAATCAGGAGCGTACCAAGACGCTGCTGACCTTCCCCGTTGAGACGATGGCACTGCTTGTCGACGAGAATGGCGAATGCAAGGACAAGGAGTGGGGCGACTTCACTGCTGAGATGTATGCCGAGGGTCATTCGTTCTTCACCTATATGAGCGACAATGCCGACTCGCTGTCTTCTTGCTGCCGTCTGCGTAATGAGATTACTGACAATGGATTCAGCTATACGCTAGGTGCTGGTGGTGTGTCTACTGGTTCGAAATCAGTGCTAACCATCAATCTGAACCGTTGTGTCCAATATGCTGTCAATCACAAGATGGACTATTTGGAGTATCTGGGTGGTGTTATCGACCTGTGCCACAAGGTGCAGATTGCCTACAATGAGAACCTGAAGGAATTGCAGGCTCATGGCATGCTGCCTCTGTTCGATGCCGGCTATATCAATATCAGTCGTCAGTATCTCACGATTGGTATCAATGGTCTGGTTGAGGCTGCTGAGTTCATGGGACTGAAGATTACACCTAATGACGAATATCAGAAGTTCGTCCAGGGTATTCTCGGACTCATCGAGAAGTACAACAAGCAGTATCGCACCAAGGATGTGATGTTCAATTGCGAGATGATTCCTGCAGAGAATGTGGGTGTGAAGCATGCCAAGTGGGATCGTGAGGATGGCTATTTCGTTCCACGCGACTGCTACAACTCCTATTTCTATGTGGTAGAGGACGATTCACTGAGCGTTATCGATAAGTTCAAGTTGCATGGTGCACCTTATATTGAGCACCTGACAGGTGGTTCAGCTCTGCACATGAATCTCGATGAGCACCTGTCAAAGGAGCAGTATCTGCACCTGTTGAAAGTAGCTGCCAAGGAGGGATGTAACTACTTCACCTTTAATATTCCCAACACAGTCTGCAATGACTGCGGCCATATTGACAAGCGCTATCTGAAGGAGTGCCCACACTGCCATTCAAAGAATGTCGACTACATGACACGTATCATCGGATACTTGAAGCGTGTCAGCAACTTCTCTCAGGCTCGTCAGGAGGAGGCTGCACGTCGTTTCTATGCACACACGGAGGCTTAGGCCATGTTGAAATACGTTAATACTGGAGTTGTTTTTCAAGAGATACCCGACGAGGTGACACTGGCAATTAATATTTCTAATTGCCCGTGTCATTGTCCTGGGTGTCATAGTCATTATTTGTGGGAGGATATAGGTGTTCCTCTTACTACGGATGCCATCGATGACTTTATCAGTCAGTATGGCACGGACATTACCTGCATCGCCTTTATGGGCGGCGATGCTGATCCGAAGGCTGTCAACCAGTTGGCACAATACATCCACGAGTATCATTCTCAGTTTCATGTAGCATGGTATAGTGGACGTCTGCGTATCCCGCCAGTAGTCAATAGGGCAGACTTCGATTACATCAAGATAGGTCCTTATATCCGACATCTGGGACCGCTCAAGTCGGCAACCACCAACCAGCGGCTCTATCGTCGCAATGCCGATGGTGAGTTTGAGGATATCACCTATCGTTTCTGGCGACACACAAATATAGCAGGCTGAACATCATTTATGCATTGTCTGCTTGAATATGCGGTAATGCAATAGAATTGCTACCATTAATGGTAACAATTTCTAGATTTTTGAAAAATTGAGGGGGAAAAATTGAAATTCGTTTAAAAACGATAAGGACCCGAGGCTATCACAGCGTCGGGTCCCCTGCAAACTTGAACTGTTCTGTTCGTGTTTGCTCTGCAAACTTCAAACAATCAAAAGAATTGTTTGATGTTTTTACTATCTTATGAATAGCAGCTCACGATATTTCGGCAGTGGCCAGAGGGCGTCATCGACGATGAGCTCCAGCTTGTCGATCTCATAACGGATGGTGTCGAGATGCGGCTCCACCTTGTCATGGTAGGCGATGGCCTTCTCGTGCTCGTCCTCTATCTTATTGGCCTTCTTGCGGGCTTCGACGAGTTCCTCAACACCCTTTTCGATGGCAGAAGTACGCTCAGCAATCTCCTGAATGATCTTCTTGTTGCGGGCAGAGAGTTTGTCGGCGGTGTCGATGGGGAATACCACTGACATGTGGTTGACATTGCTCAGCAGATCGCTTTGATAACGGGTAGCCACAGGGATGATGTGGTTCATCGAGAGGTCGCCCAGTACGCGGGCCTCAATCTGAATCTTCTTCGTATAGGTCTCCCACTTCACCTCGTTGCGGGCCTCGAGTTCTTTCTTCGTCATCACGCCCAGGCTCTCGAACATCTGGATGCTCTCCGGGTCGAGATAACGCTCAAAGATCTTCGGACAGCTCTTCTCAACATCCAGCCCGCGCTTCTCTGCCTCGATGACCCACTCGTCAGAGTAGCCGTTGCCATCGAAGCGGATGGGCTTACAGGTCTTGATATCCTCGCGCAGCACGTCGATAATGGCGTGGAACTTGGCGCTATGCTCTGTGCCAGCAAGCTTCTTCTCGTACTCAGGAATCTTGGCATCCACACGCTTCTTGAAGTCGACGAGGGCTTCTGCCACGGCGCTGTTCAGGGCAATCATGGCCGATGCGCAGTTGGCCTCAGAACCTACGGCACGGAACTCAAAGCGGTTGCCGGTGAAGGCAAATGGCGACGTGCGGTTACGGTCGGTGTTGTCAATCAGCAGTTCAGGAATCTCAGGGATGTCCATCTTCATGCCCTGCTTGCCGTCCATCGAGAAAATATCTTCCTTGTCGGCCTTCTCGATATGGTCGAGCAGTTCGCTGAGCTGTTTGCCGAGGAACGAGCTGATGATGGCAGGAGGCGCCTCGTTGGCACCCAGACGATGGGCATTGGTGGCACTCATGATGCTTGCCTTCAGCAATCCGTTATGACGATAGACACCCATCAGCGTCTCGACGATAAACGTGGCGAAGCGCAGGTTACCCTCGGGGGTCTTGCCAGGAGCATGCAGCAGGATGCCGTTATCGGTACTCAAAGACCAGTTGTTGTGTTTACCGCTACCGTTGATGCCTGCGAAAGGTTTTTCATGAAGCAGCACACGGAAACCGTGCTTGCGAGCCACCTTCTTCATCAGCGACATCAGCATCATGTTATGGTCAACGGCGAGGTTCGTCTCCTCGAAGATAGGAGCCAACTCAAACTGGTTGGGAGCCACCTCGTTGTGGCGGGTCTTGCAGGGTACACCCAATTCCAGCGCCTGAATCTCCAAATCGCGCATAAAGGCTGCGACACGCTCAGGGATGGCACCAAAATAGTGGTCGTCCATCTGCTGGTTCTTGGCGGAATCGTGTCCCATCAGCGTGCGCCCCGTCAGCAGCAGGTCAGGACGGGCAGCATAGAGTCCTTCATCCACGAGGAAATACTCCTGCTCCCAGCCGAGGTTCGAGGTCACCTTCTTTACGCTAGGGTCGAAATAGTGGCACACCTCCGTAGCAGCCACGTTAACGGCGTGCAGGGCGCGCAGCAGCGGAGCCTTATAGTCGAGTGCCTCGCCACTATATGATATAAATACGGTGGGAATACACAGCGTGTCGTCAATGATAAAGACAGGCGACGTGGGATCCCATGCCGAGTAGCCACGAGCCTCGAAGGTAGATCGGATACCACCTGAAGGGAATGAAGAAGCATCGGGCTCCTGCTGAACGAGCAGTTTTCCGCTGAACTCCTCAACCATACCGCCCTTGCCGTCGTGCTCGATAAACGAGTCGTGCTTCTCGGCAGTACCCTCGGTCAGAGGCTGGAACCAGTGTGTATAGTGCGTGACGCCATTCTCTACGGCCCACTGCTTCATACCAGCAGCCACAGCGTCGGCAATGTCACGATCCAGACGGGCACCATTGTCCATCACGTCTATCATCTTCTCATAGACCTGCTTCGGCAGGTATTTGTACATCTTCTCACGATTGAAGACCTTCTTACCAAAATACTCATAAGGTCTTGCACTGGGTGTTTTTACGTCGAGCGGCTTCTTCTTGAATGCCTCGCCGACAACCTGAAATCTTAATGCTTCCATAATGTTACTTGTTTAATTAATACCACTTTGGTTGTTTGATGGTGCAAAGGTACTACAATTTGTCGCAGAAACGCTAAAAAGACTTACTATTTGTTTGTTAAAAACAAAACAAACTTACTATTTGTCAAGTATGATATGTATTTTACTTTCTATTTGCTAACACTTTGCACTTAAAAGATATCATTTCGTTACAATCTGTTATCGGACACAAATCAAAGAAATCCTCTCCCTGCCATCTCGACAGGGGGAGGATACGCACCTGGAAGATTAAGGTTGCAGCGTAAACCCAAAGACCAGGTATGCTTTCTGTGAGCACGGATTGCCGACCACCTGTCCGAAGACGGGTATCGAGAATGTGTCCGTCACTTTGATTTCCTTCGTGGCTTTCAGTGCCAGATTGGTCACCGCAAAACCATTTGTGCCGTATGAGGTTGTGGACCAGGGGACGGCACCGGCCGTAGCAGTCCATTCTATGGCAGAAAGTTTGAATGGGACAACTACTTCCATGTAACTGCTGTAGGCCCGCTTGCCGTCCTTATTGGTGCCATCGTTGCCTGCGAAGTTCGTAAACCACTGTAGGCTGAGTGGGCCGAAGTCGTAGCCGATGTTAGCCTCGAAGACGTGGTTCGTGCCGTGGGCATCGTACTTGAAGTAACGTCCCTCTGGGTCGAGACCATTCCTGTCGAACCAATAGTCTGTGATACCGATGTTGAAACCTCCTGTGGTATAAGCCAGTGTCAGGTCGAACTCCTTCGTATCGGCAGTGTTCACCAGTCCGTAGCTGCCCCATGCAGTCAGCGACAGACCCTTATACCCCACACCCAGCGTCGGCTGAATAGCAGCACTTCCTAAATCCTGACCACGCCAGATATAACTACTTACGATATCTCCACTAATTGTGGTCTCAATCTCATCCTGAGCAAGGGAGGTCATACTCATGACCAAACCCATTGCAAATAAAACAATCTTTTTCATACCTTCATAATTCTTAATTTTTACTCGGGCAAAGCCCGATACTTCTTAATTCTTAACTCTTAATTCTTAATTGTAACAAAGTTCTCCATGTTCATAAACGTCGAGGCCTTCCTCTTCGATTCGCTTGTCAACGCGCAGACCGTGCAGTTTCTTGATGCCGTAGAACAAGGCGAAGCCACATGCAGCAGCCCAAAGGTCAATGACGAGGATGCCAAACAACTCTGCACCGAAGAATCCCCAACCGTGACCGTAGAAAGCACCATTAGATGTTGACAGCAGACCCGTCATAAGTGTACCCAAAATACCACATACACCATGTACAGAGCTGGCACCAACGGGATCGTCGATATGCAGCTTGTGGTCGATAAACTCAATGGCATAAACCAGCACGATACCACAGACGAGGCCAATAATGACGGCTCCGAAGGGCGATACGAGGTCACAACCTGCTGTGATACCAACCAGACCTGCCAGCACACCGTTCAGCGTCAGCGAGAGCGACGGCTTACCATATTTTATATAGGTGAGGAACATCGTTGCCACACCACCTGCAGCCGCTGCGAGGTTCGTGGTCAGGAAGACGTGGCTGATGGCGATGCGGTTCACCTCACCACTGGCTGCCAACTGCGAACCGGGGTTGAAACCAAACCATCCCAACCAGAGGATGAATACACCCAGTGCGGCCATCGCGAGGTTGTGACCAGGAATAGCGTTGCTCTTACCATCCTTGGCATACTTGCCCACACGCGGACCCAGGGCCAGCGCACCAATCAGCGCCAGCACACCACCTACGCTATGCACGATGGCAGAACCCGCAAAGTCGTGGAACACATCGCCAAACGTCGACATCATAAACCCGTCAGCAGCATCGTTGCAGAGCCAGCCGCCACCCCACGTCCAGTGGCCCTCTATCGGGTAGATGAACAGCGAGATGACCGCACTATAAATCAGGTACATCGAGAACTTCGTGCGCTCAGCCATAGCACCGCTGACGATGGTGGCAGAGGTGGCACAGAACACCGTCTCGAAAATCAAGAAACCCTCCGTCGGGAGGTCGCCCTTATAGAAGCTCAAGTCACCCCAGTTGGGCATACCGATAAAACCTCCCAGCGTATCGCTTCCAAACATAAAGCCGAAGCCGAGGAAGAAGAACAGCAGCGAGCCGAACATAAAGTCGACAAAGTTCTTCATCAGGATGTTTGCCGTGTTCTTACTACGCGTAAAACCCGCTTCACACAGCGCAAAGCCCGGCTGCATCCAGAAAACCAACATGGCTGCCAATAGCATCCATACAGTATCGAGTGATAATCCAATTTCGTTCATAATCCTGAAAATTTAGTTCTTAACTCTTAATTCTTAGCTCTTAACTACTTCTTGTCTTTCAGTACCGTGTCACCATTCTCGACCGTGCGGATAGACCACGTGTCAATCACGTCACTCACGAAGATGCGGCCGTCGCCTACCTCACCCGTATGGGCCACCTTCAGAATCACCTTCACCGTCGGATCGACAATGATGTCGCGACATACGATAGTGATGGCAACGCGCTCGATGACATCGGTAGAATACTGGACGCCACGATATATACGCTCCTGACGGCTCTGGCCAATGCCATGCACGTCGTGGTACTCAAACCAGTCGATGTCGGATGACAGCAAAGCAGCTTTCACCTCCTCGAACTTCGTCTTGCGGATAATTGCTTCAATCTTTTTCATACCTTTTTACCTTATTAAATTAATACTAAACCCTCTCGTTGGGTTACACTTTGTTTGATTTCGAATGCAAAGGTACGACACTTTGTACAAATATCTACAAAGATTCTTTCATTTTGTACGTTAAAAACACGCACGAATGACATTGTGTAAAGTATGTATTCTGTTTTGCTTTCGTTTTGCTAACACTCTGCACACAAAATCAACCATTTTGTTACAATGTGTTATCGCACACAGAAACAAAAAAGAGCACCCGATTTTGCTCGGATGCTCTCGATATAAATAGAAAAAAGGCTTGGAGTTATTTGCTCCAAGCCTTGATACGTTGTAATGCTTCTTCTGTTTTCTCGTGACTGCCGAAGGCGGTGAAGCGGACGTAGCCCTCGCCGGAGGGACCGAAGCCGACACCGGGGGTGCAGACGACGTTGGCACCATAGAGCAGGGCCTCGAAGAATTGCCAGGACGACATGCCGTCGGGACAGCGCATCCAGACGTAGGGGGCATTCTCGCCGCCGTAGCACTCGTAGCCGAGGGAGCGTAGGGTGGAAAGCATCTTCGCGGCATTCTGCATGTAGTAGTCGATGGTGGCCTTGATCTGTTGCTTGCCTTCGGGCGTGTAGATGGCCTCGGCGGCACGCTGACTGATATAGCTGCAGCCGTTGAACTTGGTACACTGGCGACGCAGCCATAGCTGGTTGAGCGATATGCGCTCGCCCTCGAAAGTGCTGACGGTGACCTCTTTCGGCACGATGGTATAGCCGCAGCGAACTCCCGTGAAACCAGCCGTCTTGGAATAGGAACGGAACTCGACGGCGCACTTGCGGGCTCCGCGAATCTCGTAGATGGAATGCGGTATCTTCGGGTCTTGGATGTAGGCCTGGTAGGCGGCATCGTAGAGGATGAGGGCATCGTTCTTCAACGCATAGTTCACCCACTTGCGCAGCTCCTGCTTGCTGATGACCGTACCCGTCGGATTGTTGGGGTAGCAGAGGTAGATGACATCGACGGGACGGCCCTTGGGCAGGTCGGGCACAAAGCCGTTCTCTGCATGGGTGGGCATATAGCGCACGTTGGTCCAACGACCATCTTTGTAGACGCCGCAACGACCTATCATCACGTTGGAGTCGATATAGACGGGATAGATGGGGTCGGTCACGCCGATGAAGTTGTCCCAGTGGAGTAGTTCCTGGAAGTTGCCTGTGTCGGACTTCGCACCGTCATTTATAAAAACCTCGTCGATGTCGAGGTGGATGCCACGCGGTAGGAAGTCGTTCTTCAGGATGGCCTCGCGCAGGAAGTCGTAGCCCTGCTCAGGACCGTAGCCACGGAATCCCTCAGCGGATGCCATCTCGTCGACAGCTTTGTGCATGGCCTCCGTCACGGCAGGACACAGCGGTTGGGTGACGTCGCCGATGCCGAGCGAGATGACGTCGGCACCAGGGTGCATCACCTTGAAAGCGTTGACCTTCTTGGCGATGTCGGCGAACAGGTAGTTGTTCTGGAGATTTAAAAAATGAATATTAACAAGAGCCATAGTCTAAAATATTACATGAAAAATTCGTGTTCAATTCGTGGAAATTCGTGTTTATATTTCAACATATAATTATCATGAATTATCCATGAATTACTCATTAATGTCTATTTCTCCGTCGAAGACGAATTCGGCAGGACCAGTCATATAGACGTGATTGTCACTCTCGCGCAGTTCGATGTTGAGCGTACCGCCATCCATGACAATCTGCGACTGGCGACCAGCACGACCCGTGATGAAAGCAGCAACAGCTGTAGCGCAAGCACCTGTACCACAGGCCTGGGTGATGCCGCTGCCACGCTCCCAGACGCGAGTGCGGATGATTCCATCGTTTTCTACACGGGCAAATTCGATATTGCAGCGTTGTGGAAAGGCTGGATGATGCTCAAGGATGCGTCCCGTTTCGCCCACCTGATCCACATTGTCGGTGAAGATGACGTAATGGGGGTTACCCATCGATACGAAAAGGGCGGCCTCACCCCCGTCCCCTCTCCAAGGGGCGAGGGGAGTAGATAGACTCTTCGCGATTTGTGGGTTGAAGAGTTTTTCGTCCTCCAAGACTGGTTCACCCATGTCGACGGTGACACTCTGCACAATTTCATCTTTAATATGAAGGAATAATGTCTTTATACCAGATTTCGTGAGCAACTTTATCTGTGTTTCGTGGTGATTACTCCCCTCGCCCTTTGGAGAGGGGTTGGGGGTGAGGCTCCTCTCATAGAGATACTTACCAATACACCGCGAGGCATTGCCGCACATCATAGCCTCAGAGCCGTCGGCATTGAAGATGCGCATGGTATAGTCGGCCTCTGGGATGGAGCTTCGGTCGATGAGCACCAGTCCGTCGCTGCCGATGCCCTTGTGACGGTCACTCCAAAGAATGGCAGCCTGGACGGGGTCGGCGATAGGGTACTGCATGGTATCGACGTAGATGTAGTCGTTGCCGCAGCCGTGCATCTTGGTGAAATGGATCTTGCTCATTTTGAAAGATAACTGTTTACTTTAGCTGCTGTCTGCTTGCCGCTGGCCATAGCACGAACCACGAGTGAGGCACCGTTGGCAGAGTCGCCACAGACGAAGACATTCTCTGGATATTCTGGATGCTCAGGTTTCAGGAAGCCCATAGCTAAAAGCACGAGCTCGGCCTTAATGATCTCGGGCTTGCCCTTTTCAACCATAATGGGACGACCGCCCTCTGGGTTTGGCTTCCAGTCAATCTCCTGAACCTTCACGCCAGTCAGTTTGCCATTCTCGCCCAGGAACTCCAGAGTATTGATGTTCCAACGGCGGGTACAACCCTCCTCATGCGAAGAAGTGGTCTTGAGGGTGCGAGGCCAGTTGGGCCATGGATTCTGTGGATCTTCAGGTCCTTCAACGGGCTTAGGCATAATCTCAATCTGAGTCACGCTTTTGCAACCCTGACGATGGGCAGTACCAATACAGTCGGAACCTGTATCGCCACCACCAATCACAAGCACATCCTTGCCCTTGGCGGTTACACGCTCGTCCTTAGAGAACTCCATGCCAGCAAGAACACGGTTCTGCTGAGAGAGCAGATCGAGGGCGAAGTGAACACCCTTCAACTCGCGGCCGGGAGCCTTCAAATCGCGGGCAGTTGGTGTACCAGTAGAGAGGACTACTGCATCGAAATCAGATGCAAGAGATGCTGGATCAGTAATATCTTGATTATACTTAAACTCAATGCCCTCAGTCTCCAGCAACTTGATGCGGCGGTCGATGATGGCCTTATTCAGTTTGAAGTTGGGGATACCATAGCGGAGGAGGCCGCCTGCAGCCTCGTTCTTCTCGAAGACAGTTACCTGGTAGCCCATCAGGTTCAGGTCGTTGGCAGCAGCCAGTCCGGCAGGACCAGCACCGATGACAGCCACCTTTTTGCCATTGCGATCGATGTCAGTCTTGGGCTGGATGAAACCCTCCTGAAAGGCCATTTCTGTGATGGCAGCCTCGTCTTCGCGGTTCGTCGTCGGCTCGTGGTTGAAACGGTTCAGTACACAGGCCTTCTCGCACAAGGCAGGACAGATGCGGCCAGTGAACTCTGGGAAGGGGTTGGTGCTATTCAACAAGCGGTAAGCCAACTCCCAGTCGCCTTTATATAATGCATCGTTCCATTCTGGTGCCTTGTTGCCCAGCGGACAGGCCCAGTGGCAGAAGGGTACGCCACAGTCCATGCAGCGCGAAGCCTGCAGTTTACGTTCGCGGGTGTTGAGCGTCTGCTCTACCTCACCAAAATCGTGGATTCTATCGTGAATCGGACGGTAACCCGCCTCCTGGCGGTGTATTTCTAAAAATGCTTTTGGATTTCCCATGATGACAATTGATAATTGAAAATTGACAATTGATAATTAATAATCGCGTTGGATGTTGGCGATCTTCTCCTGGAGCTTCTTGTTCTGCTCCTCTTGCAGCACACGTTTGTACTCGATAGGCACTACCTGGATAAAGTCTACCACGTAGCGTTGCCAGTCGTCGAGCATACGTCCTGCGAGGGCTGAACCTGTGTGCAGATAGTGCTGACGGATGAGTTCGAGCAGTTCTTTGCGACTAACGCTGTCCTCTACGAGTCCCAGTTCTACCATATCCATATTACAGAAGTAGTCGAAGGAATGGTCGGGATCGTAGACGTAAGCCACACCACCACTCATACCAGCAGCGAAGTTACGACCGGTCTTACCCAGCACCACCACACGACCGCCAGTCATATACTCGCAGCAGTGGTCGCCAGCACCCTCAATCACAGCGATGGCACCTGAGTTACGCACACCAAAGCGCTCACCCACCTTACCATTGATATAGAGTTCACCAGAGGTGGCACCATACAAACCAGTATTGCCGGCAATGATATTATCCTCGGCATGGAAATCCTCACCGCTTCGGGCAGGCGGCAGAATTGAGATGCGACCGCCTGAAAGTCCCTTTCCAAAATAGTCATTACACTCGCCCTCGAGCTTCAGGTTCAGGCCGTGAACGGCAAAGGCTCCAAAGCTCTGTCCTGCCGAGCCCTTGAACTTGATGTTGATGGTATTATCGGGCAGACCTGCCTCGCCATATTTCTTTGCGATAACACCAGAAAGCATGGTAGTTACTGCGCGGTCAGTATTCTTGATGGCATAGTCGAGTGTCACCTCCTCTTGGCTCTCGATAGCCGTTTGAGCAGCCTTTATAATCTCCTCGTCCTTCACACCGCTGACCTTTGTGAATGCACCACGATCCCAGAACAAAGCCTTATCAGTTTCAGGCTTGTGCAATAGACGGGCAAAGTCGATAGTCTTCCACTTTTCACTTTTCACTATTAACTCTTCACTTAATTCGATAAGCTCTGTATGTCCGATAATCTCCTTCAGACTCTTAACACCAATCTCGCTCAGATATTCGCGTACCTGCTCAGCCAGGAACGTGAAGAAGTTCACCACGTACTCAGCGCGCCCCTCGAAGTGCTTGCGCAACTCTGGGTTCTGCGTAGCCACACCCATTGGACAGGTATTGGTATTACATTTTCTCATCATTACGCAGCCCAGCACAATCAGCGGCAGTGTGCCAAACGAGAACTCGTCGGCGCCAAGCATCGCCATGATAATCACGTCCTTGGCGGTCTTCAACTGACCGTCGGTCTGCAGGCGCACCTGATTACGCAGACCGTTCATCACCAGCGTCTGCTGAGTCTCGGCCAGACCTATTTCAGGGCTGATACCCGCGAAGCGCATTGAAGAGGCAGGGCTCGCACCAGTTCCGCCCTCAGCACCGCTGATGACTATGAGGTCGGCCTTGGCCTTGGCCACACCGGCAGCGATGGTTCCTACACCACTCTCAGCAACTAGCTTCACGCTGACGGCAGCCGTGGGGTTGATGTTCTTCAGGTCGAAGATGAGCTGTGCCAGGTCCTCGATTGAGTAGATGTCGTGATGGGGTGGCGGTGAAATGAGAGAGATGCCGGGGATGGCGTTACGCGTCTTGGCGATGATCTCGTTGACCTTGAAACCAGGCAACTGACCGCCCTCGCCAGGCTTGGCACCCTGCGCCACCTTGATCTGTATCTCTTCGGCGTTCACCAGGTATTCAGCTGTCACGCCGAAACGCCCAGATGCAATCTGCTTGGTCTTGCTCGACAGCGACACGCCGTCCACCTCCGTATGATAGCGAGCGTTGTCCTCACCACCTTCGCCGGTGTTGCTGCGTGCGCCGAGTTTGTTCATCGCCAGCGCCAAAGCCTCATGGGCCTCGATGCTCAGAGCACCAAAACTCATGGCACCTGTCACGAAGTGCTTCACGATGCTCTCAACGGGCTCCACCTCGTCGAGTGGTGTAGGCTTGGCAGCCTTCTTGAACTTGAAGAAGTCACGAATGAAGATGGGGCTCTCCTTCTCATCGACGATCTTGGCCCAAGCCTTGAATTTATCGTAGTTGCCCTGACGGGTGGCAAGCTGCAGCTGGGCAATCGTTTCAGGATTCCAAGCGTGCTTGATACCATCTTTGCGCCAAGCAAACTGACCGTTATTGGGGAGGAAACCCGAATTACGGGGACAGGTTGCTTGATTCTGGCCAGAATCATGAACCTGTCCCCATGATTCGGCTGCCTCATGCAGTCGGATGGCATCGCGGGCAATCTCCTTCAGACCTACACCACCTATGGTGCTCACCTCTGTGCCGAAGTACTTTCTCAGCAGGTCTTCGCTCAGTCCGATACTCTCAAAAATTTTAGCGCCACGATAGCTGCGGATGGTCGAGATACCCATCTTACTCATAATCTTCTTCAGACCTTTATCCACTGCCTTGATATAGTTTTTCTCAGCAGTAGCATACTCCTCCTGAATCTTATGCTTCTTTACCAAGTCATCAAGAATAGCAAACGTCATATAAGGGCACAATGCGCTGGCGCCATAGCCCAGAAGCAGGGCGGCGTGCATCACCTCGCGAATCTCACCGCTCTCCACAATCAGGGCTGTCTGGACACGCTTGCCCACGCTAATCAGATAGTGGTGAACAGCCGATACAGCCAGCAGACTTGGAATCGCCGCATGCGTCTCGTCAATGTCGCGATCACTCAGAATGATGTAGTTCACACCCTCGTCAACACTTGCCTCGGCCTGATGGCACAGATTGTCCAATGCCTGACGCAAACCCTCTTCGCCCTTACTCATTTCAAAGAGGATTGGCAGTTTCTTGGTGTTAAAACCCTTATAACGAATGTTGCAAAGTATATCGAGTTGTGTGTTGGTCAGCACGGGCTGTGGCAGACGCACCATCTTACAGTTCGATGCATCGGGCGTCAGGATGTTGGTGCCCACGGCTCCAATGTACTCCGTCAAACTCATCACCAACTCCTCACGGATGGGGTCGATGGCGGGGTTCGTCACCTGTGCGAACTGCTGACGGAAATAGTTGAACAGCACCTGTGGACGGTCTGAGATGACTGCCAGCGGAGTGTCGTTACCCATAGCAGCTACTGGCTCCTGACCAGCTGTTGCCATTGGCACGATAGTCTTATCGATATCCTCCTGACCGAAGCCGAAGGTAACGAGTTTCTGCTCGAAGTTGCTTACTGAGTTGTCAACCTTACGACCGCTCTTCAACTTCTCCAACTGCACGCGGTTCTCGTTCAGCCATTCGCGATAGGGGTGTGCCTTGGCCAACTGCTCCTTGATCTCGCCGTCGTAGTAAATCTTGCCCTCCTGAGTATCAATCAGCAGAATCTTACCTGGCTGCAGACGACCTTTCGATACCACGTCGCCTGGCTCAAAGTCCATCACGCCCACCTCGCTGGCTACTACCATCATACCCTGCTTGGTAATGGTGTATCGACTGGGGCGCAATCCGTTTCTGTCCAGCATACCGCCTGCGTAGCGACCATCGCTGAACAACAGCGCTGCAGGACCGTCCCACGGCTCCATAAGAATAGAGTGATACTCGTAGAACGCCTTCAGATCCTCAGAAATCGGGTTCTTGTCGTTAAAGCTCTCAGGCACCAGAATGGCCATCGCTTGAGGCAGACTCAGACCGCTCAGCATCAGGAATTCGAATACATTATCAAGGCTGGCTGAGTCGCTCATGCCCTCCTGCACGATGGGGCGCAGGTCCTTGATGTCACCTAAGGCCTCGCTGCTCAGCACGCTCTCGCGAGCCTTCATCCAACCGCGATTGCCGCGAATGGTGTTGATCTCGCCGTTGTGTGCCAGCAAGCGGAAGGGCTGGGCCAGCTTCCATTTGGGGAATGTGTTTGTGCTGAAACGGGAGTGCACCAGCGCCAGTCCGCTTGTAAAGTAATCGTTCGACAGGTCAGGGAAATACCTCCGCAGCTGACCGCTGGTCAGCATTCCCTTATAGATGATATTCTTGTTCGACAGCGAGCAGATATAAAAGTCCTCGTTGTCCACGCGGTTTTCAATCCTTTTGCGTACCTTATATAATATGCGCTCGAACACGGGCACCTGCTCGTCTGTTATTCCAGTAACGAACACTTGTTTGATGTCTGGCTCCACTTCACGAGCCGCAGCACCCAGCACCTCGGGATTAGTAGGCACAGTGCGCAGATGCATCAACTGTAGTCCCTCGCGTTCAATCTCTTCGATCATCACACTCAGAATCTCCTGCTGCGCCTTCGCGTCTTTTGGCAGGAACACCAGACCTGTACCATACTTACCCTTCTCAGGCACGGGGATACCCTGCAACAGTATAAATTCGTGCGGAATCTGCACCATGATACCGGCACCGTCGCCCGTCTTATCGCGCGTCTCGGCACCACGATGCTCCATGTTTTCCAGCACCCTCAGGGCGTTGTCCACCAGTTCATGACTCTTACCGCCGTGGATGTTCACAACCATACCCACGCCGCAAGCATCATGTTCGTACTGGCTCTGGTATAGCCCTTGCTGTGAATATGCTTCTTTTCGCAACCTTTCTTTTGTTTGAAGTTTACATTTTGTCATATTATCCTTACTTTTACTTTCTTTTTGTCTATTTTCGGCTGCAAAGGTAAATCAAATTGTTTGAATATGCAAGAAAAAACTTACTTTTTAATTATCAATTTTTTTAGTAACTATCATTTTGTAACCTTTTGTTGTATTTTTAAGTCAAAGTGACAACAAAAAGACGTGTTATTTCCTTTTAAACTTTACAATTTGATATTTGTGTGCGTTTTTAACAATCAAAATGCTAGTAATCGCTTTGAATATTCATTCAAACAATATACCTTTGCAAACGATTTATTTCAATGTGTAATATATATAGGTAAAGAAGGTATGAAGATTAAGAAGCGTTGGATAATCCTGATGACGGCGATGACGCTGATAGCCGTTGCGGGGCTTTGCGTGGGGGAGCCCACGTTTGAATGTGACTGGTCGGTAATCTCCGCGGCTGATGTGGCCTGGCTGATTACCGCCACAATTTTTGTGCTGATGATGACACCCGGACTGTCGTTCTTCTATGGCGGCATGGTGGGGGCGAAGAACGTGATATCGACGATGTTGCAGTCGTTTATCGCCATGGGACTGATCTCGGTGCTGTGGGTGGTAATCGGTTTCTCGCTGTGCTTTGGCGACGACATTGGCGGGGTGATAGGCAATCCGCTGACATTCCTGATGTTCCAGAATGTGGGGGCAGAGGTGTACACCACACCGGCAGGCAATGTGCTGGGCGGCGCGACGATACCGCTGGCGCTGTTTGCGTTGTTCCAGATGAAGTTCGCCATCATCACGCCGTCGCTGATTACGGGTTCGTTTGCCGAGCGCGTGAGGTTTTCGGCGTATATGTTCTTCATGATGTTTTTCTTCTTCGTCATCTACTGTCCGCTGGCTCACATGACGTGGCATCCTGAGGGACTCTTTATGAAATGGGGCGTTATCGACTTTGCCGGTGGCATCGTGGTGCATGCATCGAGCGGTGTGGCTGCGCTGGCAGGAGCTATCTACTTAGGCAGACGTAAGGCGGAGACCCGTAAGAGTGAACCGGCTAACATCCCCTTTGTACTTCTGGGAGCTGCCATGTTGTGGCTGGGTTGGTTTGGCTTCAATGCGGGTTCTTCGCTGCATGCCGACGGACAAGCCATTAAGGCATTTCTGAACACGAACACGGCCTCGGCAACGGCGATGATGACGTGGATATTCTTCGACTGTCTGCGTGGTCGTAAACCGTCGGCAATGGGTGCAGCCGTGGGTTGCGTGGTAGGTCTGGTGGCCATCACGCCGTCAGCAGGCTACGTCACCGTGGGACAGAGCATTTTTATTGCTTTCATCATCACACTGATCTGTAACGTCGCCGTCTATTGGCGTTTGCACACCAGCATCGACGATGCCCTCGACGTGTTCCCCACGCACGGCACAGGCGGTATCTTCGGCACGGTGCTGACGGGTATCTTCATCCAGGAGGGACTCATCGCTGGTACGTGGGACGGTTTTGTGATCTTCCTCTACCATCTGCTGGCTATCGTCATCGTGTTCGTCTATACCTTCGCCATGAGTTGGGCGGGCTATAAACTCATCGACAGCCTCATCCCCATGCGTGTGTCGGAGTACAGCGAAAAGGTGGGACTCGACTTCTCGCAGCACGACGAGCACTACGGACTGGCGCACATCGGAGAGCGCGAGTTAGCGGAGTATGAGGAACACATTCGAGAGAAAGTGAAAAGTGAAGAGTGAAAAATTTGCTACTGCTATCAAAAATTTTGAATGCAAACTTTAAACAATAAGAAATGAACACAAAGTACATCTTCGTCACGGGCGGCGTGGTTTCCTCATTAGGAAAAGGCATCATCTCTGCCAGCATCGGCAAGTTGCTGCAGGCACGCGGCTACAAAGTGACAATTCAGAAATTCGACCCGTACATCAACATCGACCCAGGGACGCTAAACCCCTATGAACACGGCGAGTGCTACGTGACGGAGGACGGTTTTGAGACTGACCTGGACTTGGGACATTATGAACGGTTTACGGGCATACACACCACGCGCAACAACTCGATTACGACGGGGCGCATCTACAAGACAGTGATAGACCGTGAACGACACGGCGACTATCTGGGCAAGACGATTCAGGTGGTACCGCATATTACGGATGAGATTAAGAGAAGAATGTTGAGAACCTCCCCCGACCCCTCCCAAGGAGGGGAGTGCCTGTCGGGCAGAGAATGCGCTAGCCCCTCCTCCCCTTTGGGGAGGTCGGGAGAGGTTCTTGACTTCGTCATTACCGAAGTTGGCGGCACCATCGGCGACATTGAGAGTGCACCGTTTATGGAGGCTATCCGACAGTTGCGATGGCAGTTGGGACGCGATGCGGTGTGCGTACACCTGACCTACGTGCCTTATCTGAAGGCGGCGGACGAACTGAAGACGAAGCCGACACAACACTCTGTAAAGGAACTGCAAGGGATGGGTATTCAGCCGGATATCCTCGTCCTCAGGACGGAACGCCACCTCGACGACCATGTGCGCATGAAGGTGGCGTCGTTTTGTAATGTGGACTTGGAGTGCGTGGTGCAGAGCGAGGATATGCCGAGCATCTATGAGGTGCCGGTAAGTATGCAGAAGCAGGGACTGGACGCTGCCATCATGCGGAAGATTGGAATCCCTGTGGGCGAGACACCTGCCATGAAACCTTGGCACGACTTTCTCGACAAGCAGCGCAATGCCAAGCGCGAGGTACACATCGGACTGGTGGGTAAGTACGACCTGCAGGATGCCTACAAGAGCATTCGCGAGAGTCTGAATCTGGCTGGCATCTACAACGATGTGAAGGCACGGCTGCACTTTATCAATAGCGAGGAAATCAGCCGTGACAACGTAGCCGAGAAGCTCGACGGTATGGCGGGCATCATCATCTGTCCAGGTTTCGGACAGCGAGGCATCGAGGGCAAGATTATCGCCGCAGAATACACGCGCACCAACGATATTCCCACCTTCGGCATCTGTCTGGGTATGCAGATGATGGTCATTGAGTTTGCCCGCAACGTGTTGGGCTACAAGGATGCCAACAGTCGCGAGATGGACGAGCAGACGCCGCATAACGTCATCGACATCATGGAGGAGCAGAAGAGCATCACACAAATGGGCGGCACGATGCGACTGGGGGCCTACGAATGTGAACTGCAGAAAGGCAGTCGGGCCTACGAAGCCTACGGCGAAGAGAAGTTGATTAGTGAGAGACATCGTCACCGCTATGAGTTCAACAACGCCTACAAAGAGGAGTACGAGGCAAAGGGTATGAAGTGCGTGGGCATCAATCCTGCCGCCGACCTGGTAGAAATCGTCGAGATCCCCGACAAACGTTGGTACATCGGCACGCAGTTTCATCCTGAATATTCATCGACGGTACTGCATCCGCATCCGTTGTTCATGTCGTTCATCAAAGCCAGTATCTGATATGGAACAGTTAAAACATGAATGTGGTGTGGCGATGATTCGCCTGCTGAAGCCGCTGGACTATTACGAAAAGAAATACGGCACGTGGGCCTACGGATTCAACAAGCTCTACCTGATGATGGAGAAGCAGCACAACCGCGGTCAGGAGGGTGCTGGTATCGCATCGGTGAGTCTGAACAATGAGCCAGGCACGGAATATATGTTTCGTGAGAAGGCCGAGGGCAAGGATGCCATCACGGAAATATTCAGTCGCGTCACTCAGGATATGGCCGGAGAACTGTTGATGGGTCATCTGCGCTATTCGACGACGGGCAAAAGCGGACTGACGTTTGTGCATCCCTTCCTGCGTCGTAACAACTGGCGCGCCAAGAACCTCTGTCTGTGTGGCAACTTCAACATGACCAACATCGACGAGGTCTTTCAGTTCCTGACGGCGCAAGGACAGTCGCCGCGCATCTATGGCGACTCGTACATCACGCTCGAACTGATGGGCCACCGACTGGATCGTGAGGTGGAACGGCTGTTTGAAGAAGCCAAGGCGAAGGGACTTGAAGGACTTGACATTACGCGATACATCGACGACCATGTGGAGATGGCCAACGTGCTGCGGAAGACTATGGAGCACTACGATGGCGGCTATGTGATGTGCGGACTGACGGGTAGCGGCGAGATGTTCTCCGTGCGCGACCCTTGGGGCATTCGTCCGGCTTTCTATTATCGTGACGATGAAATCATTGCTCTTGCCAGCGAACGCCCTGTGCTGCAGACCACCTTTGACCTGCAATGCGAGGATATCCATGAACTGAAGCCTGGCGAGGCACTCATTGTGCGTCGCAACGGTGAGAGCCATCTGGAACAGATTATGCCCGCACAGAAGCTGAGTGCTTGCAGTTTCGAGCGCATCTACTTCAGCCGAGGCTCCGATCGTGACATCTATCAGGAGCGCAAACGCCTTGGTGAACAGCTGACTCCCGCCATCCTGAAGGCCATCGATGGCGATGTGGAGAACACGGTCTTTTCGTATATCCCCAACACCGCCGAAGTAGCCTTCTATGGCATGACAGACGGGTTCCGTAAACTTCATGGTGATGTGAGAACAGAGAAAGTCGTATGGAAGGATATCAAGTTGCGCACGTTTATCTCTACCAACTCAGAGCGCAACGATCTGGCTGCTCACGTCTATGACATCAGCTACGGCTCGTTACGGCCCTACGAGGACAATCTTGTGATTATCGACGACTCGATAGTTCGTGGCACGACGCTGAGGGAGAGCATCTTCAAGATTCTCGATCGCCTGCATCCCAAAAAGATTGTGATGGTGTCGAGTTCGCCCCAGATCCGCTACCCCGATTATTACGGTATCGACATGGCCCGCCTTGAGGAGTTCTGTGCCTTCCGCGCCACGATGGCATTGATAGAGGAGCGCGGCATGTGGCAGTTGGTGAATGACACCTATCTGGCGTGCAAAAGTACACAAAAAGAACCGTCCCCTTTGTGTAATTGCGTGCGCGCACTATACGAGCCATTCACCGTCGAGGAGATTAATCAGAAGATTGTCGAGATGTTGCGCCCAAAGGACATGCAGGCCCCCATCGAACTGGTATTCCAAAGCATCGAAGGACTGCACGAGGCTTGCCCCAATCATCCCGGCGACTGGTACTTTACCGGCCATTATCCCACGCCTGGCGGCACCCGACTCGTCAACCAGGCATTCGTGAACTATATTGACAGCAAACAGAAACAATAAAAAGAAAGATTATGTGTGGAATCGTAGGAATTTTCAATGTAAAAGAGCAGACCAGTGAGCTGCGACATAAAGCATTACGTATGAGTCAGAAAATCCGTCATCGCGGACCTGACTGGAGTGGAATATACTGTGGCGGTTCAGCCATCTTAGCCCATGAGCGATTAAGTATCGTCGACCCAGAGAGTGGCGGACAACCGTTGTACTCGCCAGACCGTAAGCAGGTGTTGGCTGTGAATGGCGAGATCTATAACCATCAGGAAATTCGTCGTCAGTTTGCTGGGCGCTATGAGTTTCAGACAGGTTCAGACTGCGAGGTGATCCTCGCGCTTTATCGTGAGAAGGGCATCAATTTCCTTGAAGATCTCAATGGTATCTTTGCCTTTGCTCTCTACGACGAGGAACGCGATGAGTTCCTGATAGCCCGCGACCCCATCGGTGTGATACCTCTTTATATCGGCTACGATAGCGACGGCACTGTGTATGTTGCCTCAGAGTTGAAAGCTCTCGAAGGACAATGTGAACGCTACGAGCCTTTCCTGCCTGGTCATTATTATTGGAGTGTCTCGCCGGGAATGAAATGGTACTACCGTCGTGACTGGATGCAGTACGATGCGGTGAAGGACAATCCCGCCAGCGTTTCTTCCATCCACGATGCGCTGACCGCTGCCGTCAAGCGTCAGTTGATGTCCGATGTGCCATACGGTGTGCTGCTCTCGGGCGGACTCGATTCCTCTGTCATCTCTGCCATCGCCGAAAAGTTCTCAGAGCATCGCATCGAGGACGATTCGAAGACCAAGGCCTATTGGCCCCGTCTGCATTCCTTTGCCGTAGGATTGAAAGGTGCTCCCGATTTGGCTAAGGCCAAGATGGTGGCCGACCATATCGGCACTGTTCACCACGAAATCAACTACACCATTCAGGAAGGACTGGATGCCATCCGTGACGTCATCTACTTCATCGAGACCTACGATGTCACTACCGTCCGTGCCTCTACGCCAATGTACCTGTTGGCCCGTGTCATCAAGTCGATGGGTATCAAGATGGTGCTCAGCGGTGAGGGTGCTGACGAGATTTTCGGTGGCTACCTCTACTTCCACAAAGCCCCTTCAGCTCAGGCCTTCCACGAAGAGACCGTCCGCAAATTAGGCAAACTCTATCTCTACGACTGTCTCCGTGCCAATAAGAGCCTGTCGGCTTGGGGTGTGGAGGGGCGCGTACCTTTCCTTGATAAGGATTTTTTAGATGTCGCTATGCGCACCAACCCCGAGGCCAAGATGTGTCCTGGTCAGACGATGGAGAAGAAGATTGTCCGCGAAGCCTTTGCCGACATGCTGCCCGCCGAAGTCGCCTGGCGACAGAAAGAGCAGTTCAGCGATGGTGTAGGCTACTCGTGGATTGACACCCTGAAACAGATAACCTCAGAGGCTGTTACTGATGAACAGATGGCCCATGCTGCCGAGCGTTTCCCCATCAATCCGCCAAAGAACAAAGAGGAATACTACTACCGCAGCATCTTCGCCGAGCATTTCCCCAGCGACTCTGCCGCCATGAGTGTACCTTCCGAAGCCTCTGTTGCCTGCAGTACCGCCATCGCACTCGAATGGGATGCCGCCTTCAAAGGCATGAACGACCCCAGTGGTCGTGCCGTTAAGGGCGTACACGAAAGCGCATATTCTTAAGACAGGCTGATTTTTTATCTTGTACGCTGATACGTGCGATAGCCATAGACGATAATAACCAGGAAGCAGATTAGTGGCAGAATGAAGGAAATGTTGACGGCTGGCATGCCGAACATCTCTTTCTGGTCGATGATGGCTGCCTGCAACGGGGGCAGTACACTACCACCGAGGATGGCCATGATGAGGCCGGCAGCTCCAAACTTGGCATCGTCGCCCAATCCCTGCAGAGCAATACCGTAGATGGTGGGGAACATCAGCGACATGCATGCTGAGATGGCTACCAGGCAGTAGAGACCCATGCGTCCGTCGATGAATATCACGCCACATGTTAGCAGCGTGCCTACTACAGCGAGAATACCCAGCAGGGCGCCTGCGTTGATATACTTCAGGAAATAGGTGCAGATGAAACGGCTGGTAACGAAGATAGCCATGGCAATGATATTGTAGCGTTGCGAGGTTACTTCTGCCATCTGTTCTGTCATGCCTTCGTTCATAAGCACGCGCGTACCATATTGTATAATAAAGGTCCAGCACATAATCTGTACACCCACATAGAAGAACTGGGCAATCACGCCTTCACGGTAGTAGTCTATCTTGCAGATGCGCTTCAACGTTGCCAGCGGATGAACATCGTGGTTCGTATCGGCATTATGTGGCATTTTGGTGAAGAAGATGACTAGGAACATCAGGGCTATCACGGCACCGATAATTAGATATGGTGTGATAAGCACACTCAGGTCAGCATCTCTCATGGCTGTAAAGTCGGCATCATTCAAAAGAGCACGTTCTTCCGTAGATGCTGGATTGAGTTTGGCCTGAATAAAGTTCATGGCTACATACATACCACAGAGTGAACCCATGGGGTTGAAGCATTGTGCCAGATTCAGTCTTCGTGTACTCGTCTCTTCTGTTCCCATTGACAGGATGTAAGGGTTACACGATGTTTCCAGGAACGACAGTCCGCAGGTCAGGATGAAGTATGCCGCCAGGAAGGGATAGTACATGCCTGTCCAAGAGGCAGGCAGGAACAATAGGGCTCCAGTGGCATAGAGTCCGAGCCCCATCAGTACACCCGCCTTGTACGAGTATTTACGGATGAACATAGCGGCAGGGAATGCCATAGCGAAATAGCCGCCATAGAAAGCCACCTGTACCAGTGCACCATCTGTCACACTCATGCGGAAAATCTTGGAGAACGCCTTTACCATCGGGTTGGTGATGTCGTTTGCAAAGCCCCATAAGGCAAAACATGACGTAACGAGGATGAACGGAACCAGATAGCTGATGCCGTCTTTCGAAATAATGGATTCTTTATTAATGCTCATATTTTAAAGTTTTAGATTTATACGAGATTGTTGTTGATTAGTATAACAGACGTCGGGAGAAATAGCGTACGGGATACCAAACGCTGAGGAAACCGACGGTGATAACGGTTATGAATACAAGAATGATGTCAGTAGGATGAACGCTGACAGGATAGGCATTGACTACAAACGACCCCTCGCTGTCGCCCAGGCGCACTATACCGTACTGCTGTTGAATCCAGCAGAGTAGGAGTCCCAGCAGTATGCCAATAATGGCACCAATGGCGCTAATCATACGACCTTCGAAAAGGAAGATACGACTAATCTGACGGTCAGTAGCACCCAGATTGCGTAGGGTAACCACATCCTCTTTCTTGTCGATAATCAGCATGGACAGCGAGCCAATGATGTTAAAGCAGGCAATCATGAGGATAAATGTGAGGAAGATGTAGGCAATGAGCTTCTCTACCTTCATAATACGGAAAGTGTCTTCCTGTTGTTCATAACGGTCAAGCACATGGTATTGTGTGCCTGCCAGTTCCTCCATCTTCTTTTTGACACGATCGAAATCGCTGCCTGGCTTTAGGCGCAGTTCCAGAGACGACAGCATGCCGTCCTGCTGAAACAGCTGTCGCGTAAAATGGATGGAGGTGAGTATATAGTTCTTGTCATATTTGCCCTGCTTGATACAGAAGACGACGCCAGGCGAGTACAGCTCGTCCTCTACGAAGCCCTCGGAAGGATCAGCCATGTTGAGCTGCCCTTCGCGACGAGGCGCATAGATTTTCAGTGGTTGCTCATAGGTATACCCCAGTCCCATCTGGTATGCAATGCCCAAGCCCGGGATGCCATAATACATATCTGCGGCATGTAACTCAAACTGACCGTCACCCTCCAGAATCTCACGGATGTGGGTGAGCTTGTCGAAGTTGTCTTCAACACCTTTTAATTTTACCATCTGCTGGCGATTGCCATAGACGGCCAGCGCCTGATCTTCCAGACATTCAGTGGCTACGTCGACTTCTGGCAATTGGCGTATTTTGGTTAATATTGGATCATCGGCGGGTGCCGCCTTACCCTTGACGGGCACTACCTTAATCTGAGGATCCATAGCAGTGAAGAACGATGCTACCAAGTCGTGAAAGCCATTAAACACCGACAGCGTCACAACCAAGGCGGTAGTTGCAACTGCAACACCTACCACGGAAATGCCGCTGATGACGTTAATGGCGTGTGTAGACTTCTTGGAGAAGAGATACCGCCGTGCTATGTAAAACGGGAAATTCACCTCACCTTTTACTTCTTCAAGAGTTCGTCAATGCGCTCGATATAATCCAACGAGTCGTCGATGAAGAAACGGAGCTCTGGAATGATGCGCAGCTGGTGGCGTACTCGTGTACCCAGTTCGTAGCGCACTTGCTTTTCGTTCTTCGTGATGTTCTGCAACAACTCTTCACCACGCTCGGATGGGAAGATGCTGAGATAGGCGGTGCAGATGCTGAGGTCAGGACTGACACGAACACGCGTCACGCTGACCATCACACCATGCATAGAGCGGGTCTGCTCCTGGAAGATGACACTTAGTTCCTTTTGGAGCAGACGCGCTATTTTGTTCTGTCTTGTTTCTTGCATATGTTGATATTACTTCTTCTTTTTGCTCTTCGAGCCACTGGCCTTCTTGGTGTTGGTCTGTCCCTCGATGCCTACTACCTCGATATCGAAGATGAGGGCGCTATAGGCGGGAATCTGTCCTGTGGCACGGCTGCCGTAAGCCAGATTTTCAGGGATGTAGACCTCCCAGCGAGAACCGACGGGCATCATGGTGAGCGCCTCACACCAGCCAGGAATAACCAGATTGGGAGAGAAAGTGATGGGCTCGCCGCCATGCTTGTCAGTAGAGTCGAACACTGTACCGTCAATCAGACGTCCCTCATATTTTACACGTACCTGATCGTCAGCCTTAGCTATAGGACCGTTACCCTCTTTGATGACCTTGTACTGCATACCTGAGGGTAGGGTGATGACGCCTTCCTTCTTGGCATTCTCAGCCAGCCAGGCCTTTCCGGCAGCACGGCCTTGTTCAGCCTTGGCGCGCTGGTGAGCCATCATACGCTCATTGAAATACCACTCGGCACGTTGGGGCTTCATCAGAGAAGTGTCGTTCTTCAGTGCATCATAGAGTCCCTGATAGGCAACTTCAGGGGTGAAGGTATAGGCTGAGCCTTTCAACTCTTCAATCAGTTCATTGAACACACGGTTACGTACCACTTCGGCAAAGGTGTATCCGGCAGCATAGCTCAATGAGTCGCTACCATTTGCCAGACGGAAGGTCGCAGCAGGTGCTACAGGGGCCACTTCAACTTTAACCTCCTTGGCAGCCTTCTTCTTCGACTTCTTACCCTTCTGGGCATAAGATGAAGAAGCACCCGCCACCAGTAGGGCGAGTGCTATCATAATCAGTTTCTTCATTATTTCTTAGGATCTACTTCCAGCAATTCAATCTTGAAGATCAGCATTGAGAAAGGTTTGATGTCGGCACCCTGCTGACGCTCACCGTAAGCCAGCTCCTGAGGAATGTAAACCTCCCATGTAGAACCGGCAGGCATGTGAACCAGAGCCTCTGTCCAACCCTTGATAACTTGGTTGGCACGGAAGTCAGCAGGCTGACCACGCTTGTAAGAACTGTCGAATACCTTGCCATCCATGGTCTTACCTTCGTAGTTTACGCGAACGCGAGAGGTGTCAGCAGGAATGGCACCAGTACCCTCTTTGATAACTTTATACTGAACACCGCTAGGCAGAACCTTTACGCCTTCCTTCTTGGCGTTCTCCTTCAGGAATTCCTCACCGGCCTTCTTGTTAGGACCAAACTCCTTTTCCATGTTCTTAGCCTTGATGGCGCGCATCATCTCCTGGGCAACCATCTGGGCAGAGTCAACAGTCATCAGACCGCCCTTACCTACAGTACCAGCAATGAAGCCAGCCATGAAGTTTCTCAAAGAGATGGTCTTGGTAGAATCCTCACCAAACAGTTCGTGGTTGATACCCTTTACCATCTGGTTAGAAATCTGCTGACCAATCTGGATACCAGCGTAGTAAGCAGCCTTCTTCTTGTCGTCACCAGCGTTAGCACCTTCGTTCAAACCCTTGATGAAGTCGTTCATGTAAGCGGTGTCAACACCCAGACGACCTACGAGATAGTCTTTCAGACCCTGAGTCTGAGCCATACCGATAGCATAGCTCACGGTATCAATGTCTGTTTTCAGATTGGCCTTTGGAGTACCATTGCCGCATGAATACATCATAACGGCAGCTACAGCTGCAATAGCAGCGAATGTAAACTTTTTCATTTTTTCTTTTTGATTTTTATTTTGTTATTACGTTATATCGTTATTTCTACATTACATGACCTCGATCAGTTCTACATCGAAGATCAGTGCTGCAAAGGGAGGAATAGAGCTGCCTGCACCACCCTCACCATATGCCAGGCGGTAGGGGATGAAGAAACGATACTTGGCACCCTCCTGCATCAGCTGCAGACCTTCTGTCCAACCTGCAATCACTTGCTGAAGTCCAAATACTGCGGGCTCACCACGCTGCACGCTGCTATCGAACACAGTACCATCGATGAGGAAACCCTCATAGTGGCACTTCACACTGTCTTCAGCTGAAGGCTTCTTACCATTACCTTCCTGCAGCACTTGATACTGCAGACCTGAAGGCAGGGTTATGATGCCATCTTTCTTAGCGTTTTCGGCCAGATACTTCTCACCAGCCTCCTTATGCATCTTACCAGCTTCCTGGCGCTGTTTGTTAATTTTCTCTTCCTGCTGAGCGAAGAAATCCTGGACAATCTTTTGAGCCTCGCTGCTCTTTATCTTCAACTCTTTGCCACCCAGAACATCCTTTACGGCCTGGGCAAAATCATCGATATTCAGCTCCTGGCCACCCATGTTTGCCAACTGGTGACCGATGCCAATACCTAATGCGTAACTTACTTTATCCATGTCTTATTATACCTTATTATTATAAAAACGGCTGCAAAGTTACAAATAATCCATGATTTTCGTGCGATATTTCGGGAAAAATTACTAATTTTGTGCATTCTTAATACTTAAGTATATGAAAAAGATAGTAGTTTTAACTGGTGCAGGCATGTCTGTGGAAAGTGGACTGAAGACTTTCCGCGATGCTGATGGTTTGTGGGAAGAGTATCCTGTTCAGCAGGTAGCTACTCACGAAGGTTGGCTTAACGACCCCACTCTTGTAACTAATTTCTACAACATGTTACGCAAGAAGTGCTGGGGTGTAAAGCCTAATGAAGGTCATCGCTTGGTGGCAGAACTCGAAAAGAAGTACAATGTGACGGTGGTGACGCAGAATGTAGACAATCTACATGAGCAGGCAGGTTCTACTCATGTGATTCACTTGCATGGCGAGTTGATGAAGGTTTGTTCGAGCAACGATCCTGATGATCCTCGCTATCAGCAGCAGCTGACGCCTGAGAATTGTGAGATTGAACCAGGCACAAAGGCTGGCGACGGATCATTGTTACGTCCGTTTATTGTGTTCTTTGGCGAGGCTGTCCCAAATATTACCGTTGCTGCCGAGGAATGTCAGGAGGCTGACATCTTCATCATCATTGGCACTTCGCTCAATGTCTATCCGGCAGCAGGCCTTATCCATTACGTTCGTCCAGGCACTCCCATCTATCTTATCGACCCCAACCCCATCAGTGCGGGTAATGGTGTCAAGCAGATTCAGAAGGGTGCTTCTGAGGGTATGAAGGAACTCATGCAGATGCTTTGATTTTTTTGATTTTCTGCCTTGAGATGACATAAAAAAGTTAAGCTGTCTTCACAGACAGCTTAACCTCGAGGAAAATGATAAATATAGATTAAAATTACTAGTTGTGTGCGAGTGCAAAATTACGAAGAATATTCTCTATTTCCAAGCCTAAATCATCTTATTTTTCGATTTTTTGGTTATTTAACAGATAACAGGCGTTTTTTGCCGTTTAATATTCCTATTTTTCCGCTTGTTCACGTTTTAGGATGCGTTCATACTCGCCGTCAGTGTTCAAGATACGAAGGGCTTTGTCCAATACTTTGTCGTTGCGCATGCCTAATTTCAGCTGACCGGCCTGATAGTAATATGAACCAACTATCTCCTGTTCCAACAGCAATTGGATCTCATCGCGGTGAGCATCCAAATCACGTGCAAGGTCGTGATGGTCTATTTTTGCTTTCAATGCCTCGAATTCAGCCTTGGCATCGTCGTAATAGCCTTCAAACTTAGCTGCCTTTACTAACTCTTCAAACTGTTTCTTGCTCACTTGGTCGTAGGTGAAACCAGCTTTGATCACCCGCTGTTTGAAGTCCTCATAGTCAGCATCTGTAAGACGGAAGTCCTTGGCGGGAGCAATAGTGGGGTGTTTTGCAATATAGTCCACCACATAGTCGAATGCGGCCTCCGTCGAATCCAGTCGGTTCAGGTATACCGTCACATTAGCCATCGTGTCGGGTTTCACCTCTACGTCAGGTTTAATGCCTTCTTCAAATGTGATGCCGCGTCCGCTGGGCAGATAATAGCGCGAGGTGGTCAGTTTCAGATTGGCATTGTAGGGTAGGTCGATATTTGGCACCTGTACCAGCCCTTTACCATAAGTACGCGTACCTATTATTATTCCTCGCTTTAAGTCTTGCAGCGCTCCACTCGTGATTTCCGATGCCGATGCCGTCTCACGGTTTACCAACACCACGATGGGCATTACAGTGTCTGTAGGCTCCAGTCGAGTCTTGTATTCTGAGTTGGCACGCTTCAGCTTACCTTTCGTTTCTACAATCTTCACGCCTTTGGGCACCCACATATTCAGAATATCCACACATTCAGACAGCGATCCGCCACCGTTGTTACGCAAGTCCAGTACCAGACTCTTGGCTCCTTGCTTCTTCAGATCGACAAAAGCCAGACGCATCGGCTTAGAAGGCTCACCCGTAAAAGTGTTCAGATTGATATATCCTACACCATTATCCAGCATGCCATACCATGTAATCTCAGGCATCTTAATGCTTCTGCGTGTAATCTTGAATTTCATCTTCTTATTTGTCGATGGACGCAGTATTTGCAGCATGAAAGTAGTGCCAGGCTCACCACGTAGATGGCTGCTCACGTAGTTGGTTCCTTTGTCTGTCATCAGCGAGTCGTCTATCTGCAGGATGATGTCACCCTTCTTCAGACCGGCTTCGGCAGCAGGCATGCCTTCGTATGGCTCCTCTACAACCACCCGCTTCAGCTTTTGGTGATAGCGTATCAGCGCACCCACACCTGCATACTTACCCGTCAGCATTGTCTTCAGTTCCTTCTGGCGCTCCTCAGGATAATACTCTGTATAGCGGTCTAGTGATGCCAGCATAGCATCAATGCCTTTCGTTATCACCTTGTTGGCATCCAACGTGTCCACATACATCAAATCCAGATTTTTGTAGAGCGCATTGAATATTTCCAGATTCTTAGCTACCTCCAGATTATGATTCTTGGCTCCCTGCGCTTGTGCAGTCAGCCCCATCATACAGGCACTTATCAATATTAAAACACTTTTTTTCATCTTCTTTTTTATGATTTCGGCGACAAAATTACAAAAAAATACGCATTCCGTGAATTTTTTTGCCAAAAAGTTTGCAGGAATCAAAAAATTGTCTTACCTTTGCACCCGCAAATGAGAAATCAGATGCTTTGCTTCAGTAGCTCAGTTGGTTAGAGCACCTGACTGTTAATCAGGGGGTCGTTGGTTCAAGCCCATCCTGAAGCGCCTTAGAAATCAAGGAGTTACGAGAAATCGCAACTCCTTTTTCTTTTCCATCTGAACAAATTTTGGTTATCTATTTACGTTTTTTTAAGTATCACCTCATATAAA
>CAMUYR010000001.1 GCA_947164965.1 uncultured Prevotella sp. | reverse complement strand
GGTGCAAAATTAATAAGTTTATATCTTTTTTCCTAAAAAAACGGTGGAAAAGTGAAGGAAAACCCTACAATTTATGCTAATTATTAACTTTCTTCGTGTCGATAGAATTATTAATTGTGATTTATTTCGTAACTTTGCACACGTTATCCACATAGTTATCAACACTTATGCGAAAGATAAGAACCATAGAAATGAAGCGCCTGACGGTAGAGGAATATCGTGAGGCTGAAAAGCTGCCATTAATAGTGGTATTGGACGATGTACGATCAATGTATAATATAGGCAGCGTTTTTCGTACATGTGATGCTTTTCGAGTAGAAGCAGTCTATCTGTGTGGTATTTGTCAGACACCTCCATCAACGGAAATACATAAGACTGCGCTTGGTGCTGAAGAAAGTGTTAGTTGGAAGTACTTTAAGACTGCATTAGAGGCTGTCGAAGAACTCAAAAACTTGGGCTATACGGTGCTTTCTGTCGAGCAGGTGGAACATAGTACCAAACTACAGACATTCGTACCTCAGCGTGGCTTAAAATATGCTGTAGTGATGGGTAACGAAGTAAAAGGCGTCCACCAGGAAGTAGTAGACGCCTCAGATGGTTGCTTAGAGATTCCTCAACTTGGTACAAAACACTCTATGAACGTCTCTGTAACAACAGGTATCATTATCTACAAGTTCGCAGAGTCACTGATTTTAAGAGACTAATATTTTTCCCTGGGCAGAGAAACGTAATATCGTGACCATTGAAACATAATATCGTTGATAGCCAAACGGCATGTTGCTGATTGATGAGTTTCTTGATTTTCTGACAATTCTGACAAATGACAGTGTCAGAAAATGAACCCACCGTTTTAATGTGCTTCGAGCCAGTTCTCTCCAAAGCCGGAATCAGCGACTAAGGGGACTTGCATTTGGAAGGCGTTCTGCATTTCTTCTATCACGATACGCTCTACTTTTTCTTTCTCTTCAGGCAGTACGGAGAAGTTGAGTTCGTCGTGTACCTGAAGAATCATCTTTGAACGGATTCCTTCTGCTTTAAACCGTTGGAAGATGTGAATCATAGCAACCTTGATGATGTCTGCAGCGGTGCCCTGAATCGGGGCATTGATGGCGTTACGCTCAGCAAAACCACGAACAACACTATTGGCTGAATTGATATCCGGCAGATAACGACGACGTCCGAAGAGGGTAGTAACGTAACCTTGCTGACGAGCTGTTTCCTTCGACTGTTCCATATAGTCATGTACCTGTGGGAAGGTCTGGAAGTATCCGTCAATCAGCATCTTAGCTTCTTCGCGAGGGATATCCAAACGTTCAGCCAAACCAAAGACTGTGATACCATAAATGATACCAAAATTGGCTCGTTTCGACTTGGTGCGTTCATCACGAGTCACTTCTTCGATGGGCTTTTTGTAGATATTCGCAGCTGTAGCAGCATGCAGATCTTTACCTTCACGGAACACTTCAATCATCTGCGGATCCTGCGACAGATGAGCCATCACGCGGAGCTCAATCTGGCTGTAGTCAGCAGAGAAGAACAGACAACCTGGTTCAGGAATAAAGGCCTTGCGAATCTCTTTTCCATCTTCACCTCGAATGGGAATATTTTGAAGGTTGGGATCAGAAGACGAGAGACGTCCTGTTGCTGTAATCGTCTGATTGAAAGAGGTATGGATATGACCAGTACGCTGGTTTATCAGCTTGGGCAATGCATCGATATAGGTACCAATCAGCTTTTTCAACCCACGATGCTCTAAGATATCAGCCACGATTTCATGCTTATTCTTCAGTTGTTGCAGTACTTCCTCAGAGGTGACATACTGACCTGTCTTCGTTTTCTTGGCCTTCTCGACAATCTTGAGTTTATCGAACAGAATTTCACCCACTTGTTTGGGCGATGCAATATTAAAATGTTCGCCAGCCAACTCATAGATTCGCTGTTCGATTTCATTCATTCGAGCAGTAAACTGCTTGCTAGTTTCAGCCAACGATTGTGTATCCAGACAGACACCATTCATCTCCATTTCAGCCAAAACGGGCATCAAAGGCATCTCTATATTATAAAAGAGGTCTTCGCAATCGTACTTCTTCAGTTCTGGTTCAAGTTTGTTTTTCAGTTGCAACGTGATGTCAGCATCCTCGCAAGCATACTCATAGACGAGGGTAGGAGAGAGGTCTCGCATCGAACGCTGGTTCTTACCCTTAGGTCCAATCAACTCATCGATATGAATTGTCTGATAATGCAGATAGACCTCAGCCATATAATCCATATTATGACGAAGTTCTGGTTGGATGAGATAGTGGGCTATCATCGTGTCCCACATCTTACCTTTCAGTTCGATGTCATAATTTCGCAACACCTCGAGATCGTACTTCAGATTTTGTCCAATCTTCAAAATATGCTCGTCTTCATAGAGCGGTTTAAAGATATTAACAATTCGCAACGCTTCTTCACGATTGGCAGGAATGGGCACATAAAATGCCTTATGTTCCTCTACAGAGAAGCTCAAACCCACCAATTCTGCATCAATTGCAGAGGTTGAAGTGGTTTCCGTATCTAGAACGAGAAAATCTTTTGTCCTAAAAAAGTCATAAATTTTCTTTATATCTTCCTCATTATCAACGAGTTTGTATTCGTGAGGTACCGTTTTTAGGCTCTCAAAACTCGAGAATTTTGGTTCATCCGTCCCTTCGGGCGCAAATTCTGCAAAGAGATCGAGTTGTTGATTAGCAGGTTTTTGCTTTACTTCACTTTTTTTAAGAATTTTATTCGCAAGGCTCTTCAACTCCAATTCTTCGAAGAGTTTGGCGAGTTCAGCATCGTTGGGTTGCGAAACCTTCAACTCGTCCATCTTGAGTTCGATGGGAACATCCGTTTTGATAGTTGCCAGAAATTTCGAGAGCTTGATATCGTCGACATGTTCCTCTACTTTTTTCTGAAGTGCTCCTTTGATTTCTGAAGTACGACTAATCAATTCTTCTACAGTTCCAAATTCATTGATCAGTTTGACAGCAGTCTTCTCACCAACACCTGGACATCCAGGAAAGTTATCAGCTGAGTCACCCATCAATGCCAACAAATCGATGACAGCTTCTGTTGATGGAATGGCATATTTTGCTTTCACTTCTTCTGGACCCATCACTTCATAGCCACCACCGTGTCGAGGACGATAGATAAACACGTTATCTCTTACCAGTTGTCCATAATCCTTATCAGGAGTCAGCATATAGGTCTCGATACCTTGTTGACCTGCTTTTGTCGCTAAAGTACCAATCACATCATCTGCCTCGAATCCTTCAACCTCAAGAATAGGGATATTCCAGGCTTTCAATAAATCTTTGATAATAGGTACTGATTGCTTGATATCCTCTGGCGTTGCTTCGCGTTGCGCCTTATATGCAGGGTAGGCCTCACTACGAAAAGTAGGACCATGTGGATCGAAGGCTACACCTAGATGTGTAGGTTGTTCCTTGGTGAGTACCTCCTGCAATGTATTCAGAAAGCCCATAATAGCCGATGTATTCAGGCCTTTTGAGTTGATACGCGGATTCTTGATGAATGCGTAATACGAACGATAGATGAGCGCGTAAGCGTCTAAAAGGAATAGCTTTTCCATAACCAATTGTGAATTTTCGCGTAAAATTACTAAAAAAATGGCTACTATCCAATTATTTTCATTAATTTTGCATCAAAATAGTGTTTGATATGGATTATTTAAGCATCATTAAGCAACCAATCATGAAGGATTTGGACGATTTTATCGCCCTTTTCCAAAGTGCTTTGAGTCACGACGATGGTATGTTAGGCTCTGCTTTAGCTCATATCCGTCAGCGTGGAGGTAAGCGCATGCGACCCATTCTGACTTTGTTGATGGCACGTAATTTTGGTCAAATTAGTGCTGTTACCCAGCATTCTGCCGTTGGTCTTGAGTTATTGCATACAGCCTCGTTAGTGCACGATGATGTGGTAGATGAAAGTGGAGAACGCAGAGGACAGGCATCTCTTAATGCTACATATAATAATAAGGTAGCTGTATTAGTTGGCGATTTTATCTTGTCAACCGCTTTGCTTCACGTGTCGTATACTGGACACCAGCGTATCATTGAATATTTGGCAGAACTCGGTCGTACCTTAGCTGCTGGAGAAATACTTCAGTTGTCTAATATTCAGAATCAAGAAATTTCGGAAGATGTTTATTATCAGGTAATTAACCAAAAAACCGCAGCCTTGTTTGAGGCATGTGCCGCTATTGGTGCTTTATCAGGTGGTGCTTCTGAAGAGGAAATGCTGAAAGCACGTCAGTTTGGTCAGAATCTGGGAATTATGTTCCAGATTCGTGATGATATCTTCGATTATTTCGATTCTAAGGAGATAGGTAAGCCTACAGGTAACGATATGACTGAAGGTAAGCTGACATTGCCTGTTATTTATGCATTGAATAATACTGATTTTGAGGCGATGCATACATTGGCTCGTAAGGTGAAAGCAGGTACTATCAACCCTGATGAAATAGCTGTTTTGGTGGAGTTTACTAAGCAGCAAGGAGGCATTGAATATGCTGAGCAGAAGATGTCGGAGTTTAGTCAGACCTGTATGAAATATATCGATGAAAACGTGAAGGAAAAGGCCATCAAGGAATCCTTGACAGCCTATGTCGATTACGTGGTTCAACGCAATTACTAAATCAAAAAAGCGACCCGTTGAGGTCGCCTTTTTTGTTTAGAAGAACTTGACTTCTCTACCTTCCAGTTCGCTGAGCACGAGATTGGCCAGTCGACTGGTTCCTAATCGGAAGTAATAGTTGTTCATCCAGTCTTCACCCAGAATCTCTTTGTAGATGGTGTAGTAGGTGAGGGCATCTGTCATCGTGTTGATACCACCAGCAGGCTTGAAACCAATGCGGATACCAGTCTTCTGGAAGTACTCCTTGATAGCCTGACACATCACGTAAGCAGCCTCTGGTGTAGCACTTACTTTCTCCTTACCTGTTGAGGTCTTGATGTAGTCAGCACCAGCATACATAGCCAGAATAGACGCCTTCTTAATGTTGGCACAAGAACCTAAGTCACCAGTTTCCAGAATCACCTTCATAGGTACCTTTCCACAGGTCGCTTTCTGTTCTCGAATCTCGTCGCAAACAGTCTCGTAATCACCAGCCAGGAACTCACCAACGTGCATCACGATGTCTACATTCTTGGCACCATCCTTGATAGCAAGTGCTGTTTCAGCAACCTTGATTTCCATCAGAGCCTGTGAAGATGGGAATGCACCACTGACAACAGTTGGAATAACGCCTTCAACCTCGCAAGATTCACTTACTAGTTTAGCGAAACGAGGGTAGGTAACGATAGTTGCTACATGTGGCATATCAGGATATTCATGCGCAAAAGCGTTCACTTTCTCAACCAGTTTCAGCACGCTTTCGTCAGAGTCTTGTGTTGTAAGTGTTGTCAACTCGATAGAAGCAAACATGAATTTCTTTACCTCTTCAGTATCGTTCTCAGGAACCTTCTCAGCGATAATCTTCTTAACAGCCTCTTTTACATCCTCATCTTTGATGTCGAAGTTGTAAAGGTTAAGAGCCTGCTGATACATGTCCTCAAAATGTTGTGCATCGTCGTGATGATGATGCTCATGTCCACAATTACAATGTTCACCCATAGTTCTTAAATTTTAGTTACTAATTACTTATTTTGTTAGTTTCTCGTTATTCTTATGACGTTCAGCGTCGCGTTTAGTCTTCTTATCTATCGACCTCTTCAGTTCTTCTGTCAGGTCGACACCTGTTTGATTAGCCAGGCACAGCAGAACCCAAAGCACATCAGCCATCTCTTCACCCAGGTTCTCTTTTTCGCCTTCCTTAAAGCTCTGATCACCATATTTTCGAGCCATTACTCTTGCCAATTCTCCAACTTCCTCTGTAAGAACAGCCATATTGGTCAATTCAGAAAAATAGCGTACTCCATACGTCTTAATCCATTGATCTACAGCTAGTTGCGCCTCTTTAATAGTCATTGTCTCATCAGCATTTGAAGGATTAGTAAGATGGTGGCTATCAATAGTATGATGATATTCTGCTTATTCTCGCGAGCATATTCATTCCACCTGAACGCTTTATATAAAAATGTGACAAGCCAAAGGAATAGTCCTACTAGACAAGGCCACATGCCAAAATTGGCGCCCCATATCCACGAGAACACAATACCAATGATGACTAATATCAGGCCTGAAACCTCTATTTCTCTTAAGTATTTCTTCATGCTTTTATTCTTTGTTCTTAGTGTCCATACAGATGGTTACTGGTCCATCATTGAGCAGTTCTACTTTCATGTCAGCACCAAATTCTCCTGTGCCAACAGCTTTACCAATAGCTGCGGAAAGCTGTGCGCAGAAGGCCTCGTAGAGTGGGATAGAATGCTCGTGAGAACCAGCACGGAACCACGAGGGTCGATTACCTTTTTTATAGCTGGCATAGAGTGTAAACTGGCTCACCACCAATGCTTCGCCTTGCACGTCGAGTATCGAACGGTTCATGACGTCATTCTCATCGCCAAACACGCGCAGATTAGCTATCTTCTTGACCAGCCAGTCGACATCCTCCATCGTGTCCTCATCGCAGATGCCTAGCAGTATTAAAAAACCCTGCTTTATCTGGCTCTTAACAGCGCCTTCGATGGTGACGCTAGCACGACTGACTCGTTGGATAACTGCTCTCATGTCTGCAAAGATACGAACTATTTTTTATACTACCAAATCTTAGGTAAAGAAAAAATTCCCACGTTGGGAATGAATTGTTCCCATACTGGGAATAAAATGTTCCCACGTTGGGAATAAATATTGAGCTTGTAGCTCTTTATTGTTCTTCTCCTTGATGAAAATAAGCGTATACTATATTCGCTTTTGATGCCCCTATAATTTCAACTATTTTATCCAAAGGTGCCTCCTTGATTTTCTTTACTGATTTGAGGGCATTTAAAAGGTCGTCACGCGTTTTTGGTCCTATCCCCTTGATACTATCCAGTTCTGATTGTAAAGCGCGCTTAGAACGCTTGTTTCGATGAAATTCTATAGCAAAGCGGTGTACCTCATCCTGGAGTTTAGTCAATACTCTGAACAGCTCGCTTGTGTCTTTCATTCCAATCACTCTTGGTGGAAAACCATACAACAATTCGTTCGTTCTGTGACGATCGTCTTTGGCTAATCCGGCAATAGGAATATCGAGTCCTAATTCGTCTTGCACGGCCTGTCGAATCACCTCCATTTGTCCTTTGCCACCATCAGCCACAATGAGGTCGGGTAGGGGTTGTTCCTCTTCTAAAAGGCGTTTATAACGTCTGTAAACAACCTCTTTCATTGACGCATAATCGTCAGGACCAACAACTGTCTTGATGTTATATTTGCGATAATCCTGTTTAGAGGGCTTCATTTTCTTGAAGACAACGCAAGCAGCAACAGCGTCCGTACCTGAGATGTTCGAGTTGTCGAAACATTCTATCTGATAGGGTAGTTTGGGTAGATGCAACAGGTCTTGCAGCTCCTTCATCAGTCGCACTTGCTTCTGCTCAGGATTCAGCTTTTCTGCCTGTTTTAAACGGTCGAATTTGTATTGTTTTCCGTTAAGCATCGATAGCTCTAGCAACGTTTTTTTGTCACCTCGCTGAGGAATCGTAATGGTTACTCCTTCTAGATCAATATCTACTTCCTGGGGCAGAATAATCTCCTTCGCATGACTCTTGAAACGCTCACGCATTTCAACGATAGCCAACTGTAAAAGTTCGCTGTCAGTTTCTTCCAAACGTTTCTTATATTCAAAGGTAAACGACTGGTTAATCTGACCATTTGATACGTGGATAAAGTTGATGAATGCCACCTTTTCGTCGTTGGTAATTGAGAGCACATCAACGTTGTCAATCGTATGACTAACCACCTCGCTTTTAGCTACAAACTGTTCTATCAAAAGATAGCGTCTTTTGACCTCTTCTGCCTCCTCGAAACGAAGTTCTTCTGCTAGTTTCATCATCTCATCTTTCATCTCACGCAATACTTGTCTGGTGTTTCCTTTTAGTATTTCACGAGCCTGATCGATGTTCTTCTGATAATCCTCCCACGATTGCTTTTTAATGCATGGTCCAGCACAATTCTTGATATGATATTCCAAGCAAACCTGGTATTTACCACTCTCAATACCCTCTTGTAAAAGTGGCTGTTTACAGGTTCGAGGATGGTATAGTTTCTTGATGAGTTCTATCATCGCATGCATCGTACCTACGTGAGAATAAGGACCGTAGTATGTTCCTGATTTCTTATTGATGGTTCTGGTTGGGAATATACGTGGTAAATAGTCCTTCGTAATACAGATAGAAGGGTAGGTCTTGCCATCCTTCAGAAGTACATTATATCGAGGATTGTATTTCTTAATCAGCGCATTTTCTAGCAATAATGCATCTTCTTCTGTATTAACAACCGTATAGCTGATATCGTATATCTTTGATACCAGCACTTTTGTTTTGAAGCGATCAACTTCTGAATGGAAGTAGGACGAGACACGAACCTTCAGGTTTTTGGCTTTACCAACATAGATAATCGTGCCCTCAGCATCGTAATACTGATAGCTGCCAGGCTTTTCAGGTAACGCCCTTACAATAGCCTTTAGTTTCTCTAATCGTGTCTCATTCTCTTCCTTTGTCATACGCCGTGTTTCACGTGAAACAGTTAAACGGTAATTAATGTTGTTAACTCAATACCGTCAAACAAATCTCGTCCACGCAATCCTTCATCTGTGATTTCAATGATGAAGTTCATGTATATCTTCTTGGGGTTGAAATGTTGCACAAGCTTATAGGCTGCTTTAGCTGTACCGCCAGTTGCCAACAAATCGTCGTGTATTAAGACGACATCATCCTGATCGATTGAGTCTAGATGCATTTCTACGGTATCCACGCCGTATTCTTTCGAGAATGATTCTTTAATCACAGTAGCGGGTAGTTTGCCTGGTTTGCGAGCTAACACCACACCACATCCCAATCTTCCTGCTAACGCTGAAGCCATCACAAAACCTCGACTTTCTACTCCAACAATCTTGGTGATTCCTTTGTCTTTGTAGAGTCTTTCCATTTCGTCGAGCATTTCTTTCATGCATTCAGCATTCTTGTAAAGTGTTGTGACATCACGAAAGTTAATACCTTTCTTTGGAAAATCTGGCACGCAGCGCAGATTGTCAATCAGTAATTGTTTGTTCATAATCTCTTGGTTTTATCGTTATTATTAAATGAATAGACGAATTGATGTTTCACGTGAAACCTATCGCCCCAGCAACACTAGCATAGCATTAATATCGCTAGGTGATACTCCAGGAATTCGACTGGCTTGTGCCAATGTTTCTGGCTGAATCTTTTCAAGTTTCTGTCTTGCCTCTGTTGAGATGGCAGAAAGATTGGGATAATCGAACTTACCTTTTATCTTGATGTTCTCTAAACGGTGCATCTTGTCTGCCACCATTCGTTCACGTTCAATATATCCTTTATACTTGATATGTATTTCTGCTGCTTCCGCTATCTCTTCTTGTCGGTTTGGTAACTGTCCGATGACTTCGCGGAACTCCGGAACGATTTCCTGAAGTTTTTCAAAGTTCAGTTCTGGACGTGCCACCAAGTCTTCCAGTTTACAGCCATAGACGAGTGGGGTAGAGCCTAAAGCTTCAAGGGCACCATTGACCACTTTGGGTTTTATGGCATAGTTGCGACAGAACTTTTCGATTCTTTCGATAGAGTTTTTCTTTTCTATCCACCAGTCATATCGCTCTCTTTTAGCTATTCCAAGTTCGTAGGCTTTCTCTGTTAAACGTGCATCTGCATCGTCTTGTCTCAGCAGAATACGATACTCGGCTCGTGATGTAAACATACGATATGGTTCATCTACACCTTTAGTTACCAAATCATCTACCAGTACCCCAATATAGGCTTCGTCGCGTTTCAGTTCGAAGGTTCCGTTTGTTGCTGTGCCACAGCAACCTACAGAACCAGCGGAAAGGGCCGCATTAATGCCAGCCAATGTTCCTTGACCTCCAGCTTCTTCATAACCAGTAGTGCCATTTACCTGACCTGCCATAAAGAGTCCATTGATGATTTTTGATTCCAACGAGTGTTTCAATTGTGTTGGGTCGAAGAAATCGTATTCAATAGCATAGCCTGGTCGATAGACTTTGATGTCTCTCAAAGCAGGAATTCTCTTCAGAGCTTCTATTTGTACATCCATTGGCAGACTCGATGAGAATCCATTCAGATACATCTCGTTGGTATCTTCACCTTCTGGTTCTAAGAATAGAAGATGCTGTGGACGATCAGGGAAGGTGACGAGTTTGGTTTCTATCGAAGGACAATAACGAGGACCTATCGATTGAATCTGTCCGTTATAGAGTGGTGAATCATCTAATCCTCCCAGCAATGTCTGATGTACGTCAGGGTTAGTATAGCATACCCAACAGGGCAACTGTTGCAAAGGACGAGGTTCTCCCATATACGAGAACTTATAATAGCCGTTTTCGCCATCCTGACGTTCCATATCCTCGAAATGAACGCTTCGCTTGTCGATACGGACAGGAGTACCCGTTTTCATACGGGCAGAACGGATACCGTGACGAGTAATGCTTTCAGTAAAGTGAGGTACTGCAGGTTCTGCGATACGTCCTCCTGGCACCATCTTTCTACCTATATGCATCAAACCGTTCAGGAAGGTGCCTGCGGTAATGATGACAGCCTTTGCCCTGATTTCAGCACCCCAAATAGTCTTCACACCAACCACGCGCTTTGTTTGTTGTTGTGCCACAACAACATCCTCAACGAGCAGTTCATCTGCCTGGTCTTGCCAGATATCGAGATTGGGGGTTGCATCCAATACTGAGCGCCATTTCCAGATAAATTTTCCTCTGTCACATTGGGCACGAGGGCTCCAAACGGCAGGGCCTTTCGAGCGGTTCAACATACGGAATTGGATGGCTGTAGCATCTGTAACGAGTCCCATCTGCCCACCCAAAGCATCTATTTCGCGAACTATCTGTCCTTTCGCAATACCACCAATAGCAGGATTACACGACATCTGTGCAATCTTGTTCATATCCATCGTGACCAGCAGCGTCTTAGCACCCATATTGGCAGAAGCCGTTGCAGCTTCACATCCGGCATGTCCACCACCAATCACAATCACATCATACTTTAGAATCATGCTGCAAAGGTACGAATAAGCGAGTAAAAACCCAAAAAACTCACCAAGAAAGTTACATCAGAATCTTTTCAAGTAGTTCTTTGTGATGACCAGGCATGATGATGTGATGATTACCAATGGGGTTAGTCAGGAAATATTGAACCAAACTCTTGTCTGACAGTTGGATGACTTGCTGTGTACGACAAAGATCTGGTTTAGCCTGATTACGAACCAGCATACCCTCTGCGATGAAATAGCGTTGGAGATTGCCAGAAACCTTGAAGACAGTAACAGGTCCTTCCTTCATATAGCCTCTGATACCAACACCAATACCAGATTCAAAGTGGGTGTCCAGTTCGTAACGTTCCACCATATTAAGAGGAATGGTACAATGGGCAAACAGCATCTCGCCAGTTTCTGGATTGATGTTCGAAGGGTTGGCTTGGAAACCAGAAATGCCTAATAGTGATCGAACAATCATCATCGTCAGCATAGCAGGTACATCGCCTTCACACCCAGCCACATAACCTTCAGCGTTTAGTTTGGCAAGAGCCAGACAACCAGTATCCTTCAGTGTTGTAAGCAGATCGAAGCAACGAAGCGTAAAACCCTGCAACTGATATTCAGTAATAATAGACTTCAGGGCCTCGTAAATGTTACGATTTCTGTACATCACATCCATAGGGATATCTATCAATTCGATACCTAGACGATTTTTCACCTGCTCCTTGTCTGCATGGCTGGATATCAACCAGTCTGATGGCTTTCCGATAATACCCAATCGTGCTCCATTCAATATGCGATGAGCCTCTTCTACGTTTTTGAGCAAGATGATGCGTTGAGCGATATATTCAGAACTGCCATGAATGATTTCGCCTTTGATGTCGTGCTGACGCAGATAAGAAAGAATCTCCATCGAAGCCGCCAGCGAATTACTCTTCCCTGATGTCAGAAGATAGAACGGCCTTTTGCTTTTAGCTTGTAGTTTTGGGAGAAGTTGGAGAAATATTCCTTCTGTGCCTCCAGTTCTTACATAAATCAAGTTAAGACAAGCCGAACCGTAGTCGTTATAGTCATTGCCTTTGAATTCATACTCAACACCCAGACTTGTAAGAAATTCACGGGTTACAGCACTCACAGCCTCTTCATCATGCAACTCAGAAGTAAGCGTATAGATGGCGATGTTCTCTTTCATAGTTTCTAGTTTTTATACGTTGCAAAGGTACGAATAAGTGAGTAAAAAGCCAAATATTCAAATGGATTTCGTATAAATAAAATATATTTTTACGAAAACGTTTGCGAAATTCATCTTTTTTAATTACCTTTGTAGCCTAAACGTACGCGTGATACCTATTCTTATGTATTTTTAATTTCAAAACTATTAATAATTCAATTTCAATTTATGTGGTTATTTAATTCATCAATTGGTCGAAAAGTTGTAATGTCCGTAACGGGTGTTGCGCTGATTCTGTTCCTGACGTTCCACGGTTGCATGAACATTGTCGCGCTGTTCTCTGGTGAGGCTTACAACATGATTTGCGAATTGCTGGGTGCCAACTGGTATGCCGTAGTGGCTACATTGGGTTTGGCTGCTCTGGCTGTGATTCACATCGTCTATGCGTTCATTTTGACAGCGCAGAACCGTACTGCTCGTGGCAACAACCGCTACGATGTGGCAACAACGGTAAATGCTGGCAAGGTGGAGTGGGCATCTAAGAACATGCTCGTGCTGGGTATTATTATCTGCCTGGGCTTGTTGTTGCACCTGTTTAACTTCTGGTGGAACATGATGTTTGCAGAGTTGACAGGCATGGAGACATCATTGAGTCCTGCCGATGGTTTCGGTTGGATTAAGGAGACTTTCTCTAATCCAGTGTTCGTAGTGCTTTACATCGTATGGTTGGTAGCTCTCTGGTTCCATCTCTCTCATGGTTTCTGGTCAGCTATGCAGACCTTCGGTTGGAGTGGTAAGGTTTGGCTGAAGCGTTGGATGTGCATTGGCAACATCTATGTCACCCTGCTCATTTTGGCATTCCTCGTAGTAGTGCTGGCCTTCGCTTTCGGTTGTGCCCCTTCTCTCTGCTGTGATGGTGCTGCTGCTGATTGCTGCCAACAGGCAGTTGATTGTTGCAAAGATGCTGCAACTTGCGGAAAGTAATTAAGTATTAAGAATTAAGTATTAAAAGATTATGGCAAAAGTAATTGATTCTAAGATTCCCGCAGGTCCAGTGCCTGAGAAATGGAAGGAATATAAGGCTCATCAGCGTCTGGTTAACCCCAAGAACAAGCTGAAGCTCGATGTGATTGTGGTTGGTACCGGTCTGGCTGGTGCTTCTGCTGCTGCTTCACTCGGTGAGATGGGCTTCAATGTGATTAACCTGTGTATTCAGGATTCTCCTCGTCGTGCTCACTCTATCGCTGCTCAGGGTGGTATCAATGCCGCTAAGTGCTATCAGAACGATGGTGACTCTGTTTATCGTCTGTTCTACGATACCGTAAAGGGTGGTGACTATCGTGCTCGCGAGGCTAACGTTTATCGTCTGGCTGAGGTATCAAACAATATTATCGACCAGTGTGTTGCTCAGGGTGTTCCTTTCGCTCGTGAGTATGGTGGTATGCTGGCTAACCGTTCATTCGGTGGTGCTCAGGTAAGCCGTACATTCTATGCAAAGGGTCAGACTGGTCAGCAGCTTCTGCTCGGTGCCTATAGCTCTCTAAGCTGTCAGGTAAAGGCCGGTAAGGTGAAGTTGTACACTCGTTATGAGATGGAGGATGTGGTTATCGTTGATGGCCGCGCTCGTGGTATCATCGCTAAGGATCTGACGACAGGTAAGCTGGTTCGCTTCAGCGCTAACGCTGTTGTTATCGCTACTGGTGGATACGGAAATGCTTACTTCCTCTCTACCAATGCTATGGGCTGTAACTGCTCTGCTGCTGTTCAGTGCTATCGCAAGGGTGCTTACTTCGCAAATCCTTCATACGTTCAGATTCACCCAACATGTATTCCTGTACATGGTGACAAGCAGTCTAAGCTGACTCTGATGTCTGAGTCACTGCGTAACGATGGTCGTATCTGGGTTCCCAAGAAGATAGAGGATGCTAAGGCTCTGCAGGCTGGAACCAAGCAGGGTTGGGAGATTCCTGAGGAGGATCGCGACTACTATCTGGAGCGTCGTTATCCTGCATTCGGTAACCTCGTTCCTCGTGATGTTGCCTCTCGTGCCGCTAAGGAGCGTTGCGATAAGGGCTTTGGTGTTAACAACACTGGTCTGGCTGTATTCCTTGATTTCTCTGAGTCTATCAACCGTCTGGGCATCGATGTTATCATGCAGCGTTATGGTAACCTCTTCGAGATGTACGAGGAGATTACAGACGTATTCCCTGGCGATGTAGCTAACGAGATCAATGGTGTGAAGTACTACAAGCCAATGATGATCTATCCTGCTATCCACTACACAATGGGTGGTATCTGGGTTGACTACGAGCTTCAGACCTCTATTCCTGGTCTGTTCGCTATCGGTGAGTGTAACTTCTCTGACCACGGTGCTAACCGTCTGGGTGCTTCTGCTCTGATGCAGGGTCTGGCCGATGGTTACTTCGTACTGCCTTACACCATCCAGAACTATCTGGCTGACCAGGCTGTATGGCCAAAGGTAAGCACAGATCTGCCTGAGTTCGCTGAGGCTGAGAAGGCTGTTGACGCTGAGATGGATCGTCTGCTGAACATCAAGGGTAAGCGATCTGTTGACTCTATCCACAAGGAGCTCGGTCACATCATGTGGGAGTATGTTGGAATGGGTCGTACAGCTGAGGGCCTGAAGACTGGTCTGAAGAAGATGCACGAGCTGGAGAAGGAGTTCGACTCTAACCTGTTCGTTCCTGGAACGAAGGAGGGTCTGAACATCGAGCTCGACAAGGCTATCCACCTGCGTGACTTCTTCACAATGGGTCAGCTCGTTGCTTTCGACGCTTTGAGCCGTAACGAGAGCTGTGGTGGTCACTTCCGCGAGGAGTACCAGACAGAGGAAGGCGAGGCAAAGCGCGACGACGAGAACTACTTCTACGTAGGATGCTGGGAGTACAAAGGCAAGGGCAACGAGCCTGAGCTCATCAAGGAGCCGCTGGAGTACGAGGCTATCAAGGTACAGACACGTAACTATAAGAACTAAGGAATTATGGCAAAGAATATTTCATTTACAATAAAGTTCTGGCGCCAGAATGGCCCCAAGGACCAGGGACATTTCGACACCCACGAGATGCACGATATTCCCGATGATACCTCGTTCCTCGAGATGCTCGACATCCTGAACGAGGAGCTCATCAACGAAGGCAAGGAGCCCTTCGTGTTCGACCACGACTGCCGCGAGGGTATCTGCGGTATGTGCTCACTCTACATCAACGGTACACCTCACGGACTCACTGAGCGTGGTGCTACAACCTGTCAGCTCTACATGCGTCGTTTCAACGATGGTGACGTGATTACCGTTGAGCCTTGGCGTTCAGCTGCATTCCCTGTAATCAAGGACTGTATGGTAGACCGCAACGCCTTCGATAAGATTATCCAGGCTGGTGGTTACACCACTATCCGTACAGGTCAGGCTCAGGATGCCAACGCTATCCTGATTCCTAAGGAGGATGCCGACGAGGCTATGGACTGCGCATCTTGCATCGGCTGTGGCGCTTGCGTAGCAGCTTGTAAGAACGGTTCAGCGATGCTGTTCGTATCGTCTAAGGTCTCTCAGCTCGCACTGCTTCCACAGGGTCGCGTAGAGGCTGCACGTCGTGCTAAGGCTATGGTTATGGCTATGGAAGAGGCAGGTTTCGGTAACTGTACCAACACCCGTGCTTGTGAGGCCGTATGTCCAAAGAATGAGACTATCGCCAACATCGCCCGCCTGAACCGTGAGTTCATTAAGGCTAAGCTGGCTGATTAAGTCGCACGTACATTATTTATAATAAGAGCGCTGCAGGAAAAACTGCAGCGTTTTTTATTTGTATTTCAAAAATACATTGTACCTTTGTACCGAAAAAGTATTATTAGTTATGGATCAAAAGAGTATATTGAAGTTTCTGCGCCAGGTGATGGCCAACAACAATCGTGAGTGGTTTCAGGAGCATAAGAAGGAGTACGAGGCCGTTAGGGCAGAGTTTGAACGTGGTGTGCAGCAGGTTATAGAGCGGATTATGACGTTTGATTCTGAAATAGCCCATGTTCAGGTGAAGGATTGTACCTACCGTTTTTATCGCGACACACGCTTCTCGCTTGATAAGTCACCTTACAAAAATCACTTTGGCGCCTATATCAATGCCAAGAGTAAAAAGGCGTTAAGGGGCGGATATTATCTGCATTTGGAGCCAGACCATTGTTTGCTGGCTATAGGCAACTATTGGTTGCCCACGAATATTCTGACTTCATGTCGCAATGAGATCATGGGAAATACGGACGAATGGTTGAAATGTGTGGAGAACAAGGAATTCTTGAAATACTTTGGTAGCGACGAGCCCATGAATACTAACGAGCCAACGAATATCGACAGTTGGGATCAACCCCAGGGCTTTGGATTGTCGAAACTAAAGACTTGTCCTTCTGGTTTCCCCAAAGACTGGCCTCATGTTAGCTATCTGCGCCTGAAAGATTACTGTTGCTGGCACGCTGTCTCAAACACATTCTTTGAGGGTGACGATTGGTTGGACGAGATGGAGCGCATGTTTCGTGCTGGTAAGCCCATGATGGACTTCATGAATTCTGTCATTGACGACTACGAATGATTGTCATACAACCCTGAAAAAGGGCTCCTTTAATCCGAAAAATGCGGTTGAATTTGCGTATAGGCGAATGATTGTTTGCGTCTTGGCGCACAATCGTTTGGGTATAGGCGAACGATAGTTAGATGCCTGTTCTTTCCCTTTTATCCTTAATGTCTTCCCCTGCAAGCCCTAAGCTTTCCCCCTGCTAGCCTTAACCTCTCTGATTGGGTGCCCTAACTTCTCTGATTAAGGGCTGGTTTTGATACTGAAAAAATTTTTGGTTAATCGTGTAGTTTTTTGTATCTTTGCTGCGTCTAATGGGCAAATGATTCAAAAAACAGATGAGACAATGACAACATTAGAACAACAGTTTTCGAAAACCGTAGCAGAACATAAGAGCACCATCTACACCGTGTGTTACATGTTCTCGCAGGATGCCGACGAGGTGAACGACCTGTTCCAGGAGGTACTAGTGAATCTTTGGAAGGGGTTTGATAGCTTCGAACATCGCAGTGACATCCGCACGTGGATCTATCGCGTGGCACTCAATACCTGTATCTCTCTCGACAGGAAGAAGCGCCGCACAGCCACAGCACGACTCACTATGGACATTAACCTCTTTGAAGACCGTGATGAGGATACGCGCCAGGTAGATATGCTGCATAAGCGCATTTCCAAGTTGCAGCCCTTCGATAGAGCTATCGTCCTGCTTTGGCTCGAGAACCTATCGTACGAGGAGATCGGCCAGATTGTAGGCATCTCGACTAAGAACGTCAGCGTCCGTCTGTTTAGAATCAGAGAACAATTAAAACAAATGTCGAACGATTAAAACCACAACCCATTATGAACAACGATTTTGAAAACAACATGAACGAGACCCAGTTTGAGGATATGCGCCAGCAGTTGAACACCTTGAAGAAGAAGCTGGGCGAACAGGAAATAGTGAACGACCGCATTATTCGCCGTTCTATGCGAAATGAAGTGAATAACATTACACGCCGCAACTACATTTTGATGGCAGTCTGCTTATTCATGCTGCCTTATGGCTACTGGGCCTTTGTCAAGTTGACTGGCATCTCTATCGCTTTCTGGATAGGCACTTGCATCTTGATGCTGATCTGTGCAGGAGCCATTTTCTACAATACTCACAGAATCAGCGACTCGGGCCTGATGAACCGCAGCCTGATTGAGGCTCGCGAGAAAGTGGCCAAGGCCAAGAAGTTCGACAGCGATTGGCTAATGTTCGGTATCCCTGCCATTATCCTGTGGCTCAGCTGGTTCTTCTATGAAATCTATCAGCAGTATGACGGAGTGACTACTTGGGCCTTCTGGGGTGGTTGTGTTGGAGCCATCATAGGTACTGTCCTCGGTTTCAATCTACATTTCAGGACCCAGCGCCAGTATCAGGAAATTATCGATCAGATAGAAGATTTGACCAAAGAATAATTTTCTTCGCAAAAGATAGTCTTTTTTCACGTGAAAAGACTATCTTTGCACCAATATATTACTTTACCTAACCATTTATATGGAACAATTAGAAAGAATCAAGGACATGGAGCGTCGCATGGAACGTGCGGCAAAAGCCGTCATACGCCTGTCGGCAGCACTGGAGGATTACGAGGCGGTGCAGGGTGATATCTATGCACTTAGCGAGTATTATGGCAGCAAGGAGTGGAAACAGGATTTTGCCGACGACGAGGCAGGACGATTGCCAGCAGACCTGAAGCGGGGTGTGCTTTCTGAGGACGCCATCTGGAATCTGCTCTCCGATGCTCATGAACTTGATAACCGACTAATTAAACCCTGAGAATGGAACTAAACAGCTTGATAACATCGGTGAACGATGCCGTATGGGGCTATGTGCTCATATTCGCATTGGTAGGTTGTGGCGTGTGGTTTACCATTAAGACGCGCTTCGTGCAGTTCCGCATGGTAGGCGAGATGATTCGACTGCTCACAGACTCGGCAGTAGATACTGTAGAATCGCAGGTCAAGGAGACCATAGAAGGCTCCAATTCATCAGAACCCAAACGCAAGCACATCTCGTCGTTTCAGGCCTTCGCAGTCTCTGTTGCCACCCGTGTTGGTACGGGCAATCTGGCTGGCGTAGCCTCAGCAATTGCCATTGGTGGTCCTGGAGCCGTGTTCTGGATGTGGATCATAGCCCTCATCGGTTCGGCAACAGCTTTCGTGGAGTCTACGCTGGCCCAGCTGTTTAAAAAGAAACATAAGGATTCGTTTATCGGTGGTCCTGCCTATTATATCCAGCAGGGTTTGAAACAGCGTTGGATGGCTGTCACGTTTGCCGTGCTTATCACTTGTCAGTTCGGACTGTCCAATAATTCCATTCAGGCTAACACCATCTGCGGGGCTATGCAGGAGGCTTTCGGCTTTTCTCCCATTTGGGTGGGAGCTGTTTTGGCAACTCTTGGGCTGTTTATCGTTTTTGGCGGCATCCATCGTATTGCTCATGTCAGTGCTGTCTTGGTGCCCGTGATGGCAATCGGTTATGTGATACTGGCCATTGTGGTTATCGTGATGAATTACGACCTCATTCCCCACGTCTTCAAAGTGATCGTGCTCGATGCGTTTGGCATTCAGCAGATAGCAGGTGGTGGCATCGGAGCAACCATTATGAATGGTGTGAAGCGAGGCCTCTTCTCTAACGAGGCAGGTGAGGGTAGTGCGCCAAACGTGGCTGCAACAGCAGCTGTCAGCCATCCCGTCAAACAGGGATTGATACAGGCACTGGGTGTCTTTACCGATACTCTGCTGGTATGCTCGTGTACATCCTTTATTATCCTGATTAGCGGCCTTTATCAGACTCCCGAGTTGAATGGCATCGCCCTGACGCAGTCGGCATTGCAGTCGGAGGTTGGTGCGGCAGGTCCCATCTTTGTGGCTATTGCCATATTTCTCTTTGCCTTCTCCAGCATCATTGGCAACTATTATTACGGCGAGGCCAATATCCGCTTTATCACGCCAAATCCGAAGGTAATGACTGCTTATCGCATCTGTTCTGCTGGCGTGATGGTTATCTTCGGCGCAATGGCCAGTTTTGAATTGGTGTGGAACATCGTCGATTTCTTTATGGCATTTCTCACCGCCTGCAACCTTATCGCCATCGTGCTGTTAGGTCGCTATGCTTTCCGCCTGCTCGACGATTATCGCCATCAGAAACGACAAGGCATCAAGGAACCCACCTTCCATCGCAGTCAGATTCCTGAGTTGGAAGGCGAATTGGAATGTTGGGAATAATTAGGCGCTTATTTTACTTTCCAGACATTGAGTACAATGCCGTTGAAACCCTGACTCCACTCTGGAGCGCAGACAAAGAGGGCATTGTTCAGCCATCCGTATTTGCTGTCGGCAGGTGCTTCGAACTGAGGGGCAGCACGGAAATAGAATGAAGGCTTGCCGTCGGCATCTTTGCTGCTGGCGATAATGCCGCGATTACGCACATGGATGTAGACGCCGTCGTCAGTCTTAATGCAGTAGATGGCTTCTAGTTCCGTGCGTCCGTCAGCACCATTCAGCTGGTAGTCCGCACCACCATTGACGATAGTTCCTTTCAGATTCGGCCCTTCAAAGGTGCCTCCAGTAATGGGAATCACCGTACGTCGTCCGTGTTGGGTGTTGTCGATGCCATAGGCTTCGCCCAACGTTACTTTCAGTTGCAGGGCAAATTCCAATTGTGGTGTGTCTTTTGGGGGATAGTTCTGTGCGCAGACATTCAATGCGAATACTGTCAGCAGCGTGAGTAATGCAAGTTTTTTCATAATGTCTTTTAATGATTAGTTGTTCAGTTTGCAAAGGTAGCGAAAACCCAAAGAAAAACAAAAGAAAACCTTCATTTTTTAAAATTCATTTGGAAGAACCAAATAAAAGATGTACCTTTGCCCCCTCATAATACATCTTTATATGGGAACAGATAAGATAACAGAACAGCCTTCGCGCTTCGACCATCTGGAGCAGATGTCGGTCGTCGAACTGTTGCGACATATCAACGAAGAAGATTGCCGTGTGGCCGATTCTGTGCGCAGAGCCATTCCACAGGTTGAAGCCTTGGTAAAGGCTGTGGAGCAGCGTATGAAAGAGGGTGGGCGACTGTTCTATATTGGAGCAGGAACAAGCGGACGTTTGGGTGTGCTGGATGCCAGCGAGCTGCCTCCTACGTTTGGTGTGCCTGATACAAAGGTGATAGGTATTATTGCTGGTGGTGATGAGGCCTTGCGTCATGCGGTGGAAAGAGCTGAAGATATTTCGGAACAAGGCTGGAAAGACCTGCAGGTACATCATCCAACAGCCCTTGATACAGTGCTCGGTATTGCAGCTTCAGGCACAACGCCTTATGTCATTGGTGCCGTCAAGCGTGCCAGCGAGAATGGGCTGCTGACGGGCTGTATTACCAGTAATCCAAATACGCCGTTGGCTAAAGCCGTCGACTTTCCTATCGAGACCATTGTGGGTCCAGAGTTTTTGACGGGCTCCAGTCGTATGAAGAGTGGAACGGCACAGAAGATGGTGCTGAACATGATTTCTACAACGCTGATGATTCGTATGGGTCGTGTACAGGGCAACCGTATGGTGAATATGCAACTAACGAATGCCAAGCTGGTGGATCGTGGCACTCGTATGTTGCAGGATATGTTAGGTCTGAGCTATGAGGAAGCCCAGCAGCGACTGTTAGAGGCAGGCAGCGTGAATAGTGCCTGTTCCCCCAAGCGTAAGAAATAACACTATTTCTGCTTCACAGGAAAGGTAAAATAAGTATTTGGGAATGGCTCGTTCTTTAGCGTGAAGTGCCACCATTCCGTGTCAATTGGCTTGAAACCATGACGCATCATAGCCCTTCGCAGTATCATGCGATTATTGAACTGCTCGGCAGTCAGCTTCTTAGCACCTTTGTATTCGCCTGTTTGAGGATTACCGCCATAGGTCGGATGGCTCTCATGACCAAACCAGTCGAAGGTACCTCCCATATCAACTTCCTTTTCCGTTCGTTCGTCGAAGAGCGTCAAATCAACCGTAGAGCCACGGGTGTGTCCGCTGCGCTTGGCAATATAGCCTTGCGGAAAGAGCACATTCTTAGGCAGTTGCGGATAGAAGTAGGTCTTCATCAGCGTGTCGTTGGCATCTAAAGCCCAGCGTACAAAATGGTCGACAGCCTTCTGCGGACGATAGGCATCATATATTTTCAGCCTATACCCCATTTTCTTAACATCATCACTCACAGCTTTCAAGCTGTCTGCAGCTCGTTTGGTCAGCAAAGCCGTTGGCTGTTCGTAGCCGTCAATGCGCCGCCCCACAAAGTTGTAGGTGCTGAAGTAGCGTATTTCCAGAATACAGTCGGGGACAACATCGGTTATCATCACAAACTGGCTGTTGTCACCGCTATTGGTTTTCACCTTCGTTTGTGCCTCTGAGTGGCTGGCAGCCATCAGGAAAATAGTGGTCAGCATCAGGCAGGCTGCTGTTGCGGACAGACATAAGAGAGTCTTTTTCATCTTACTCATAATAATAGTTCTATTACTGGCGGCAAAGATACAAAATTTCTGCCTATTTAGTATCACGATATCAATAATTATCGTATCTTTGCAGGCAGTTTAAGACAAAATGGAGAGAAACAAGGAAATATATCGGGTAACGTTGGTGGGCGGAGTAGTAAATGTAGTACTCGTCCTCTTCAAGTTTGTAGCAGGTATCATGGGGCATAGTGCTGCAATGGTTGCTGATGCCGTCCATTCATTGTCAGATTTTGTTACAGATGTCATCGTACTGGTTTTTGTGCGCATCAGTGGCAAGCCCCAAGATAAATCACATGACTACGGACACGCTAAGTATGAGACGCTGGCTATGACGATAATTGGCATGTCGTTGATGGTTGTAGCAGGAGGCATTATGTATAGTGGTGTGGTGAAGATTGCTTTCTGGACAAAAGGTGGACAATTAGAGGCCCCAGATATGCTGGCTTTGTGGGTAGCAGGTTTGTCTGTGGTTCTGAAAGAGGCTGTTTATCAATATTCTATGCTTAAGGCTCGCCAGTTGCAGTCGCAGGCTGTTGAGGCTAATGCCTGGCATCACCGTAGTGACGCTCTCTCGTCTATTGGTACGGCAGTTGGCATTGGCGGTGCCATTTTTTTGGGACAGCGTTGGACGGTATTAGATCCAGTGGCGAGTTGTGTAGTTGGTGTCTTTATCGTGAAAGTCGCCGTCGATTTACTGCGTAATGGTATTGGCGATCTGATGGAACAATCATTGCCCGACGAAGTGGAGAATAAAATGTTGAGTATGGTGAGCGAACTGCCGGATGTCATACGTCCACACGATTTACGTACCCGCAGGCTAGGCAATCATTATGCCATAGAACTGCATATCGTGATGGATGGTAATATCACGCTACACGAGGCGCATCAGAAAGCTTCAGAGGTAGAACAACTGCTGCGAAACCATTATGGTGAGGAAACACATGTGGTTGTGCATGTGGAACCTGTAGGTGAAGAGGATTAGCTATACAGATGGTAGGCACCACCTGCCAAGGCCTTTACAATGCCTTTCATTTCCATAGAGAACAGCAAAGCAGTTAGTTGACCGATGGGAATATTGCTCTTGACACTAATTATATTCAATGGCAGGTCGTTGGTTTTCTGCAAAACGCTGACCACCTGCGCTTCTTCAGGTGTCAGATCAGGAAACAGTTGACGTTCTATGGTGTCTGTTTTCTGTTTCTCCGTCTTCCATCCCATACTCTCCAAAAAGTCGGAAGCTGACGTGATAAGACCAGCTATGTTGTTGCGTATCATGTGGTTACAGCCTTCTGAATATGTCTGACCCACTGCCCCAGGGAATGCAAACACATCGCGACCATATTCCATTGCCACCCGACAGGTAATAAGTCCGCCTCCTTTGAAGGCACTCTCCACCAGGATAGTAGCATCGCACATTCCTGCCACGATGCGGTTGCGCTGACGGAAATTATTGGGTAAGGCTTGCGTCTGTGTCATATATTCTGTCAGGAGTCCACCGTGTTTCAGCATTTCTACTGCTACATCACGATGGGCAGGAGGATAGATTTGGTCTAATCCATGAGCCAAGACACCAACAGTCTCAAATCCTTGCTCCAAGGCATTGGTATGGGCAGCATAGTCAATACCATAAGCCAAACCGCTGACGATGAGTACGTTAGGACATAATTGGCGTAAGTCGCGTATGAAGTTACGTACTAAGTCTAAACCATATTGCGTGCAATGACGCGTACCCACTAAATTAAGGATGTACGACTGATTGAGGTCAGCATTTCCTTTATAATAAAGAATGACGGGGCCATCAGGACATTCCTGTAGTCTTTGGGGATAGTCTGGGTCCAGGCGAAGAAATGTCTTGAGGTGATTTTTCTCGATAAACTCCATTTCCACAGCAGCTCTGCGCAGAGCGTCGTCCCAGTTTTTCAGACTCTCGCGTAACCGGGGTGAAGCCTCTGGGAATATCTCGGAGATGTCTTTACGATGCTCATAGACCGTCTGACTGCTGCCTGCCAGCTCGTAGAGTTGTAGTACGACAGACGAATTAAGACCCATTATTCGGGTCAGCGCAATGGTATAATAGGTTTCTTCCTGACTCATGTTTTTGTTGATAATTAACGCAGATATGGTGCAAAAGCTTTGTCGTAGTCATCGCTGCCTGCCAAGCGTCCGTTGACCAGGCAGACTAGCGTGATATCACCACGAAAACAAAGGGCTTCGTCAGAGGCACGGAAGATGTCCTGGTGGAAGATGTATTTGATGCCATCCTTTTCTAGCCAGAGGCGTGAGATGAACTCATCGTCACATCGCAGGGGAGTCTTGTATTGCAGATTCATGCGGGCAACCACAGCATCGACCCCTTTTTCATGCATTTCCGAAAAACTCAATCCACATTCTTTTAAGAATAAGTGCCTGGTGTGCTCAGTATAATGCAGGTAGTTGGCATTATTCACAATGCCCTCAATGTCGCACTCGTAATCTCTCACCTCCATGCGGGTTTCATAGACATATTTGCTCATATCTCTTTTTTTCTTTTTAAATATTCATATCCAATTCGGCAACGCAGACAGTCCTTCTTATCACAATATTCTTTCTTGAGTTCAATAAGGGCTTGCGAATCGCCAGCAGATTTCACGTCTAGTCCGCATTCTTTCCACATGCGGATAATATGATTGTTTTCAGCCTTCAACTGTTCCAGAAAATCGAAGGCCCTATCGCACAAATCTTCCTTGGCAGTCTGTCGTCCATAAGCAAAAAGCAAAGGTACACAGGTGTTGATAATCAGCAGATTGATGGAAAATGGCGAGAGGTGTTTCGCGTTCTTAAAACTTTCAGAGCCAAACGTATAGTGCGTTTCCCAATAGGGTGTCACCTGTGTCAACATCTTTTCACTGAGAGTAACCAAATCTTGACATTCCAACAACTCCGATAGCCCTGCCTTTCGCTCATAATACAGGTTGGCTAACTGCGATATGCGGATATGAGGGAAGTTCTGGGGACGCAAGCGTAGAAAGCGCCATAGCTTGGCATCCATAGGTTGTAGTTGGAATTTATGTGCCAAATAGAGGTATTCATTGCGTAATTTGGCAAAATAGCCCTCATTGAGTGCGTCCTTCTGGTAACGTTCAGGGATAGTATCTAGCTCCAACAATCCGGCTTGCCCCATAAAGATTGCTTCAATTTGGAACAGGTTGTCACGATGCTTACCCACAGCGTTCAACGGAATATGTCGAGCCCATTCTTCAAAAGCATCACCATTGATGCCAAAGCCATAGTTGCGTGCTAAAGTCTGGAAATAGCCGTCTTCCCACGAGCCGCCCCGTTCTTTTACACGTTGGTGAATAGCAATGGTTTTCTGTTCCAGGCGTTCTGTCTGAAGCGCAGCCATCCAGGAATGAATGGTCAGGCTCGTCAGATTGGGAATAATGCGATAGCAGGGTGGATATTGGTCAGTTTTCAGCAATTGTTCGTAGTTCTCACGAACACTTTGTGGTACTTTCAGTATCATCTGTGGTACGAATTGGCCCTCCTGTGTTTGCACATCCCTATCTGCTTCGCCTACGACATGTAGCACTACGTTATTATAATGCTCATCTTTGTCGTGGCCATGCATATACCAATGTGATGAGCGATCATGAATCTCTATATTGCCCACCCATAAGGTGCCGTTGATTTTGACCTTGGCGTTAAAAAAATCAGGTCCGGAATTATGGTTGTGCAAACCAGGGTCTAACACTTCCACGTGCCGTCCGTCTGTGGTCTCCATGCCTTCCAGAGGCCATAACTTATGCTTCCAGCAGTAATGAATTAATTGTTCCATTTTGTTTTTTATCAATCGCGACTCTCTATGTAGCTGCGTACGGCTTCCACAAGTGCATCATTCTCTTCGGGCTGTTGGGCGGCAACTCGGAAGAAGGTATTGCCTAGTCCGTAGAAATTGCTGCAGTCACGAATCAGTATGCCGTGTTCATGTACAAGATATTTTTTGAGCTCCACGGATGTTCCCTTATCTAACTCGCAGAGCATATAATTGGTTTTGGTTTCAAACACGCGAACGCCTTTGATTTGACGCAGTGCCTGTCTCAGCCGTTCTGTCTCATCCAGATAGGCATCCAAGTTGGTGATTGCAGGTTGGCCGAAGCGCATCAGATATTTACCAGCCTCTATAGCCAAAGCGTTGACGGTCCATGGTTGACGGAGTCCCCTGAGCAGTTGAATCACACTTGGATCACCGGTGATATAGCCCAATCGAAGTCCTGGGACGGCATAGGTCTTGCTTAACGAATGAAGAATTAAAAGGTTTGGACGTCCCACCATTTCGTGAGCAACCAGCAGTTGTTCCTTGGTATAGGCCTCGTATGATTGGTCGACGACAAAGGTATAGCGGGGTGAACGGCGTACAATATAATCCATAAACCCCTTCATCAGAACATTGCCTGAAGGATTGTTGGGATTGCATATCCAATAAACTCTGTCGGCAGGCAATGAGGTCAAGTCGTCAGTATTTTCATAAGAGATGATATGTCCAAACATTCGGCAGGCATCCGCATATTCTGAATAGGTCGGTTGTGGAATGACGGAAGCACTATTATGAAATAATTGGGCTATCAGATAGATGGCTTCTGTAGCACCATTGGTTACCATAACAGCTTCTGGTGAGATGCCTTCACGCATTGCTATCAACCGTTCCAAACTACGAGGCTGAGGCTCTGGATAGTTGTTTATCAGCTCAAAATGGTCCATTAAGTGCTGTTTAAGCAGCGAATGATCAGCGTGCTGATAGACATTACTGCTGAAGTTTATCTTCACCAGATCGTCGTAGCGGTAGATATCGTCTCCGTGTCCTTCTATCATGATGCCTCAGGGATAGTTATTTGTTGCTAGCATTGCTTGTAAACGGGGTAACACTGATTGTCATCGTCTGACGATGAAAAGTGATACCCTTCCTCTCGATGAAATTGGCTAAAACGCCAGTGTCTGCCAATTCTTCAGGAGTGCCCACGTGCAGCCCCTTATCCTCCATTAACCAGATACGGTCGGCCAGTTTTAAGGCCAATTCAACATCGTGCGTAGAGAGAAAGATGGTCTTTTGCTGCTCTTGGGCCAACTGACGCAGCAGTTGCATAACCTCAACCTTGCTGGGGAAATCAAGGAAAGCTGTTGGCTCGTCCAGATAGATTACAGGTGTTTGCTGAGCCAAAGCCTTTGCTATCATTACTTTTTGCCGTTCTCCGTCACTCAGGGTGTGTACCATACGTCCTTTTAGGTGATCGATACCAGTCAACCGAATAGCTCGTTCCACTTCTTGACGGTCTTCCTCATCTAAAGTTCCCCAGAATCCAGTATAAGGCGAACGTCCCATGCCAACTAGTTCCTCAATACTCATATTGCGTACATCCGGTTTTTCCGTCAGCACTACACCAATGAGTTTGCTTAATTGCTTATCGGAATAGTCTGAAAGAGTAGCAACCCGTTGTGTTGTGGGATTATAAAGCATGATGTCACCCTCTAGCTTAGGCAGAAAAGCAGAAAGAGTGCGCAGTAGGGTAGACTTGCCAATACCATTGCGTCCTAAAAGACAGGTAAGCTCTCCTTTGCAAATGGAGGCATTCAGTCCAGAGGCGACACACTTGCTTTTGCCTTTTTGAGTATAGCCGATAGACAAATCTTTAAGTACTACTGTTTCTTTCATGCTGCAAAAATAGTAAAAAAATAAGTATGAAGCAAATATTTCGCAATCTTTTAATCTATTATTGTATTTCTCGCGTGCGTACCTTAATATTATAATAATAAAGAAATCATAAATAATGACAAGATGATTAAAACTTACCAAAACAATGTCTTAAAAAGTGTTATCGGTGTTCTTTTGATAGGCTTAATAGTAATGATTTGATACAGAAAACACCAATAAATAAGCAGGCCGCTCAAAAAACAAAGTTTTTGTTACATAAAATAAATATACTTTTCTTAAAAAGACCTAATTTTGCAGCGGATTTTAGCGTTTTCCTGGAATAAATTTATTCAATCATATTTAATATATTAACTAACTAAAGCTAAATGTATGTGGAATTTTAAAAAACTACAAAAATCATTGGTAGTGCTGTTCCTGCTTTGCATGATTCCTCTGGGGATGAGTGCTCAGACAGTTCGAGGAACAGTAAGTGATGAGGCCGGTGAACCGGTTATTGGTGCCACTGTTAAAGTACAGGGGACTAATGCTGGTACTATTACCGACTTCAATGGTGAGTTTGTCATTCAGGCAGCTTCTGATGCAACTCTAAACATCTCTTATGTGGGTTATGTTTCCCAAAGCATTAAAGTTGCTGGCAAGAGCAACATTAGTGTAGTACTGCAGGAAGACAACACCACACTGAATGACGTGGTTGTTATCGGTTATGGTACGATGAAGAAGAAACTGGTGACAGGTGCTACTGTTCAGGTAAAGGGTGAAGACATCGCCAAGCTGAACACCACCAACGCTCTCGAGGCTATGCAGTCAAGCACGCCTGGTGTACAGATTACCAGTTCATCGACGCAGCCAGGTAAGGGCTACAAGGTTTACATCCGTGGTATTGGTACTATCGGCGATTCTCAACCTCTTTATGTGATTGATGGTGTAGCTGGTGGTAGCCTCGACGGTATTAACCCTAACGACATTGAGAGCATTGACGTGCTGAAGGATGCTGCATCGGCAGCTATCTATGGTTCACGTGCTGCTAACGGCGTTATCTTGGTTACAACCAAGCAGGGTAAGGCTGGTAAGGTTGAGATTACCTACAATGGCGCTATTGGTTGGTCTAACGTCTACAAGCGTCCTCAGTTGCTCAACGCTAAGCAGTTCATGACAATCATGGATGAGTATAGTTTCAATACTTCAGGCCAGAAAGTTAATTTCAACGATTTTATCCCACAGAACATTATCGACAAAGTTGCCAACGGTTGGGAAGGTACTGACTGGTGGGGTGAATTCGAAAACAAGAATGCCATCCAGCAGAATCATTCTGTAACCCTGACTGGCGGTTCTGATCTTTCCAAGTTCGCCATGTCTTACACTTATACTGGTAACGAAGGTATCATGGGTGCTGACCAGGCTTCTTACTACAAGCGCCACACCATCCGCATGAATAGCGATCATGTGCTCCTGAAGGCTAAGGACTTTGATGTCATCACCATCGGTGAGAACATCTCTATCGGCTACAGCAAGAGCCACGACCTGGCTGAGGATGGTATGTACTGGAGCTATATCCATGGTTTGCTCCAGACTAACCCGCTCGTACCTATGTATGCTGATAATGGCGAGCTTTATACTTACAGTAAATATGGAAACCCAGTTGATGAAGCCGGTAATCCTATTCCCGGTGCCAGATGGAACGACTATTGGTTCAACAACCCATACGAAGGTCTCTCGAAGGGTGGCTGGAACTCTTTAGCAGAGAGCCGCAACATCAACACCAGCGCTACTGCTTTTATCACTATCCAGCCCATCAAGGGTCTGAGATTCCGCTCTCAGTTCAACTACAACTGGAATTCAGGTGCATACCGCAACCTTGGTCTGCCACGTTCTCCTTCTGCAGGTTCAGGTACTGTGGAATCATATAGTGTAAGCCAGAGTGCTTCTTTGAGCACAAACTGGTCTGTTGAAAACACCCTGACTTACGATCTTCCTATTATTGCTGGTCATAAGATCAGCGCCATGATTGGTCAGAGCTTCCAGAGCTCAGCCTGGAGTGCCAACCTCAATGGTTCTAACTCTGTTAACGAAGGTTCGCAGTATGCTACGCTCAAGGATTGGAATTCTGCATGGTTAGCAAACTTCAGCACTGACCTTGCCAATGCTACTCTCAGTGGTAGTCCTAACGATGAAGAGTATCTCGCTTCATGGTTCGGTCGTTTGACTTGGGACTGGAATGAGAGGTATATGGCTACCGTTACCGTACGTCGTGACGGTTCAAGTATCTTCAATAAGGGTCAACGTTGGGGTACATTCCCATCATTCTCTGCAGGTTGGGTCATCAGCAATGAGCCTTTCATGGAGAAGACAAGCAGCTGGCTGGACTTCTTGAAGATCCGTGCATCTTGGGGTCAGAATGGTAACAACAGAATTGCTAAGTACCAGTATATGGCAACAATCGCTCAGTCTGGTTCTAATGGTGATAGCGGTTATAAGTTCAGCGACAGCATGGATTTCACTTTGAATGGTAAGCCCAATGTAGGTGCTTATGCTAATATCGTACCCAACCCAGATGTTACATGGGAGACTTCTGAGCAGTTGGACTTCGGTTTCGACGCCCGTTTCCTCAACAACCGTTTGGGTGTAAACTTTGACTGGTATAAGAAGACCACTAAGGATTGGCTCATCGTAGCTCCACGTATTGCCATCGAGGGTACTAACCCTGCTTACATCAATGGTGGTGACGTAGAGAATAAAGGTGTTGAGATTGCTCTCACTTGGAACGACAGAATTGGTAAGGACTTCAGCTACAACGTAGGTGTGAACTTCGCTACTAACAAGAACGAGGTAACTCGTATTGCTAACGAGACCGGTTATATTAATGGTGGTAGCAGCGTTCTCTCACAGGGTACAGAGTACATCTATCGTGCTCAGGTAGGCAAGCCTATTGGTTACTTCTACGGTATGTCATACAGCGGCATCTGGCAGAATCAGGAAGAGATCGACGCTGCACGCGCAGCTGGCAAGGCCGTTCTTGATGGTGCACAGCCTGGTGACTGCATCTGGGACGACTGGAATGGTGATGGTAAGATTACTTATGCAGAAGCTAAAGACGCAGACGGCAATGATATTTGCGACCGTCATGAGATTGGTAATCCTAACCCCGATGTCACCCTTGGTATCAACCTCGGTCTGACATGGAAGGGCCTTGACTTCTCTGTAAACGGTGCAGGTGCATTTGGTCAGCAGATTATGCGTTCTTACCGTTCATTCAGTGATTCTTGGTGGCATAACTACGACACCACTATCCTGAATCGTTGGCATGGTGAGGGTACCTCAAACGACGTGCCACGTATCTCTGGTACCGGTCACGCTAATACAAACTATGTATCTACTCGTTACATGGAGGATGCTGACTACTTTAAGATCAAGACCGTAACCCTCGGTTACGACTTCAAGCATCTCTGGAAGGGTTGCCCATTCCAGCAGCTCCGTCTCTATGTTCAGGCTCAGAACCTTCACACATTCACCAAGTACACCGGTCTCGATCCTGAGGTAGGTAATGCAGCTGGTGGTGACAGCTGGGCTTCTGGTATTGACCTGGGTCTCTACCCACCATCTCGTACTTTCTTGGTTGGTGCAAGTATTAAATTCTAATTCGACAAATTCATTATGAAAAAATATATATTATCGTTAGCTGTTTTATCTGCTGCAACTATATTTACATCCTGCGATGACATGTTGGACACCGATCCACGTGTTACCGATGCTACACAAGCTACTTTCCCAGGTAAGATAGGAGATGTAGAGGCATTGAATACTGCAACCTACAGTATCATGAATACAATGGGTGGTGGTGATGCCGACACACAGAATCCTTTCTACTGGTGGGAAGTCATGTCGGACAACTGCTATGGCTCAGGTGGTTTGCAGGACAACAAGGTTAAGGCTATGCATCATCTCGTTGAGATGAGCTCTGACCAATACCAACAGGCATTTATCCTTCTCTATGGCGGTATTAACCGTGCTAACAACCAGATTGAGACCATCGATAACGTTTCCTGGACAGGAAATGAGGCTAAGCGTAACCAGCTTCTTGGCGAAGGTTACTTCATGCGTGCTCTCTACACGCTTTGGCTCACACAGTTGTTTGGCGATGTTCCCCTGATTACTTCTACCACCATTACTGAGGAGATGAAGGAAGAGGCTGATGCTGAAACGGCAATCTATCCTCAGATTCTCTCTGACTTGGTATCTGCTAAGACCCTCATGAGCACAGCGAAGAACTCGGGTCACGCTAACAAATATGTTGCTGAGGCATTTATCGCTCGTGCATATATGTTCTGGGCCGGCTTCTACAAGAAGGTTGGCGAGTTGGCTTCTGGTTCTGCTCCTGCTATTGATCTTATCGAGCAAGAGGGTTGCCCCGGAGGTTCTCTTTCTCAGGCTGAGGTGGTTAACGGCCTTAAGGACATTGTTGCTTCTGGTGCATACAAGCTTCTTGAAGACTATCGTTCACTCTGGCAGTACTCTAACTCTCTGCTTTGGGATGAGGCACAAGATGGTGAAAAGCATGCTTATGCATTCATCGCTGACATGAAGCGTGAGAACTGCTTCGACCAGCCTGGTATGGGTAACGGTAACGACGAGGAACTCTTCCAGATCCAGTTCATGAATGCTTCTCGTTGGGGTATTGGTGGCGATGTTGCTAATGGTGGTACATATTCTACTGCACGTATGTATTGTAACTATCTTTCTTGCTGGTGGGCTCTTCGCGTAAACGGTAACAATGGTAACCGTGATTACACCTATCCATTCACTCAGGGATGGGGTCAGGGTTCTCCTTCATGCAATATCTGGGATGACTGGACAGAAGCCGAGAAGACTTCTACTATTGATCCTGAAAAGGGTGACATCCGTAAGCTTGGTTCTTTGATTGACTGTAGGAACGAACTTACATCGTACACTTTTGTAAAGGATGACTGTGAGGAGTCTGGCTATGGTGTAAAGAAGTGGAACGGTGTAACTCTTGATGCACTGACAGGTGATACACCTTGGTGGCATGCTGTTAATCCTGATTTCAAGGGCACTCTTGACAACCCCATGCAGGGTGAGCACTTCGAGGACTTCTACCTGATGCGTTATGCTGACGTTCTTCTGATGTTGACTGAGCTCACTGGTGATGCTTCTTACATGAACCAGGTTCAGGCTCGTGCAGGTGTTAAGCAGACTCCTTACTCTTTGAAGGCCGTTCAGGACGAGCGTCGTTGGGAGTTCGCATTTGAGGGTATCCGTTTCAATGACATGCGTCGTTGGTCAGGTAAGGATGCCGGTGAGTCTTGCTATGCTGCTCAGGCTCTTGAGGCACAGGCAGGCAAGAAGGTCGTTGTGAAGGGAAACACTTCAGATTTGGTTACTATGAAGCACATGACGTGTTCTTGGAAAAAGCGTTATGCTGATACTAATGGTTTCTTGGCTAAGCCTCAGAACCAGATTAATCTTATGAATGGTAAACTTAAGCAGAACCCAGGTTGGGACGCTGCTAACCCAGAGACACAGTATGTCGATCTCTATAATTAATCAAAAATTTAGATTTTAATATGAAAAAGATATTTTTGTTTTTTGCCACAGTATGTGCTATTGTAGCTTGCAATCCTACTCATGAGGATATCAGCAATGGCGGGCACATTACAGCTGATGAGCTAAAGGCTATGTCTACAGTTACTGTTGACAAGGATGGTCAGGGCCAGAATGGTAATGTTGTTACCTGCTCTACTTCTGCTCCTGTAAATGCAAAGTGGACGATTGCTGGTAAAGATCTGGTCGGCAACTATGCTAAAAAGAAGATGCGTGTAGGTGACTACATCATTACCCTTACAGGTCTTTGCGCCGATGGTACTGAAGTGATAGCTGAGTACCCTATTACGTGTCAGGTAGAGACAGACCCCATCAAGAAAAAATACTTCTATGGTGAGGATCCTGTAGCTCAGCCGGAATTCTGGCTGGAGTCTAATGACGCAGGAGCTGGTCGTTTCAGTGACAATGAGGGTAAATATTTCCCCTATCTGGATGGCGATACCTATTTTGGTAAAAAGACCCTCGTCTTTGAGGTCACAGATACTGAAGAGGGTCCATTTATTTGGGGTGGCGAAGGCACTACTGATATAGGTTTGACTTGCCGCGTGATGAATGGCTGGTGGAGTACCGTATATTATGAGGATGCTGTTCCCACCAAACCTTATTGGGAAATTGACATCACTGAACAGATGGCTAAGGAATGTGCTTCTTCAAATGATGGTGGTGAAGGTCGTGACCTTGACCTCCTGATGACACGAGGCAGAGTTAAGATTAAGGCTTGTTACTATGAGTATTAATCATTCCTTATAGGTGTAAATATTTAGGGCTGACTCAATCAAATGGGTCAGCCCTTTATCACAAAAATGAATAAGAGAAGTATCGTTTCCACTGCCGTTCTATATGCAAGTCTGTTGGCTTTCATCCTATTTGTCGTATATATATTATACGTCAATCAAGAAGTACTCTATACGGCACACGACCGTTCCGAGTTCATCTTCGGAGCACCCTTCTTCCATACCCTCCTGTCAAAACCCTTTGGCCTGATGCAATATGTGGGGGCATGGCTTACACAACTTTTCTATCATCCAGTCTTAGGTTCTGCTGTGCTTGTGGCCATCTGGACACTTATCTTCTGTGTGGGTACCAAAGCATTCCGGTTACAGGGAAGTGCCTCAGCGCTGATGCTCTTGCCTGTAGCCTGTCTACTCACATCGATGGTTGATCTGGGCTATTGGATTTATATCCTCCCCATTAGAGGCTATTGGTTCTCGCAGTCGGTAGGTTACCTCATCATGTTGCTACTTTTATGGGCAGCACGCTGCACGCCACACAAATGGCATCTTGTCTGGTATCTGCTGGGCGTATGCGTTTATCCGGTACTGGGATGGTTTGCTTTGCTTTTTGTACTATGTCTGATACTTTCGGAAAAACTTACATGGCGTGAGATTCTAGGGGTTGCCTTGCTTCTCTTTACCGCCAGCATCTGGCACACCCAATTCTATTCGCATCTTAGATTTGACGATGTCGTGTTGGCGGGTCTGCCCCGCTTTGATTCTCCACTTGGCAAGAACGACCATCTCTCCATTCCTTTCATGGTACTTGGAATCGTCAGTCTTCTTATCCCGCTATGTAGCAAGTATCTGGTCAAGTTGTTTGTGCCGGTATTATGTGTTGCCACAGGTATCATTTTTACCAGTTCGCTCATGTTCCGAGATAATAACTACCTCGACGAGATGCGCATGGTGCGCTATGCCTCCTCCGACAATTGGGAAGGAGTCCTGAACTTAGCAGAAGGTAACAAAAAGCCAACCAAAACGATGGTTTTTCTTAAGAATATTGCTATGATGAATGAAGGGGAACAGCTCAATCGTTCGTTTAAGAGTGGAAACATCAGTTTCCCTATCTATAACCCCGATACTCTCCATGTCAGTTTTTTGAATATTGTATCGCCCTTGGTCTATTATAACTACGGCATGATGAATGAAGCTATCCGTCTGAGTTATGAAAACGCCATATCAGCAGGCTTCTCGCCTTTCTACTTGAAGATACTTTCCCGCTGTGCCTTGGCTAAAGGAGATAATAAATTGGTTGAGCGCTATGGTACCCTGCTCCATCATCATCCGTTTTATGCCAACTGGCAGCCGGCGTCAGCCACAGAAAAGGTTAGGGAACTGCAAAATTCCTTCCCCGACGAAATCACTGGTACTGAGAATAGCGACAGTTATATTGTAAGTAGTATTAGCCTGTGGTATGAATCTGACAGCAAAATAGCATCAGAACAGGCATTGTTCTATGCTATGCTATGTTGTAACTCACAACGTTTCTGGCTATCGCTACGCAAATATTTCAAAATGCACGATGGCGAGTATTTTCCGGTGCATGCACAGGAGGCCTATATTCTTTTTATGGATAAGGCTCCCGAAGAAAAGCGGATGATGCTTCCAATTGAGGAGACTATTTATAATCGCTACAAACAGTTCCGAGGAGCCTTGGAAAATCGGGTTAAACCAGGAAAGACCATAGGGGCAGTTGCTGAAGAAATGCGTGGGGAATGGGGGGACACTTATTGGTATTACTACTACTTCGGAAGACAATATACATCTGTCGTTAGCCGGAATAATAACGAAATCGCGTCATAAGATGATAATGAAAAGCTCTACTCTATCCAAATCTCTGTTTTTAGCGGCTGTCGTACTGCTCTTGTCATCGTGTGTGAATCACCCTGATGTACCAACTTCATTCAAAGAAGCCAAAAGCCTGCCAGCCATCTTCCCTGATTATTGCAATGTCACCGTGCCGTGTAATATTGCACCACTCAATTTTATGCTTCCTGCTGATCAATACGAAGAGTGCGTAGCTCGATTTACAATGGCTGATGGTGAGCAGCAAACCTATGGCAATGGTGTGATGGTGCAGATACCAGAGACAGAATGGCTTGACATGCTCAAAACATCTAAGGGCAAGAGTATGAAAGTAGAGGTGTGGGGGCAGAAAAAGGGTGAATGGTTATCGTTCAGACCGTTTGAAATCTTTGTCGCTGAAGAGCCCATCGACGAATATCTGTCATATCGCCTCATTGAACCATCGTATGCCGGATGGGATTTCATGGAGATAGCCCAGCGTAACATCACTTCTTTTGAAGAAACACAGATATTTAACAACGAGATTACCTGTAACGACAGAGCAAAAGGCCAATGCATCAACTGCCATAGCTATCAGAACTACAAAACCGACAACATGCTCTTTCATGTGCGTCTGTCTAATGCAGGTACTGTTATCGTGAACGATGGTAAGATTTCAAAAAGGAATCTGAAGCGTGACTATACCATCTCGTCGGGTGTTTATCCTGCATGGCACCCAACCCAAAAACTCATAGCTTTCTCGACCAACAAGACGCGACAGGCATTTCACACGCAACATCCCAATAAAATTGAAGTGTTCGATGAAGCAAGCGATTTGATTCTTTACGATGTGACGACAGACTCGGTAAGTATCGTCTCTAATGACTCCACACTTTTGGAAGTCTATCCCACTTGGTCGCCAGATGGTAAATACCTCTATTATTGCAAGTCAGTTCCGCTTCCTGAAGAGTTACGCGATAAAGATATCACATTGAATTATCAGAAAGTACAATACAACTTGTATCGTCGTTCGTTCGATATGTCTTCGCATTGTTTCGGAGAAGAAGAACTGGTGTATGATGCAGCATCGGCCAATAAGAGTGTCACGTTGCCACGTATCAGTCCAGATGGTCGATATCTGCTGTTTGCTGAAGGACAGTATGGTTGTTTTCATATTAGGCATGCTGATGGTGATATTGTTTGCATGCCGCTTGACACGGAGGCCCATTCACGCATTGATCTTACCAACTTTAATAGTGAAGGTTTCGCTGACAGCTACCCAACTTGGTCGAGTAACGGACACTGGATAATGTGTTCTAGTCGTCGGGGCGATGGCAACTTCAGCCGTATCTATATTTCTTATTTTAACAAAGGAAAGGTTGAAAAGGCTTTTATGTTGCCCCAGAAAGATCCTGAACATAATACCTTCCGTCTGAAATGCTATAACCGTCCAGAGTTTATGGTTGAGCCTGTCAGAATCAGTGTCAACGAGTTTAGTAAAGTGTTCAAATGAAGCATTTACATCTATTATATACATTCTTTTTCGGTGTGGCTGTCCTGCTCTTCTTCGGGTTGGCCTATCCGCATCATCTGCATTATCAGGAACAGTATCAGCTTTTCCTCTTCGATAGCACCTACGTTTGGGAGATCGTCCGACAGCCAGGTGGTGTTGCCGACCTGCTGGGTCGCTTCTGCACCCAGTTTTTCCTTTTTGCTTGGGTTGGGGCTCTTATTATTGGAATCCTGCTCTCGGTGGTGCAGCTTCTTACACTAAGGTTGGCCAATTGGGGATGGTTCTATGGGCTGAGTTTTGTACCTTCGTTTCTCCTTTGGCTCTTTTTGCTCGATGAAAATGCACTGCTTGGTAGCGTATGGGCAGTCTTGCTCACACTTCTTGCTGTTTGGGGAGTTACTTTATTGCCAAAAGGTTGGATTCGGCATATTGTGATGGTTGTTGCTATTCCTGTGCTCTATTGGGTAGTGGGACCAAGTTGGAGCGGTAGTCATTACTATCGCTACCCGACAGTCTTTCCTGCGCTATTTTATGCAGCATGGCTGTCGGCTGTTGTACTCCCGCTCATAATTCGTGGCTGTCATAAGTGGGTCACCCTGAGACGCCCTCTAGTGTCGCTTTGTTCCTTTGTATTGGTTTTTATAGTCATGGGGATGTTTGTCTGGAAAAACAGCAATTTCAAAGCAGAAAAGGTGATGCGATATGACTTTATGGCCTGCCATCAGCAATGGAACCGAATACTTGCCACAGTTAACACAGAAAAACCTAACAACCAAATTGGCGTTACAGTACAGAATCTTGCTCTGGCGATGCATGGTCAGCTTGCCGACCACCTGTTTGAATATAACCAGAATGGTATTCTAGGTCTTTTACCAGATGTCAAGAGCGATGCTACCAGTCCAATGCCTACAGCGGAAGCATTTTATCAGTTGGGCATGATTAATGTTGCTCAGCGAACGGTATTCGAGGCCCAAGAAGCTATTCTTGATTTCCAGAAAAGTGGTAGATGCTACAAACGACTGGCACAGACCAACCTTATCAATGGTAGTTACGAAGTGGCACGCAAATATCTTATGGCTTTGCAGAAAACACTATTCTATCGTGAATGGGCCAATGAAACACTGTCGCTGTTGGGTAATGAACAGGCAATAGCCAAGCATCCAGAATACGGACGTTTGCGCCAATTTAACTATGATGAAGACTTTTACTTCAGTGATCATACAACCCCCGAAATGCTTGAAAGCCTCTATTTCAGCAATACTGACAATCGGCTTGCTTATGAATATCTGAAGGCTTACTATATGCTGACGGGTGACCGCGATAGCTATACCAAATTACTACTTCACACATCTACAAAGCAATGAAAAGAGTACTTTATTTACTATTATCTGTTCTACTGTTCTTTGCATGCACTGAAACTGTCAGCGATGCAAAGTTGGAAAAGATACAACCAAGAATATATCCCGACTATCTCGGTGTTACCATACCTGTGAACATTGCTCCTCTCAACTTTTGCATGACCGATGAGGAGGCGTTGCGTATCGATGCCGTTATTACAGACCGTCATGGGCATAGTCTGCACAGTCAAGGTAAGGAATCGGTAGACTTCGACCTTGACGATTGGCGTACACTTCTTGGGCAGAACCGTGAAGACTCGCTCAGTGTTACCGTTTCGGCCAAGTATGCCGATGGTTGGCACACCTATCGTCCTTTTTCAATCTACGTGAGTACAGACAGCATCGACTACGGTATCTGTTACCGTCTTATAGAGCCAGGTTATGAAGTGTGGAGCAAAATGGGTATCTACGAACGCAATCTTTCTTCGTTCGACGAACGTGCGTTAATCGAGAATACGCAGTTCGAGGGGTGTGTTAACTGCCATAGTTTCAATCGAGGTAATCCTGCAGATATGAGCCTTCATATTCGTGGCCCACATGGTGCCACATTGCTTCGTAAGGACAATGGCCCAATAACAGCTTACAATACCAAAACCGATCAGACGCTTGGCTTTTGTGTTTATCCTTACTGGCATCCTTCGGGCCGCTATATTGCTTATTCTACCAACTCCACGAGCCAGTTATTTCATAGTGCAGGCTCTAATCGTGTCGAGGTCTTTGATACCGCTTCCGATCTCCAGATATATGATATTGAGAAGAATGAGCTATTGCTTTCGCCCTTGCTCAAGCAAGATTCAGTCTATGAAACTTATCCCGTCTTTTCTGCCGATGGCCGTTCGCTATACTTCTGTGCAGCTCGTGCCCTTCCAAAGGACAGTTATCAGCTTGACTCAATCCATTATAATCTCTACCGTATCGATTTCGACCTATCAATTGGCAACTTCGGTAGCCGTATAGATACTATTGTTGATGCTGAGGCTCAACATAAGTCGGTATCCTTCCCCCGTCCCTCCTATGATGGTCGTTTCCTTTGCTACACCCTCTCTGACTATGGACAGTTTAGTATTTGGCATCACGAGGCCGACCTCTATCTGCTTGATCTTTCAACAGGAGAGGTACGTCCTATGACGGAGGCGAACTCTGATGATACAGAATCGTTCCATAATTGGAGTACCAACTCGCGCTGGCTCTTATTTAGTTCTCGTCGCGATGATGGTCTCTTCACAAGACCCTATTTCTGTCACGTGGATGCCAAGGGTGTTGTGAGTAAGGCCTTTATGTTGCCGCAGCGAAATCCACGCAGTTTTTATCGCGAACGTTTCTTTTCTTTCAATGTGCCCGACTTTATCATTAGCCCTACTCGCTTCGATGGTTATAAGGCCAGTCGTATCATCAACGATGAATATCGTAAGAATTTTGGTATTCGCAAAACTAGTTCAAAAGATGATTAATATGTGATAAATCTTGATTGTTACATCTTCAAAAGAATATGAGACATATACCAACACTTATGTCTCATTTTTTGTCTATCTTTGCAGCGGAATTAATTAAAAACTAAATAAATGAATCATCGCTTATTATCAATTGTATTGTTGTCCTGTGCCGGCCTGTTTGTGTCGGCACAGACACTTCCTTATCAGAATCCAAGTCTGAGTGCCAAGGAGCGTGCTAAGGATTTGTGTAGCAGACTAACCCTTGAAGAGAAGGCTAAACTGATGTTGGATGAGAGTCCGGCTATTCCTCGTTTAGGAATCAAAAAATTCTTTTGGTGGAGCGAGGCTCTTCATGGTGCTGCTAATATGGGAAATGTCACCGTATTTCCAGAACCGATAGCAATGGCTTCGTCGTTTAATCCCGATTTATTGTATAAGGTATTTGATGCTGCCAGTACGGAGTTTCGTGCCCAGTATAATGAGCGAATGTATCGTGGTTCTGGTGAAGATGAAAAGTTCCATAGTCTTTCTGTTTGGACACCGAATGTGAACATCTTCCGTGACCCCCGATGGGGACGCGGACAAGAGACCTATGGTGAGGATCCCTATCTGACAAGTGTGATGGGAACGCAAGTGGTAAAGGGTCTGCAGGGGCCTGAGGAGGCAAAGTACCGTAAACTATGGGCTTGTGCTAAGCACTATGCTGTCCATAGCGGCCCAGAGTATACGCGCCATAGCGCCAATCTCACTAATGTCTCACCACGTGATATGTGGGAAACTTATATGCCAGCCTTTAAAACTTTAGTACAAGATGCGAAGGTGCGTGAGGTGATGTGTGCTTACCAGCGTTTGGATGATGATCCCTGTTGTGGATCGCAGCGTCTGTTGCAGACCATTCTTCGCGATGAATGGGGCTTTGATTATCTTGTAGTTAGCGACTGTGGAGCTGTGTCTGATTTTTATGAATCACATAAGTCTTCCTCCAGTCCTGTTCATGCTTCTGCCAAAGCTACGATAGCAGGTACAGATGTGGAGTGCGGTTATGGCTATGCCTATCGCAGTATCCCTGAGGCAGTAAAACGTGGCCTTATCACAGAGGCAGAGGTTGACAAACATGTTATCCGTTTGCTCGAAGGACGTTTCGATCTTGGGGAGATGGATGATCCCTCATTGGTGGAGTGGTCGAAGATCCCGTATTCCATGATGGACTCTAAGCAGCATCGTCAGATAGCCCTTGATATGGCGCGCCAGACCATCGTGCTTTTGCAAAACAGAGGCAATATTCTTCCGTTGCAGAAGAACAAGGAGAAAATAGCCGTGATAGGTCCTAATGCCGACAATGAACCCTTGATGTGGGGAAACTATAATGGTACGCCGAATCATACTATTACTATTCTCGACGGCATCAAGGCCAAACAGAAGAAACTATTCTATCATGCAGGTTGCGATTTGACCTACGACAAGGTAATGGAGAGCCTGATGGCATCTCAGTGCAGTTTCGATGGCAAGAAGGGTATGAAGGGTACTTTCTGGAATAATCGTAAGATGGAGGGAAAGCCCGTTACTACGCAGTATTACACCCAACCTATCGCTGTTACCACCTTTGGTATGCATAATTTCGCACCAGGTGTACAGCTCGAGGACTTCTCGGCTAAGTATGAGACGGTGTTTACTCCTAAGGAAGCAGGTGAATATGTAGTGAATGTAGATGGTTGCGGACATTTCGAACTCTATATTGACGGAGAGCGGAAGTTTATGCACCATATCTGGCGCACCACCCCCAATCGTGTAGCTATTCAGGCAGAGAAAGGTAAGAGTTACAATATTGAGGTGCGCTTCTCACATATCCACACCTACAATGCTAACTTGAAGATCAATGTTGCAAAGGAACTACCAATTGATTACCAGCAGATTATTAGCCAATTGAAAGGTATCGACAAGGTCATCTTCGTTGGTGGTATCTCTTCTGCTCTTGAGGGTGAGGAAATGCCTGTGGATATTGAGGGTTTCAAGGGTGGGGATCGTACTAGCATCGAACTCCCCAAAGTACAGCGTGATTTCCTCAAAGCTTTAAAACTGGCAGGTAAGCAAGTTATCTTTGTCAATTGCTCTGGTTCCGCAATAGCTTTAACACCAGAGACTGAGAATTGTGAAGCAATCCTTCAGGCCTGGTATGCTGGTCAGGAGGGTGGAACAGCTATTGCCGATGTGCTCTTTGGCGATTATAACCCCTCAGGAAAACTGCCAATCACCTTCTATAAGAATGATGCCCAGCTTCCTGATTATGAGGACTATTCTATGAAGGGCCGTACCTATCGTTATTTCAACGATGCCCTCTTTCCCTTCGGTTTTGGTCTTTCTTATACCTCATTTACTGTAGGTCAGGCTACTGTTGAGGGACAGAATGGTAATTTGAGTATTACAATTCCTGTCACTAATACAGGTCAGCGTTCAGGCACAGAGATAATACAGCTTTATATTCGTAATTTGGCTGATACTGATGCTCCGTTGAAGACGCTTCGTGCCTTTACCCGTGTCGATGTAAAAGCTGGTCAAACAACTAAGGCAGTGCTTCGTCTTACCAGCAATAGTTTTGAATTCTTCGATACAGAAACCAATACTATGCGTGTGAAGCCAGGAGATTACGAATTGCTCTATGGTACCAGTTCTAAGGACAGTGATCTTAAATCAGTCCATGTCACGCTATAATCAACTTCAACTAACAATAAACATGTTAAGAAAAGCATTCCTATTCTTTCTGACACTAGTGACGGCAGTTGTTGTCAAAGCTCAGAATCCCTACCTGCCCTTATGGGAACACTTGCCCGATGGTGAACCACGCGTGTTTGAAGATCCAGACAATCCAGGCAAGTTGCGTGCCTATATCATCGGCTCGCACGATGTAACTTATACCGCTTACTGTGGACCAGATATCCGTATGTGGTCTGCTCCTGTCGAGGACTTGTCACAATGGCGCGATGAGGGTCCAATTTTCACGTGGTTTGTCAATGGACAATGGGACACTATGTTTGCTCCAGATCTTGTAGAAACTATCGATAAGGCAACAGGCAAGAAAACCTATTGGCTTTATCCTCATTCTCGTGGATGGCGTCGAGTACCCATGGTTTGTAAGAGCGACCGTCCTAACGGTCCCTTCGTACCCGTCAATTTGACAGAAGATGGTACGCAATGTCTACCAGGTTCACTTATCGATTTCGATCCTTCTGTATTCATCGAATCTGTCACCAATAAGAAAGACAAAGATTTTGCTAAAGGTTTTCGTGCTTATGTGTTCTATGGCTTTCAGCATTCTACTGCTTGCGAATTAGATCAGAATACCATGTATTCAAAACGTGATGGTACAGAGCTTATCGATCCTTTTATTCCCGCCAGTAGTCATGATGGTCGTCTTTTGGATAAACCAGGTAGTGAGTATAAGGCGCTCTATAAAGGCCAGAATCCACTGGACTTTAATTTCTTTGAGGCATCCTCTATCCGTCAGGTGGGCAATAAGTATGTCATGGTCTTTTCAGGATATAGTGGTAAGGAATACGGTTTGGGCAATACCAACTCTGCTCTTCGCTATGCCTTTGGTGACTCACCTCTTGGTCCTTGGCGCTCTGGTGGTGTGCTGGTTGACTCACGTGGTGTAGTGCTTAATGAGGACGGTTCTAAGTTGATAACAACCAATGCTGCGCATAACACCCACGGTTCGCTGCAGGAGATCAATGGACAATGGTATGTGTTCTATCATCGTCCTCCTCGTGGTTTCGGTAATGCACGTCAGGCTATGGTGGCTCCAGTCAAGATTACTTGGGACAAAAAGCCTGTCGCTAAAGGTGGCGTAGTTAAAATAACGGCCTATGACCCCTATACGGAGAATAATGTTTGGACAGCTAAAGCAAGTAACGGCAACGAATACACAGGTGCCGAGGTAACCAGCGAAGGCTTCCAGATCTTTGGACTGCCACCTTATAATTATTATAGTGCAGGCTTAGCTTGCTTTATGTATGGTCCTAACAGTAACAACTGGATGCAAGACAATCATGATGTTTGGAACAATTCGATGGATTTGGCAGGCATTCAGAATGGTGGTATCATCGGCTTCAAGTATTTTGGTTTTGGCGGTCTGGCTCAGGACACCAAGGGTGTGAAGGCCTTCGAGGGTATCAAGAAAGGTGACAATGTTAAACTTAACATCAACCTGACACCAAGCGGCAAGGGGGCATTTACCATTCATGTCAAACTCGACAATCCTTGGAAGGGTGAAGAGGTTGCAACCTTCGTTGTTCCTAATGATGCTGCTAAGTTTGCATATACAATATCCAAGTCTGCTCCAGCCCTTGAAGGTTTAACCGGCAAGCATGCTCTTTACCTTGTCGTAGAAGGTCCAGAAGTTAAGCAGCCCGAACAGCCACAGGGACCATGGGGACGCCGTCCCCAGCAGCCCCAGCGACCGCAGGGTCTGTTCGACCTGCATGGTATCGGATTTGCCAAGGATGGTTTTGGCGGTCAGCCCGCTATTGTGCCTGAGATTACGATTACTGCCGATGATAAGAAGCTGAACATCCCTGCTCAGCCCATTATGTCTACCAATGCCAACGGTTATACCGAGTGTAACCACTATCAGCTCTATGCTCCGTTGAAGGCAGGTACTAAGTTGCAGGCTATCTGTGAGAAGGCCCCTAAGGCAGTAGAGTTTGAAATCAGTCCTGTAGTAGGCGGCCGCGCTACAGTGAAAGCTACCTACAGGGGCAAGGAAAAGGTGTTCTTAATTAATTAAACATTGAGAGTTAGTAGTTAATCACATATTCATTTAATCATTAATTACATACCATTTTTTATAATTATAGTTAGTCAGGACTCGCCAGCTGTGAAGCTCGCGAGTTTTTCCTTTTTATTGGGTTTTGCTGTTTTTCGGTTATCTGGTAATCAACCCCAATCGCTTGACATTCTGCTCGAACTGCTCACGATGGTCAAGGGCACCGTTCTTGATTCGAGCACGATAGTTGTAAATCGTGTTGACGGAATAGTGGAGGAACTCGGCAATTTTAGAGGAGTCCTCAATGCCCAGACGGATGAGTGCAAAGATGCGGATTTCTGTGGTCAAGCGATTTTCTTCTTTGGGTTGCACTCGAGCTTCTGGTTGCAGCAGCGCATTGAAATCCTCGACAAAATTAGGGAAAAGGTGCAGGAAGACTGTATCAAAGTTCTCGTAGAGTTCTTCCAGCTCTCGTTCCTTCAGCTCCGTTGATTTTGACAATTGGAACAGCTCGTCAAGCTCTTTGTTCTTCATTTTCTTATTGACCATCTTGCGATAATTGTCAATTTTATCAATATATTGCGAGCAAAGACTCATGAATCGGCCAATATATTCTTCCTTGACCTGATTGCTTTCTGAAAGTTGGGAATTGAGTGTAGATAGTTTGGTGTTAACTACAGATAATTGCGAATTCAATGCAGAGAGTTCTTCTGTCTGTGTAGCTAGCTGTCGGTTGGCTGTGGCAAGTTCATCATTAGAGGTCTTGAGTGCGCTACGTGCCGTATTGAGCTGGCGATTACGACGATGCAGGAACAGTAATCCAGCCAAAATAAGGAGAGCGAGAATGCTGATGAGTGCGATTGTAACATAAAGTTGATGGGTAGTGCGTTGACTCTGACTCTTATATTCTTTTGCAATATGCGTGAGAAGGGGAGAAATCTGCCAGTTGCGCTGACGCGAACCATAACGGTTAGCACAATCACTAGTGAAGCTGATATAGTGCGATGCACGGTCAACATCACCGCTGAGCATCAGCTCATTAGCCAGTTCCCACATAGAGCCCTGATCCATCGCTGCATTGCGGATATCCGACAATACTGATTCTTTCAGCCAATGCATCATCTGTACGGTATCGCGTTGCATCTTATATTCAATATAGCGGTAGAGGGCCACCATAGCATACGGATGAGAGCCCGGTTCCACACTCTTAAGCCACTCGTCATTAATCGCCATAGATGTCTTCAGATCGCCTTCTCCTTGTGCATGTAATTCGCGACGCAGAAAACAGCTTTCGCTGGTAGGGGGTAGATAGCGTAGCATAAGCGTCTCGTAATGAAGTGCTTTAGCCAAATAGCGTGTCTGCATTTCTGGTAGGCGAGTGTAATATTGCAATTCACTATATACGTTGTTGTATGCTTCGTAATAGGTTCCCAATGCTAGAGAATCGGTAATGCTTTGGACCATGATGGAGTCAAGCACAAAGAGTGCTTCGTCGTACATGCCGATATTGGCACAGCGAATGGCTAATAGCGAACGGCAGCGGGCTCCTTCGTTGGTCCAGTTGTGTTGGTCGGCTATTTGGATGCAAGCCTTTAGGAAATAGATGGCTGAGTCGCTGACAAAGGGTTTATATAGTTCGTATAGCCGATAGTTGGCCTGAAACTGACCCTCGTTAGTGAGGTCCATACGCAAGGCCTGACGAGCAGCGGTAATCTTCAACTCGTGTTGTGCCACGTAATCGGCGGAATGGGCGATAGCCTCGTCGATATCGTGATAATCATTATCCTTAGCAGCCAAACATGTAACGGAGCTAAGGACCAACAGACAGATAGTTAGTAGTGCTTTGTTCATTCTTGTTTGCAAAGATACAAACTTTTTCGTTATCACCAAAGGAAAATAGGAAAAAGATTTAAAAAACGAAGAGCCGACGCTTCCACAGCGTCGGCTCTTCCTAACTACTAACTAAATGTATGTGTGTCTCTCAAAACATTAATTTATTTCAACATAAACGTACAACTACTTATAATATTTCCTGCCGAGGTACCAATTAGTGCCTCAAACTGTCCTGGTTCGGCAACCCACTGGCCTTGTGCACTATCATAAAAACTGAGTGAACGGCGATCGATAGTGAGTTGAACTTCGCGTGTCTCGCCTGGTTGTAGCCAGACTTTTTGGAAGGCTTTAAGCTCCTTGACGGGACGTTCAACAGAACACTCCTTGTCGGCAATGTAACATTGAACAGTTTCTGCACCAGCCAAGCGGCCAGTATTGGTGACGTTAACTCTGAGAATCAACTTATCGTTCTGCGACATGATCTGCTTATCTGCAGTTACCTTTCCTATTTTAAATGTCGTGTAACTCAATCCGTGTCCGAAGGGGAAAAGGGGTTTCTCCTTCTTCAGACGATCGGTCCAGCGATAGCCTACAAAGATATCCTCCTTATATTCCTCGTCGATAATCTGATGATCTGCACGCCATTGACCAGGATAGGCTTTCAGGGCATGGGCACCACACTGTTGAAGCGAAGAATACCACGTGAATGGCAGTTTACCCGAGGGATTGACATCACCCATCAGTACTGAGGCAATAGCCTTGCCTGCTTCTGAGCCAATAAACCATGCTTGTACCACAGCAGGAACTCGTTGAATCCAAGGCAGTTCGGCACCATTACCAGAGATGTTGACGTATACCAAGCGAGGATTGACTTTCAAGATAGCCTCTATTACATCGTTCTGGGCATAAGGCAAGCCGTATGACAGGCGGTCGTGCCCTTCGCAGTCTTGATGGTCGCTCTTGTTGAGGCCGCCTATAAAGATGACGACATCTGCCTGACGAGCTTTCTCTACAGCTTCTACTGTCAGCTCAGCCTGCGAACGGGTTTCGTAGAGCGAACGTCCTACCGTAACGCCGTTGTAGCTTTGAATCGTATCACCTACATAGCCACGAGCATAGTCGACAGAAACCTGCGGATGGTTTGCAGACAAGTATTGGCGGATGCCGTCGAGAGGAAGGATTTCATGCTGAACTTTCAGCGACGATGAACCGCCACCAACCGTCATCATCTTGATGGCATTCTCGCCTACAACAAGAATGCGCTGTGTCTTTTGCAGGTTTATTGGCAGCAGTGGTGCCTTTTCTTTCTTCATCAGGTCATTCTTCAGGAGCACAATACCCTCTTGAGCTATCTTCAGGGCTGCATCATAGTGACTCTCTGAACAGAGGAAACCGTGAGGCTTCTGACGATTCATAGTAGTGCGGAAGAACAGTCGGAGCACTCGACGCACTTTCTCATCGAGCTCTTTTGTCGAATACTTACCTTGAAGGATTCTCTCCTTATAGGCAGCAGCCAAGTAATAGGCATCATAGGCATTGGTCTTACCCATAGTGAGTCCATCTGTCCAAGAGCCGAACTCTAGGTCAAGACCGTTGCGTATTGCCTCGTCGGTATTGTGGCATCCACCCCAGTCGGAGACGACAACGCCATCGAAGCCCCAATCCTTTTTCAGGATTTTATTGAGCATAATATCATTGTGACAATTGTGTTGGTTCTTATAGAGGTTGTAAGCACCCATGATGCTCCAAGCACCGGCCTCCTGTACGGCAGCACGGAAGGCAGGAAGATATATTTCATGCAAGGCACGGTCGCTGACGATGACGTTAACCTGATGGCGATACTCCTCGTCATTGTTAAGTGCATAATGTTTTACGCAAGCAGCTACTCCCTTCGACTGTAATCCTTGTATATAAGGTACTACCATGCGCGAGGCGAGCCAAGGGTCTTCGCCCATATATTCGAAGTTGCGGCCTCCGAGAGGTGTGCGGTAGATATTGACGCCAGGTCCCAGCATTACACTCTTATTTCTATATAGTGCCTCTTCAGCTAAGCTCTCGCCATAGAGACGAGCCAGCGATGGATTCCAAGTAGCTGCCAGACAGGTAAGGGCAGGGAAGGCCACACACGAATCATTGGTCTGTCCAGCCTGTTCCCATTCATCCCACAGCACATCAGGGCGAACACCATGAGGACCGTCGTCCGTCCACAGATCTGGAAATCCCAGACGCTTCACGCCAGGACTCGAGAATTTAGACTGTGCATGAATGACGGCAATCTTCTCGTCGAGCGTCATGCGTGCAAGAGCATCGTCAATGCGTTGCTCGAGAGGTTTACTTTCATCGAGGTAGACAGGTAATGTTTGTGCTTGCATTGTCAATGCCAGCATCAGCGATAGTAGTGCAATAGTCAGTTTTTTCATCCTTCTTGGGTTTTAAAGTTTCTGATTGCAAAATTACAATATAATTCTATCATAGTCAAGTCAATAAGATGAAGAAGTGGATAATGACGAAGCGGTCAGAAATGTAACAGTCTGAAATAGAGCGTGTTACACAAAAACACGACTAATTATTAAGTGGATATTATATAGACACCCTAGGTGCTTAATTGCTTCATACAGCTTGCTTGGAAATGCACGAACGTATCCCTCTCTGAGTTTACCGTAAGTAAACCGGGAGTTTAGTTACGGTAAACTGCCAGTTTAGTGCCGGTAAACTCATGGCTATGCGACAGCTATGTCATGTTTCCGGCTTTTTGTCGCAAATGTCGACCTCCGCCGCTTGTAACTCAAGCGAAATCAAGCAAAAAAATTGGAACCTGCTGAAATACTTCATAATTTTGCAATGTCAAAAGTCGACAAGGACTCCAGAAATTCCTTAAGACTGAGAGACAAAAATAAAAAAATAAATACATTAATTAATAACAACTAAAAAAATTACAATTATGAAGAAGAATTCAATTTTGGTAAAGTCAGTGCTCATGAGCATGTTTGCCGCAGTTTCAGTTTCGTTCGCATCTTGTAGTGACGACGATTTGTCAAACAACAGCCTGAAGGCTCCCGAGATGGAGCAGGCCTATAACGGCCCCGCTAAGGAATCAATCGGTCTCTCTTTCCAGGACTTCATCTCCGAGGGTGATGTTCAGGTTCTGAACAGCGACACCACACAGATCAGCGTCAGCAAGAAGCTGGCCGACAAGTTGGGCATCAAGTCGTTCGTAGGTCATCCCATGGGTATTTGGGAAAATATGGATAAGGACGCTTATATGCGTAAGGCCACCAGGGAGAAACTTGTTGGCGACCGCTACATCCTCGATGTTGTTCCTTCCTCACTGGCCGAGTTGCTGAACGGTCGTGAGTTCAAGCTGAACACCGACCTTTACGTGAACCAGGATGCCGAGAAGACACGCACCCGTGCAGCCGAGCTGAACATCCCCGAGTATGCTGCCAAATACATAGATGAGGAAAACACAATCCATCCTGTAGCTGTAACCATTCTTCCTTCCGAAAACGGCGACCAGAATCCAACACGTAGCGGTATCAGCTCGTTCGGAACCTTCTCTACTGAAGACATCATGATGGCCCGTCAGGGTGGTTCACGCTGGTGGCCTTGGAGTTCAATCAAGAAGATAGTCAAGAAGGTTTACGACTGGACGAAGGACAAGACCACATATAATATCCGTGAGTACAACCGCGATAAGTCGCTCGTCACTATCAATACCGAGTTTGAGAAGAAGATAGAGTTCGGCGTAGGACAGAAGCACCGTCAGAAGAAGGATACGTTTAACGTCACCGTCAAAGCCCCCATCGACTTCGCACTCAATTATACCTTCATCCTCGACGCCAAGGGTTCATTGGTTAGCCTTCCCAAGATGAACCGCTTCGAGACTAGCGTATCCGGCGAGTTTGAGTTCACTCCACAGGTAACTTTAGGCTTCAGCAAGAGCTTCGAGATTCCTGACGAGAAGCAGCGCCATAAGCTCTACGACTTCCCCAAGTTCAAGCTGAAGTTCATGGTTGGTGCCATCCCCGTGCTCATCGATTTCGAGCCCTACCTCTTCCTGAAGTTCGAAGCCAACGTTTCAGGCGCAGCTTACACAGGCGTGAAGTATCATTACGCAAGCCACTTCAAGTTGGGTGCCGCCTACGAGAACAATGACTGGAAAATCATCAAGAGCTACGAGACCGACGATAACAAGATCACCATGATTCCTCCAACAGCCCACTTCAAGGCACATGCAGGTATCGGCCTCATGCTCGGTTGCGACATCATCGTACAGAAAGTAGCTGGTCCTAAGGTAGCCATCGGTCCGAAGCTCACTGCCGACGCAGAACTCAGAGCCAACCAGGATGCCAACGACTTCAAGTTCGCCACCTCAGTAGACTGCGGTATCATTGGCGAGATCGGTGCCAAGCTGAAGATCTGGAAATGGGAACTGGCCGACTGGCAGACAGAAATCAAGTTCGGAAAGGGCTATAACATCTTCCACTACAACTTCCCACATGAGGAGGGTGACACCGAGAACGGAAGCCTCGACAATGTTATGAAGCTCTTAAAACCTTTCAAGAACTAGTCATCGACAGATCTTATATACAGAGTAAAGCGGAGCCAACGGCCCCGCTTTTTCATATCAGTATGGGTGTTTTGTTTAAAGAAAAAGGCAATTCGCTGAAAGTATTTGCTGGAGTCACGGTCTCTTCTTACCTTTGCATCGTCAAATGGGAAAAGAGATTGTTTCAGGATAATACAATAAGGATAATAGATTTGTTTCATAGACATATTGATTTCATTTAGTTAGTAGTTAGAAGTACATATTGATTATGTAGGTAAGTAGTTTTTTCATGGTAATCAGTTTTATGGTTATAAGTGGAAAATCCCCGTCGAGATGATGGGGATTTTTCTGTTGATGCGACAACTGTGTCAAGGTTCCAGCTATTTGTCGCAATAATTGTTGTTGGTCGCATATAACTTCGGCGATAACAACGAGAATTCTTGGAAAGAGCCGAATTCCTTTATAACTTTGCATCAGAAAACAGAAACAATTAAAAACAAAAAGATTATGAAAACAATGAAGAATTTGGCAGTATCGGTGCTCATGAGCATCATGGCCGCAGCAACATTTACAGCTTGTTCAGAAAACTATATGGATAGCGCAGTCGACAATCCTATAGCTCACACTTCAGCAGCAATCTCTTGCAGTCAGCGTACAGTGCTGATCTATATGGCTGGACGTAACGACCTGTCATTCTATGCATCAGCAGATCTTGAAGAGATAAAGAAAGGATCGATGCAGTTAAGCAAAGACCAGACGCTATTGGTGTTTATGCGTCGTAGCTATAATGGTGAGGAAGCTTGGCTTGCCCGTATAGAGAACGGCGAGTTGACAGGCAAGGTAACCGTCAGCGAGATGGGCATCAATAAGGACGAGCTGTATGCTAGTGATCCTGAGGTGATGGAACAGGTGCTCAATTACGCTTATAACCACTATCCTTCAGTTAACGAAGACTATGGATTGGTGCTTTGGGGACACGGTAGTGGTTGGTTGATGGATGACGAAGTCAAGTCGAAAGGCCCACGTCGAGCTTATGGTGTTGACGTTGGTAACTATATCTGGAATCCTACAGGTAAGTGGATAAATATACCGACCATGAACGAAGTGCTAAGCCGTATGCCTCATTTGAAGTTCATCTTTGCTGACTGCTGTAACTTCATGTGCTTGGAGTCGCTTTACGAATTGCGCAGTGTGGCTGACTACATCATCGGATCGACAGCGGAAATTCCTGCTGAAGGTGCACCTTACGATACTGTAGTGCCAGCTTTGTTCGAACCAGTCACATATTATCAGTCAATCGCAGAACGCTATCACGAGGCTACCGAGGGTCATCTTCCCCTCTCCGTAGTGAAGACTAGCGAGATGGAGAATGTGGCACAGGCTACAAAGAAGGTGATGCAAAGCATTGGCGAGCGTCAGACAGAGGAATTCCCTAATATGAAAGGTATGGTACACTATAACTATCTTGGCGAAGAATCAGAGGACTTCCATCAGTTGTACAACATCTTCTACGATGCAGGAAACTTCATCAGCAGTTATGCAACTTCATCGGAATATCAGGAGTGGAAACAGGCTCTCGACAAAGCAGTCATCCAAAAGTACTATGCAGCTTCGTGGAGAACGATTAAAGATTGGGGAATGTTCTATACAGATTTCGAGATGACGCCAGACAAATATCACGGTGTGAGCATGTTTGTACCACAAGATCCTAATGATAAGAATGGTAAGTTCTATAACCAGTTCAATACAGACATCGAGCAGATGAAATGGTTTGATGCAGTAGCAAAATAAAGTCTTCGAGCATAAAGAAATGCGAGTCTTATGGCTCGCATTTCTTGTGTTCAGTTATGCATCGGCAAATGTCTTTCCGTCCTCAAGTGTAATCTGGAGTTTGGTATACTCGCTGTGAAAGTTGTGCTCCAGACGGTCGAGATAGCGCTTGCTTTCCCATAGGCACATGGGCAAATCGTGGAGCAGATAATTACCACAGGACTCAGGACGCGTAGCAGGAACCTCGGTCTGCTTGAGAATCCATTGGAGACACTCGATGGTTAGGTGTCGCATGTCCTCAACGGTGTATGATCCTGTCATAATGATGTACATTCCTGTCAGACAACCCATGGGTCCTACATACACAACGTCATCCTTTGCCTCGCTATTACGGAACCAAGTGGCCATCAAGTGTTCCAAGCTGTGCATAGCAGCAGGGGCTACGGCAGGCTCTTGGTTAGGCTCTGTGATGCGCAGATCGAACGTAGTAAAACCCTTGTCCTCACGCGAGACATAGATGCCTGGCTTCAGACGGGTGTGGTCGATAGTGAAACTCTTAATAACTTCCATTCTTTAATATTCTTATTAATACCATATTTGCTTTGCGGAAGCAAAGGTACTAATAATTTTCCTTTAATCCCATAGATTGTATATATTTTTTTTGAGGGGTACAGTTTTCTATGCGACAATTCGTGGCAAACTGTTTGAGAAGACGGCGGAATGTGGCTTGGTCCGGTCGTGCTTCGCGCCACTCTTGATAGGTGTTACGCGAGGTCTCGGAGTATTTCACTACGATGCTGTCCCAGCCTTCAGGGCGGGTGATGCCCATCATGCAAGAGTTGTCTACCTTCTTATATGGCCAGAAGGTGTAACCGATATTGACTTCTTTCAGAACTTTTACAAAGTCGCTCTGCCATTCATCTGTATTGTGGCCGAACTCGCCCATATACATGGGACGATTGATGGAATCGCGGAAATTGATATAGTGGGCGATAGCTTCTTTCGTTGCAGGACCTCCGTAGCGATGACAGGTGTACATCAGCTTATCGTCGTAGGCGCCATCATTGAGCATCCAGAAGAAACTGTTCCAATGTGCTCCACCTAGCAGGATGATATGATTCTGGTCTACCTCACGGATAGATGTCACGCAGCGCTTGTAAAGGGGCTGCAGGAGCTGGTACAGTGAGTCGCGATTCTCAAAATAGTGGGCTATCGGCTCATTCATTAGCTCATAACCAAGAATTGTTGTCTCATTCTTATAACGACTAGCAATTTCACGCCAGATATTGCAGAAGAGCTGTTGTGAGCTTTCGCTCTCGAAGAGCCAAGGGTAGCCGTGCCCGTCGTCGATATTGTCGCCCGTCTGTCCGCTCGGGCAGTCGTGCATATCAAGAATAAGATAGAGGTTGTTGGCCTTACACCAGCTGATAACGGAGTCGATACGCAGATACCCGTCTTTCTGACCGGTCTGTCCCATATAGTCCTCATCGGTGAAAAGCTTGTAGTTGAATGGCAGGCGAATGGTGTTGGCTCCCTGCTGGGCAATGAAGTCGATATCAGCCTTTGTAACATAGTTATCCTTGAATTGCTGCCAGAACTCTGCAGTGAAGTCAGGACCTACAGCCTCCTTGAAGAGTAGGTCGATCATCCATGCTGAGTTGGTGCGGCCAAAGCCGAACATATATCCCTCGGGGTTGAGCCAATTGCCAAGGTTGGTACCCTGGATAAAGAGTTTCTCGCCGTTGGGCCGAATAAGGTCGTGACCTTGGATTGTTACGAAACCTGAAGGCTGTGATGTCGGCTGCCTGGTGCAACAAGCAAGCAATAGGGCCGCCGAGAAAATGAATAATAATTTTCTCATAATGCTGTAATAAAAAGAAAGAAAAACGCAGGGGCGCAGCCATCGTGTGCCCCTGTGCCAAATAGGAATCAATTACTTCTTTTGGAAAACACGGATGTAATCAACCTTCATAGTAACAGGAAGAGCAGACTCGTCGGTGCCATACATACCACCCCATGAGCCACCCCATGCAAGATTGAAAATCAGATGGAAGGGCTTGTCGTAGGGATAATTGCGCACCGTATGGTCGCTCTTGTAAGACAACAGCTCTACTCCATCGACATAGGTCTTGATATAGTCAGCCGTCCATTCCAGAGCATATACATGGTATTCAGACTCTGCTGTACCGATGTTACGTGCCTTGGTAACCTGAGTACCATTCGTGTGGTTATGGCCTTCGGAATGGAGTGACGATGACACTTCGTTAGGCACACAACCGACCTCTTCCATAATATCAATCTCACCACACTTAGGCCAACCTTCGTTAGTCCAATCTACAGTGATAGGCATCATCCAATAGGCAGGCCACGTGCCCTTGCCCTTAGGCAATAGCATGCGAGCTTCAAAGTAGCCATACTGCCAGCCCTTACCACCGTTCTTGGCATTCACGCGACCAGAATAAATCTTACCGTCGGTTGCCTTGAAACAATTGATGTAAAGGTTACCGTTTTTGATTTCTGTGGTATGGTGTCCATCAATGGTCTGGCTACCAGGACGATAATATTGCTGTTCGTTATTCACATTACCTTTCTCCCAGGTTTCCCATTCCCAGTCATTGCTGTTCAATTGGGAACCATTGTCAAACTCATCGTGCCATACAAGTTTGTAACCTTCAGGAGCGTCGTATGTGGCTTGGCTGGCTGCTGCTTGTGTTACACTAATGGTCGTGCGTGCAGCTCCTGACATAACGATAACAGAACCTGTGCGGGCCTCTGTGTATGGATTAGCAGGAACCGTAACCGTCAGCGTGCCCGACTGGGCAGCCGTATTCTTTGTGTCTAATGTGATAAAATCCTTGTCTGAATAAGCACCCCATTCCTTACCTGTCGTGGTTACCGTAATCGTATAGGTATTACCACTGGCAGGGACGCTGATACTGTTCTGCGAGACAGTAATAGTGGCTGCAGGAGGCTGGGTGTCGTTGCTGTCGCCCCCACCGCAACCCCAAAGGGCTACGGCAAGAGAGAGCAATAGAGTGTTAAACATGTAACGTTTCATTAATTATTCAATTATTTTACCTTATGTTTCTGAACGATAATCTTGCTGATTTTAGCAACAAATCCTGCAGGTGCGCCACCAAAGTCAAAGATAATCTTGCCCTGGTCGAATTCAATTTCCTCATCGCCATTCTTGGCAATAACACCAGCGAACTGGAGTTTATTAGAACCGTCATTCAGAGAGAAATCACCCTTATAGCACAGCGTGTTGGGATCGTTGGTGATATCGGGATCCTTATTCACCTTGACAGTTACGCGTGGCAGATCCATATTGGCTTCGATGTCGACAGAGACATCGTACATCTGACCCTTCTCAATCTTCAGGGGAACACCTGTGATGCTGCATTGAGCCTGCCACTCTGAGCCACCATTCTCAACAGCAGTGATAGTATAGACACCGTCTGCATAAGAGAAACCTGGGTCTCCTACCTGTCCCCAGCCAGCATCAGCCCACCAGAAGCCCATCGTGCCTACGGTATTGAAGCCAGCACCAAGGTTGTCGGCTGAATCGTATGCACACCAGTCTACAAGTGAAGGATCGTTGTTATCAACCTGATGCTTCTGGATAATGATGTCACTGATTTCTGCAACGAATCCTGCAGGTGCACCACCAAAGTCAAAGATAATCTTGCCCTGATCGAACTCAATCTCCTCTTCACCATTCTTAGCTACGACGTTAATGAATGTCAGCACATTCTCACCATCCTTAAGAGAGAAGTCGCCCTTGTAGCATAGCGTGTTGGGATCGTTGGTGACGTCGGGATCTTTGTTAACCTTTACAGTAACACGACCAAGATCCATATTAGCCTTAATCTTAACGCTTACATCATATCCCTGACCTTTCTCAATCTTTAGAGGAACACCAGTAATATTGCACTGAGCCTGCCATTCAGAGCCACCATTCTCTACTGCAGTAACAGTATATACGCCATTTGCATAAGAGAAACCAGGATCTCCTACCTGTCCCCAGCCAGCATCAGCCCACCAGAAGCCCATTTCGCCCTTGGTGTTAAAGCCTGCCCCCAGATTCTCAGGAGAGTCAACAGCTACCCAACTAACCTTTGGAGTGTCATCTGAAGGTCCTTCCTCAGGAATCTTTGTGCCGTCGTCGTTAGCATGATCCTTCAATACAATGTTGCTGATGTTGATGTTGGTAGCACCTGTCGCATGACCGAAGTCGAATACCAACTTCACGGGCGAGAGATCCTTACCCTCAACGTCGCTCTTCCAGAACACATATTCCTTACCGGCCTTCAGACTTACGTTGTCTACATCGATGATAGCATCGGCATCGGTTTCATTGGTTAGTTTAATTGTTACGCCGTCGATGTCCTGGTCGGCTACGAAAATGCAAGAGAAGTCGTAGTGATTTGAGGCTGAGATGCTCAGGTCGGTATGCAGATGCATCTGAGCCTGCCAGCGGTCAAAAGCGGCATCGGGAACAGTGACGGTATAGTCGTTGCCCTTGTCATTATAGGTAGCCTCCATCTCGCTGGTACGCACGTCACCCCAGCCAGGTTGGAAGTGGAACGTAGCCGATGGCGTGATGCCCTTCCAGAGGTTGAAGTCGCTGTTGGCATCGAAGCCTTGTTCTTCTACCAGACGCTCGTCGGCAGCACTGGTCAGGATGAAGCGCCAAGCAATGCTGCGCTCAGGAGTCTCATAGAGCAGCACCATCTTAGTAGCAGTCAGTGACTCGATGCGGAAACGAGGATTCTCGTACTGAGCATCGCTAGAGATATAGGGGAACAGTGTGTTGGCGCCCAGTTGGATGTAGGTCTGCTTGGTAACATTACCGTCAGCATCCTGCCAGTCGTACACCTCGAAACTCCATGTAGATGTTTGGTTACCAAGAGCTACGTCAAGGTCTGGTTCTGCGCCTGTAGGATTGAATGATGTACCCCAGTTTACATAGGTCATGCCATCTGCACCAGCATTGTAATTATAGGTGCCGCCCTTGCGAGTGTCATTGCTGAAAGTGATACGGTCATCATATACGCCGAAGTCCTTTTTGTCGTTGGGCTGAGCTGCCCACCACTCAGTTCCGGCAGTACCTGCAGGGCCACAACCCATGTGAGCCACTTCCTTATTAGCGATACGCCACTCCTTGCCGCAAAGACGACGGAAATCGGCACTGTAGTCAACCTTTGTCTCGTTGAAGGTAAACTCCTTCTTAAGACCAGCTTGAGAGATACCATTACGGTTACCCAATTTCAGTTCAACACTGTAGGTACCAGCCTCAGGATTGTTGTAACCAACTTCGGGCAATGTAGAATACTGGGTGCCATTGAGAATCCAAATGGGGTAGACTCCAGGTGTAGAAGGGAAAGTGGCTACCATCTGGTTGGTTTCCTGGTCAACGTTCAACTGAAAATCAACACCACTGATTGTGGGAAGTCCGTTCGGATCAGCTCCAGAGAACTCATCGGGAGAACAAGCTGTCATTGCCAACCCAGCGAACAGAACTCCTATTGAATATTTGAATATCTTATTCATAATTTATTATTTCATTAAATTCGATAAAAACGTAGTCTATTAATAATCGTTCGGCACAAGAGTTGGGTCCGCATCAAGCTCAGACTGTGCAAGAGGAATGTGCTTCTTTTTAGGAGTCCAAGAGTTGGTGCGATAGCCGTAAGTGTCAGGAACAAGGACTGTAGAAGCCTTCTGAGTGGCACCAGAGATACCCTCTGCACGAACGAGATCGAAATAACGCTTACCCTCGCCACAGAATTCAAGGTGACGCTCGGTGAAAATGTCATCGATGGTGCAGCCATTAATAGCGGCCAAACCAGCACGGGCACGTACTTCATTGACATAGCCAGCAGCTTCAGCAGCACTACCACCAGTCTGCAGCAGCAACTCAGCGGCGTTGAGCAGAGTCTCAGCATAACGGTAGATGCGCTTGTTGTTGTTGTAGTTCAGGTTCTTTGATGTAGGACAATCCTTGTTGTTGGCAGACTGTGGACGATACTTGCCATGCCAGAGGTGGGTGTCCTGATAACGTTCAGTATAGGTGTAGCCACGTACGTCCCAGATAGTAACATCGCGACGCAGGTCACCCTCTGCATACATGTTGTAGGTCTCAACCTTGCATGGCAAGAATCCCCAACCGTCGTTACCGCTGTCCCAGCCTTCACCGCCGCCCCAGCCGTTAGGAGAGCAAAGCGTGGGGAATACAGTTCCACCAGCATTGATAGCAGCACCACCCCAGTCGCGTTGAGCCTGATCGTCGTTGTAATTGATCTCAAAGATGCTTTCTGAGCACCATTCGCCATTCTCCGACCAAAGGTCTGAGAAGTCCGGATTCAGTGAATAGTTGGAGTCTGCGATAATCTTCTTCATAAAGTCGAGGGCTTTAGAATAACGGGTCGCATCGTTCTGATACATCACCATCTCTGCATAGAGCATATAGGCGAAGGCCTGTGACACACGACCGCTCTCAACAGCCTCCCAGCGCATGGGTAGTACGTTAGAGGCGATAATCTCTTCCAACTCAGGCAGCAGCCTTTCATAAATTTCGTCGGCCTTCAGCTGTGGTGCAGTATAAGGCAGCGAGAGGTTCTCTAGGTAGAAAGGCACGTTGCCATAGTAGTGCCACAGTATATTATAATAGTACACGCGCAGCAGACGAGCCTGCATCTCCATAGATTTGCGGAAGTTTTCGCTGGCATTGCCAGGCCAACTAGCATATTTGATAGCGTCATTACAACGCTTAATACCGCTGTAGAAGTCGCCCCACAGGGTTGCCAGAGTCTGGTTGGGGCTACCTTCGAAGTTGAAGAGCTTGTGCCAGTGTTCGTTGTCTTGGGCGTGAGAGCCACCTACCCAGAAGTCGTCACCCATAATCTCGCCGTCAACAGTGAGGTCGTTATATGCTGTGCCGTCCCAGTCGGGCCAATGAAGAGGAGCATAGGCAGAAGTCAGAGCTTCGTTAAGCGTCTCCTCAGTTGTATAGTATTCCTCCAGAGGCTCACCAGTCGGATTTTTCACCTCCAAGAAATTGTCGCTGCAGGATGCCAGCGCAAAAGTTACAGCGCAGAAGCCTGCTATGATAGAAATATGTTTGTTCATATTGTATATTCTGTTATATGATTAGAGTGAAATATTGAAACCGATGGTGTAGGTACGTGCCTGTGGATAGACACCATAGTCGACACCGAGAGAGGTAGCACCAGAGCCGATTTCTGGATCGAAGCCCCAGTACTTAGTCCAAGTAAAGAGATTCTCAGCACGGGCATAGATACGCAGACGGCTGACATTAACCTTCTTGGTGAGATTACGTGGCAGAGTATAGCCCAATGTGATGTTCTTCAGACGCAGGTAGCTGCCGTCTTGGATGTACATGTCACTGCAAACCCAGTTTTCAGATTTGCCTAGAGTAGGAACGGTATTTGAGGTTCCCTCACCTGTCCAGCGCTGAAGCACCCAAGTTGGATAGTTTCCAGATGCAATGTCCTGACGATAAGTAGCATCAAAGACGTCAGCACCGCTGACACCCTGGAAGAAAACACTTAGATCGAATCCCTTCCACTCTGCATCGAAGTTCAAACCGAAGGTCCAAGTAGGAACACCATTACCGATGTTGGTGCGGTCGTCAGAGGTAATCTTGTTGTCACCATTCATATCCACAAAGCGGAAATCACCAGGCTGTTTGTTGGTGCCATACTTGCTATTGTATTCTGCAGCCTCGGCAGCATTTTGGATGATACCATTGGTTTTGTAACCATAGAAGAATGGGAAGGGCTGGCCGTTTTCGGCACGTGTGCCGCCATCGGCGAATTGGCTGATACCATAGTTCAGGAAACCAGTATCGTTACCGAGGTTCTTCAGTTCGTTCTTCAGATAGGAGGCATTGCCCTTGATGGCGAAGTGGGCATCGGCAATGTTCCACTTGTAACCCAGTTCAAATTCCCAACCGCTGTTCTCCATATCACCGACATTGGCCAGAGGACGAGCCTCGCCCACATAACTGGGGATTGGCATCTCGATAATCATACCATTGGTCTTCTTGATATAGTAGTCCACAGAGAAGGTCAGCTTGTTATTCCAGAAACCGAAATCAAGACCGAGGTCGGTCTGCTCACTCTCCTCCCATTTCAGGTCTTCGTTGGCAAGACGGTTGGCCTTCGAACCATAGATCATAGCTGCGGTGCGTCCGAAGTAGTTGTTACTGCTTCCGCCCATAGCGGTCAGTGTGGTATAGGCAAAATCACCGATGTTGTCATTACCATTCTTACCCCAGCTAGCACGGAACTTCAGATTAGTGAGCCAATCTCGAGTCTGTTCCATGAATTTCTCATTCATAATGTTCCAACCCACAGAGAAAGAGGGGAAGGTACCATACTTGTTGTTAGATCCGAAGCGGCTTGAACCATCACGACGAATGGTTGCCTGGAACATGTAGCGTTCGTCATAGTTGTAGCTTAGACGTGCAAAGAGTGACGACAGACGATGTTCGGTATATGGGCCACCCCATACGCCTACATGACTGGTAGCACCTGTCATTTTTCCATCTGCATCAGTAGAGATTTCTAAATCGCCACCTGTGGTATAGTTGATAGAGGGCTTGTTGATGTTCACCAGATTCCAGTGAGAACCACCCAACTCATCACCCTTGAACTTCAAGGCAGACTGTCCGAGAACAACACCGATGGTGTGCTTACCAAAGATTTTGTCGTAAGTCAGTGTGTTTTCAATCTGCCAAGTGGTGTTATTTCCCTTATAAGCAGTTGCAGAAGTGTGGTCAGCATTGTTATTGCCTGAGAGATAGTATTTCTGCAAAGTAGCAGCATCGTAGCCCCAGAAAGAAAGCTCTGCACTATATGTGAAGTGATACTTCAGTTCGTCCCAAAGTTGCAGGTCTATAGAGAACTTGGGCATAAACTTATGACTCCAGTTCTTTGAAGGGTTACCCTGCATCATAGCGATGGGGTTATTCTGCTCTTGATAAGAACCGATAAATCCTGGAATTGTATATGGATTGCCGTTAGCATCGCGATAAAGATCGTAAGCAGAATAGCGGTCAATCATATTGTTAGCGATAGCACCTTTGAGTGTCACGGGTAGCGTGGGGGCCAGATAGAGGGCAGAACCAAGGGGAGAACCCCATGTAGAGTTAGCCTCAATACCAGTATTATGTACACGCATGTAAGAAACGTTTGCACCTAAGTCGAGTTTGTTCAGGAAGTTACGGTCCTTAGAGTCATCAAACAGGTTGAATTGGTTGTTCGAACGGATGGTCAGACGGTCGTAGTTAGACTGTCCAAAGTTACCACCAATGATACCGTCCTGAGTGAAGTAACCCAAAGAGAGATAATAATTAATTTTCTCAGAGGCACCGCTGATAGAAACATCATGCTGAACAATAGGCGCATTGTCGTTGAAGAGCAAATCCTGCCAATTGGTACCAAAGCCTCTGATAGCTTCACCATTGGCATCTACAAGGTTGTATGGATCAGGATAGAGAGGAGTCTGACCTGTCTGGACTGCGCGTTCGTTCTGAAGAATAGCATAATCGGTAGCTCCTGTTACATCGCGCTTCTTCCAAGCACTCTGCCAACCATAACTAAAATTATAGTTGATGCTTGCCTTACCCATCTTTCCTTTCTTGGTTGTAACGAGAATGACACCATTAGCAGCACGAGCACCATAAATAGCACCAGAGGCAGCATCTTTCAGAACCTCGATACTTTCGATGTCGCTGGGGTTTACACTTTCCATACCATTCTGGTCAGTAGGCATACCGTCGACAATATAAAGGGGCTCAGAATTGTTGATAGTTCCAATACCACGAATACGAATCATTGACTTTGATCCAGGCTGACCAGATGCAGAAGTAACGTTCACACCAGCAGCCATACCTTTCAGGGCATCCTCTGCACGCAGACGGGTCTTACCTTCTAAGTCGTCAGCTGATACTTTCGCAATAGAAGCGGTTACAACACTCTTTTTCTGTACACCATAACCAATGACAACAACGTCTTGCAACATCTGTGCGTCTTCTTTCAGTACAACGGTCATGTTTGCACTGGCCTTAACCTCTTGAGTGACGTAGCCAATGTAGCTAATAATAATAGATGTACCCGCGTTGACTTTCAACGTGAACTGACCATCCATATTTGTGATGGTTCCGTTCTGGGTGTTACCTTTTTCGACGACAGAGGCACCAATAATAGGTTCTCCAAATTCGTCAGTCACAGTTCCCAAGATACCTTGGGCATGCATTGCCACTGATAAGATCAGCGACAATAACAACATTAGATACCTGCTTTTTTTCATACTTTGTTAGTTAATTGTTAATATTGCTTGTAGGTTTTACCTTTTTCAAGATTGTGGTGCAAAGGTAGGTAAAAAACTAAGATAAAAATCGCGCATTAGAGAGAAAAGTGGACTATTACCTCTGCTGTTAAAACGTAACACGCTGTAAATTAACCATTTAACAAGTTAACGGTAGCAAAAAAGAGTGGATGTAATATAGAGGTGTAAAGTTGACATTTATGCCCGTTTTATGATCATTTTTCCCTGTTTTTGACGGAAAATGACTTCACCATTTGGTCGACTCATTAATTATTTGTAATTTTGCAGCCTAAGAATGATTTAAGACGAAAGAACACGATGTTAGAAGTTAAGAACTTACATGCCAAGATTGGCGATAAGGAGATATTGAAAGGCATCGACCTCGTGATTAACGATGGTGAGACACATGCTATCATGGGTCCTAACGGATCTGGTAAGTCAACCCTGAGTGCTGTGCTTGTGGGCAACCCTCTCTATGAGGTAACCGAGGGCGAGGCTTACTTTAATGGTAAGAACCTGTTGGAGATGAAACCCGAGGACCGTGCCCACGAAGGCTTGTTCCTCTCATTCCAATACCCTGTTGAGATTCCCGGTGTTTCTATGACCAACTTCATGAAGGCTGCCATCAACGAGAAACGCAAGTATCAGGGCTTGGAGCCTATGAATGCTGCCGAGTTCCTGAAGCTTCAGCGTGAAAAGAGAAAGATTGTTGAGCTCGATTCAAAGTTGGCCAACCGCTCGGTAAACGAGGGCTTCAGTGGTGGTGAGAAGAAGCGTAACGAGATATTCCAGATGGCTATGTTGGAGCCTAAGCTGAGCATTCTCGACGAGACCGACTCTGGTCTTGATGTTGATGCTATGCGTATCGTGGCAGAGGGTGTGAACAAACTCCAGACACCTGAGACCTCTTGTATCGTCATCACCCACTACGATCGTCTGTTGGAGATGATTAAGCCGCAGTATGTACATGTGCTCTACAAGGGTCGTATCGTCAAGACTGGTGGTCCTGAGTTGGCTGTACAGATTCAGGAGCACGGCTACGATTGGATTAAGGAAGAAATCGGAGAAGAATAATGGCAAGCGAACAACAATACATAGAACTCTACAAGCAGGCTGCCGGCATGATTAAGAGTCATGCCCCTGAGGCTATGAATGCTGTGCGCGATCAGGCTTTTGAGGATTTCCGCAAGCAAGGCTTCCCATCGAAAAAGGTAGAGCGATATAAGTATACCGATATTCAGAAACTCTTTGAGCCTGATTACGGTGTAAACCTGAATCGCTTGCAGATACCCGTCGATCCCTATGAGGCTTTCCGTTGCGATGTGCCCAACCTGAGCACTAGCCTATACTTCGTGGTAAATGATTCGTTTTACAAAGACGATAAGCCAAAAGGCCATCTGCCTGAGGGTGTTATCATTGGCTCATTGCGTGATAACCCAGAGCTTATTTCGAAGTATTATTCCAAGCAAGCCAAGACCGGTGAGGATGCCGTTACAGCCCTCAACACCATGTTGGCACAGGATGGTATGCTGGTTTATGTGCCAAAGAACATCAAGGTAGATCGTGCCATTCAGGTCATCAATATCCTGAAGGCCACACCTCAGAATGCCCAGAAGGTGGTAACCGATCTGATGGTCAACCGTCGTGTGCTGATTATTCTTGAGGAGGGTGCAGAGTTGAAGATGCTGTTCTGCGACCATGCTGCTGACGATCGTAACTTTCTGGCTACTCAGGTCATCGAGGCTTATGTAGGCGAGAATGCATCGCTCGACCTCTATTGTCTGGAGGAGACGCATGCCAAGAATGTGCGTGTAAGCAATGTATATATCAATCAGCAGGCTAACAGTCGCGTAAACCACAATGTCATCACACTTCATAATGGTATCACCCGTAATAAGCTCGACCTGACTTTCAGTGGTGAGGGAGCCGAGTGTCAGTGTTACGGCTGTGTGATAGCCGATAAACAGCAGCATGTTGACAATAACACGCTGATTACTCATAAAGTGCCCCATTGCACCAGCAACGAGCTCTATAAGTATGTGCTCGACGATAAGGCCACAGGTGCCTTTGCAGGTCGTGTGTTGGTAGAGCATGGCGCTCAGAAGACCAGTTCACAGATGACCAATCAGAATCTCACAGCCACTAAAGAGGCTCGTATGTATACCCAGCCCATGCTGGAGATATATGCCGACGACGTGAAGTGTGCCCACGGTTCAACCGTTGGTCAGCTTAACGATGCCGCCCTGTTCTATATGCGTCAGCGTGGTATCTCGCTCAGCGAGGCTAAGGTACTCCTGCAGAATGCCTTTATCAACGAGGTTATTGACAAGATGCAGTTGGAGCCACTTCGTGATCGCCTGCACTACTTGGTTGAGAAGCGTTTCCGTGGTGAGCTGAACAAATGCGATGGTTGTAAACTCTGTAAGTAATATGTACGATATAAATAAGGTACGGGCTGATTTCCCGATTTTGTCTCGCGAGGTTTACAAGAAACCTTTGGTTTATCTTGACAACGCGGCTACTACACAGAAACCGCTGTGTGTACTCGATGCCATGCGTGACGAGTATCTCAATGTGAATGCTAACGTGCATCGTGGTGTTCACTATCTCTCGCAACAGGCAACCGATCTGCATGAGGCTGCTCGCGAAAAAGTGCGTGAGTTTATCAATGCCCGTAAGATAGAGGAGATTGTGTTTACCCGTGGTACTACCGAGGCAATCAATCTTGTGGCTCAATCGTTCTGTGAGTCGCAGATGCAGGAAGGCGATGAGGTGGTTGTTACCGAGATGGAACACCACTCGAACATTGTTTCGTGGCAGCTTCAGGCGATGAAACGAGGGATTGTTGTCAAGCATCTCCCTATTACGGACGATGGCCAGCTCTGCCTGGATCAGTTGGAATCGCTCATGACGCCTCGTACCAAGTTAATCAGCGTGGCCCACGTGAGCAATGTGCTTGGTACAGTTAATCCTGTTGAGATGATTATCAAGATAGCTCATGCGCACAATATTCCCGTCTTAGTAGATGGCGCTCAGAGCGCACCTCACTTCAAGGTGGATGTACAGGCAATGGATTGCGACTTCTTTGCTTTCAGCGGTCATAAGATGTATGGCCCAACAGGTATTGGAGTGCTTTATGGCAAGGAAGAGTGGCTTGAGAAACTTCCCCCCTATCAGGGCGGTGGCGAAATGATTGATAAGGTCACTTGGGAGAAGACTACCTTTGAGCGTCTGCCATTTAAGTTTGAGGCAGGGACACCTGATTATGTAGCCACCCACGGACTCGCCAAGGCTATCGAATATATTGATTCCATTGGCTTTGAGGCCATCAAGCAGCACGAGCAAGAACTCACTCGCTATTGTATGGAACAGCTGATGACTATCGATGGAATGAAGATCTATGGTCCTACTGACGCTTCGCTGAAAGACGCTGTAGTAAGCTTCAACGTAGGTAATATCCACCACTTGGATATGGGCACCCTGCTCGACCGTCTGGGCATAGCCGTCCGTACTGGTCACCATTGTGCTCAGCCTCTGATGGACCGTCTGGCTATCAGTGGAACCGTTCGCGCATCGTTCGCACTTTATAACACTAAGGAAGAAATCGATACACTCGTGGCAGGTATCCGCCGAGTTTCACAAATGTTCTAAAGGCTATGTTAGCAAGTCATTATTACGAAGGCAAGATAGAAGCAGGTTGCGATGAAGCTGGTCGCGGTTGTCTGGCTGGCAGTGTGTATGCTGCAGCGGTTATCCTGCCCGATGGCTATCAGAATGATCTGCTGAACGACTCAAAGCAACTCTCAGAGAAGAAACGTTACCAGCTTCGTGAGATTATCCAGAGAGATGCTGTAGCATGGGCAGTAGGTATTGTAACCCCTGAGGAGATTGATAAAATCAACATCTTGAATGCCTCTATACTGGCTATGCATCGTGCGTTGGATCAGTTGAAGGTGCGCCCGGAGGCCGTTATCGTTGATGGCAATCGTTTCAAGAAATACCAGGATCTGCCTCACACCACTATCGTCAAGGGCGATGGTAAATATCTGGCAATTGCCGCAGCAAGTATTCTGGCCAAGACCTATCGTGATGACTACATGAACAAGCTCGCTGAAGAGTATCCACAATACGACTGGCTCTCAAACAAAGGCTATCCCACCAAGAAGCACCGTGAGGCCATCCGACAATACGGAATTAGTCCATTTCATCGGAAAACATTCAATATGTTAGGAGATGGTCAACTATCTTTTGATTTTCAGGAATAATCAAAAGAACATCCAACTAGTAGTCAATTAGCATTGACATGAACAGTGTGCATGATGCGCTGTTTGAGAAGAGCTACTTGTTCAGGTGAAAGCAACTCACAATCATCGAGATGGGTTAGGATGTCGTATGCTTTCAAATAGGCAGCACGAATCTGTGGTGCAGCCGATAGGTACGAAGCCCAATAGGAATTATTATCTGTTGTGCAATCCATCACGTAGCGAATAAAATCATCGTCACGCAGAAACTGTTCAACTTTTGTGTAGATAGCTCTTTTCATGTGTCTCGTAATCTATACTATAGACGAAACACATTGCAAGTTGTCATCATTTTTAATCGGAAATTACAAAGCAGCCTCGCGTAATTTCAACATACCACGATGCATTAAGTTGCGAACAGAGTGGTAGTTCATTTGCAGAATCTGACAAATCTCATCGTATTTACGCTCCTCTAAATAATATAAGGTGATAGCTTGTCGTTGGCGATTTGTGAGGTTTTGCATCAGATGAGCAACCTTGTCAGATTGTAACAATTCGCGTTCTGTATATATATAATCATTTTCCACGTCCTCCTTGGCTTGGCGATATTCAAATTCCTCAACCTGATTCTCTGCTGTAAATGTCTGACGACGAAATTCGTCAAGTAAACGGTTTTTCAGCGAGATGATGAGATAGGAACTTAAGTTTTTGATTGCATTTTGCTCATGACGTTTGGAATACACCTTTACGAATACATCATGGATGCAGTCTTTTAGCAATTCTTGATCGCGCGTTAATTTCATACCATAATTATATAGTATGTTCACGTACAGATCATACAGCTTTGCAAAAGCCTGATCGTTGCCAGCACAAAACTCCGTCACGAGCTTCTGTGATTGTTCCTTCAAATTGTTAATTGCCATAGGAGGTCAGTAAATTTGTTTTTAAGTAGTCCGTTTTCGTTTGCAAAGATATGGAAAAAACTGATACCCACCACGTAAAAACAGTTAAAAATATGGGAAAAACTGATATTTCATCAATTTTTCCCATATTTATGCTCATTTTCTTTTAATCCAAAAGACTCCTTTTCCTTCAATGGTAACGGTGTTTTTTATGTTTTGTAACAGCTTGATATGACCTGTTTTCTCATCCACCTTATATAATATATAGGCTTTTTTGTCTGGTAGACTGTACTGCAGAGCACCCTCTTTTTCTTTTAGCATGAGCATATTCTGTTCACTTTCCAACCAGTAAGCTTCATCATGTTTTGCTGGTTTCATCAGGGTAATGGCTTGAAGCAACGTGGCATCTTTAATGGGAACAGCAGTACACGAACCACCAGCAAAGAGAGATGCCCAGCACATTTCAGGGTGTTTTTGTGCTGAATAGATGACGGCCTTGTCAGGATATTGCTGACGATATTCGCTAACGGCACGATAGACGTCCTCAAACCGCGCGCCTCCTGTACGAATCTTACGCATATATTGGCGTTGGGCCATATTAACACCACCTGGTGGCGCATACTCGCCTTTATTGTGGTAGAACCACTGCTCTATGTCGATGATATCGATGATTTTTGAACGAATTGGGTCTTTTAGGATAGCATCTTGAACATCTTTGTTAACAGCTAGATCCACAAGAACGTGTCCGTTTTCCTGTTCCCATTCAGCAATCACGTCGAGCCAGAATTCTACGAAATGAAGGGGACCCGTAAATTCTTCACCAATAGAATGAATAACGTTAGGTTGTCCTTTGAAAGCATCAAGTGACTGACGGATATACTGCCGGTGTAGTTCTCTCAATGTGGGATTGGTGATATCATAAAATAACGTAGCTGTAAAGATACGCTTGTCGCCTGTGAAGTTTACAGGTTCTAGGAATGGCGTATTATTTATATTGTTTGCTGTTCGCCAAGGGCAGTCTACCCAATGCGCTCCTGCTTCCAGAATGTTGTGTTGGAAGTAGTGCTGATTTTTTAGAAGAATACCGATGGATTCGGTCTTTTTGGCAAACTGTTGCAAACGCCAAAAATACCATTTGTTCAATTTAGTCAGGTCGTATTTCGACATACCGTCCCATGCAAGTTCTTTGCCAGTACGGGCAAACGGCTGTTCGTAGAATGGAGCCCATGCATCACCATTCTTTCGACGGATACGTTCGTGGTCATCGCGACGACGATCTGTCCATAGTCCATAGTTCTGACTAAAGAGTAGGGTATTTGAGTGTTGCATCTCTGTCACCACACTATCTATGCGATCTGTTCCGCCATTTCCTTCCTGCCCAGGAACAAACCGTGTTAGCGCATACTTAGCTTTTGCCATTGCGGCATCTGTAGTTCGCCCATTCCACCAAGGTGTTTGGTGCTTCCCACCTACAAGTATCATGTTGTTCATGGTTAGCCAACCATTGTTAATGACATAGTTAGGTTGGCTAGTAGGACTAGGATTACTAGCGATACTGGATTTATAAATTTTATTAGGAAGATTGACATTTGCTGTAAGGCTGGGGTCAAGAGTGGCAGCTTCTATCCATTGCTTTAGTGTTTTCCTTGGTTTCAGAGCTTCTTCGGCCATACTCATCGCTTCTTCGATAGTCGGCGATGACGAAGCATTGGTGTTTCTTTCTAGAACGCGACACTGTTGTGAGACATCGTGACCAAGACGCTTTTCTAGCTGTGAAGCAAAGAGCGAATAGGGCTTTACGTGTTCGTTCATTTCGGAATATTCGCCATTACCTTGTATCTGTCCCCAACAACCATTAGAGTAGTTGCGATTCAGGGAATCAGGTGAATAACAGAACAAGCCAGCGGCTGTCGATTGCCACATCGTGCTGTTGGCGGTACTCCATCCTGCTCCAAACTTCTCTAGTTCCCAATTCTTGAAGACAATATCGTTTCCATCAATATTCACGATATCAAACAAAATGCCTGGAGCCCATGAAGAAATAGCACCGCTAGGTCCCCAACTCTCATAGCTTTCGCACTGAACAAATGCATTGGGGCCAGGAGCTGTATGTCCAACGGAAAAATCATTGATACCATGTTCAGAGTAGCAACGCTGGAAAAGTGTCATCTCACCCATCGTGAAGAAGGTGCGACGCCGGAAACCTCCTATTTCTGATATAGGTGCCGTTGATTGGCAATCTTCTACTGTCATTTGTTGGGCAGACTTCTGGATGACAACTGCAGAACCAGCCATATGGCGGAAGTTCACCATACGCACCCAGCAATTTTCTGCATCTGCGATGTAAATACCGTCCCAACAATGGTCTTCGTCCATTGGTAATGAAGGTTCGTAGTCAGATGCTACAGATAAGTTTTCAACACCACACTCGCTAATAAGTCCTGGATGTTCGTAGACAATCACCTTTGCTCCACCCCAGCGCTGTTCAATGCTGCATGTAACAGGTGCATTAAGGGTTATCTCAGGACCTTGAGTTGATAATATTTGCCGATTCCATCGAAGATCGATATCGCCAGGATGCCAAGCCCAGTAACCCATACGCTTGCCACCACCGAATGAGGCACAGTTTAGGTGATCTATCCATTCTTGAGTGGAAGGCCGCCAGATGGTGATGCGGGAGCCTTGTTTCAAGGCGGAACTACCGCCTTGAACGTAACAAGCCAGAGAGCCTGCCTTGACGTCAGAGATATTGAAGGTGTCTTTTGTTATGATATCGTGCGTACCTTCTATATATATAGCTGCTCCACGATCGTAACCTGTTTTACGAATAATGGTCTTCTCACGTCCAGAACCTCTTAGCACCACTCCGCTCGTTCGAATGCGTAAGGGGTTGTTGATAGAAAAAATACCTTCACCTAGCAGCACGGCTCCTCGAAAGCCTGTTTGCTTGTCAGGCTTTTGTTGGCTAACCCAATCGATAGCAGCCTGGATAGCTGAAGCATCGTCCTGTCCAGATGGCGTCACATAAGTGATAGCTTTTACCGATGGAATGGGTTGTTCTGAACAATGATATCCACAATATGAGTAATCCATCGGCACCTCTTGAGCTACCGATGGAATGACGTAAAGTATTGTTAGAGCAATGAATAGTCCTTTTCTCATTTTTTCTCTTTTGCTTTCTGTTCTTCAATGCGTTTCATCCATGCATCGCGCTCTTTCTTCAAGTCGTAGCCGCGACTGGAGAGCCAGTTGTTAGTACGACCACGATATTTGTCAAACCAGAAATGCTTACCCTTGGAGTCAGCAGCATCCATTGCATACTCGCGAGCCTCTTTCAGCCAAATGAGTATTTGCTGTTTCTCAAAGTCTGTGAGCGTGGGAATCATATCTTGTGTGGCTTGATAATCGCGCTTCAGGCGTCCGAAGGTCATACCGTCCTTGACAGCGTCTATCTGTTCGTCGTTAAGATACAGGGTCAATGCTGATACCAGTTCAAAATGATGCTTATACAGTTCTGCGTCGCGTTCAGTCTGTTGTTTCTTGTCATATTTCGAGTGAATGTCGTTAAGCAGGAAGTAACGGTTGGCAATGATGTTACGCACGTTTTCAGCTTTTTGAGCATCATTCAGTTGGAGTCCGTCAACAATTTTCTGGGCACGTCCTTTGATAGTCTCAACATATTGAGGGTCCTGGCCTTCAGTCTTGAGGGCAACGTCTTGAGCAGAAACGCTGATCGATAACAGCGATAAAATCGCAACAAATAAACCTTTCTTCATATATTTACATCAGTTTGCCTTTAGCAGCCAGTGTATCGTAGTTGTTGTTTAGATTGCGCCAGTCAGTCTTGGTGTTGGGACTAATACCATTGATGTATTTCTCGATATTGGTATAGCCATCCCCATTGCAGTCGCCATTAGCGTCAGAAGGATCATTAGGATTCAGACCATACTGCTTCTCCCATTCGTCAGGCATACCGTCTTTATCTGTATCAACATAAGGTTCCCAAGCCTTATACTCAGGATAACCACCCATTTGGCGAGGATCAGTAATGATGCCCTGCTTGTAAGAATCATTGGGCAGACGACGATATTTGAAGTAGCCTTCGGCATTTTTCGATTTCTCGTGCAGTCCCCACATATCGCCATAAGGATTCTGAGCAACCTTCGTCTTCTTTTCTATCTTGGCCAGCTCTTTCTCATAGTCTTTCACATAGTAAGCCTGACCTGTGCGAACCTCCTCGCAGATACGCTGATCCACGATATCACGACAAGGGATAGTAGCACCAGCATTCGAGAGCACCCAATCGAAAGCCTGTTCTGTACCCATAATCTTCAGGTAGGGCATTTCAAATGGCTCATTCGAACGCATCAGCGCCTTCTCTGTTTCATCCATATCGCCATCCTTATCGGCAGTCTGAACACCACCGTTCCAGTTGTCCTTGGTTACAGCATCATTGCCTTCCATAATATTACCTACGGCATAGACACGCCCAAACTGTTTGTAGGGGAACAAGCCTTGTGAACGACTCTCAGCCTTAATGATACGACGTCCGACAGGTGTGTCAGTAGGAGTCAGAGGGCCTGGTTTGTAATAATTGTTGATGAAGTTCGACATCGTCGTAAACTCACCACCATCGGCAGTACGATGTACCCAGTTGTAAACAACATTGTTGACGAAGTTAAATACGCCACCCCAGCCAATAGATGGGTTACGACCAGTATTGTCAGCCCAAAGGTTGCGCATAAACGTGGTATTCTCGCCACCAATGGTAGAACCGAAGGCGTGGTTCCAAGTGTCTAGCGCCTTGGCAGAAATGGTGTTCTGAATCGTCACGTTGACAGTGGGCTCTTTGCGATTGGGTTTGCCGTCCTTCATGTCGAACATGTGGCGATAGAACGAAATATTCTCATCCAATCCCCACTCGCATGAGCAGTGGTCAATCATGATGTTACCCACAGGATTGCCACCAAACGAGTCTTCACGATTGGTCACCAAAGTCTCACCACGACGGAAGCGCATGTGGCGAACGATAACATCATGGGTGTCAACCTGGAACGACTCGCCAGCAATGATAACACCATCGCCAGGAGCTGTCTGTCCAGCAATAGTAATATAAGGAGCACGTACATAAATAGGTGACTTCAGACGGATGATACCACTGACGTTGAACACCACAATACGGGCACCACCTTGTTCGCAGGCCCAACGGAATGAGCCAGGACCGTCGTCGTTCAGATTGGTGACGGTAAGCACCTTACCCCCGCGTCCGCCAAAGGTGAACATACCACCGCCTTCAGCACCAGGAAATGCAGGTATCTTAGCTTGGCGCAAGTCGTAAGGACGAGCAGCCCAGGGCACGTAAGGACGTCCCTCTTTAGCCTCTTTTACTACGATGGGAAATGCTACCTCCCATGCAGAGTCAGCATGTGCCTTCCATTGGGCTTTCTGCTCAGCAATCAGTTTTTTTGCCTCATCTGTGAGGTCAGGATACTGTGCACTTGCTGTCATACATATCAGCGTAGCCACAGCTGCCATCATGATCTTTTTCATATCAATTTGCTTTAATGTTTAGTTTGCTGATATGACGAATCATGGTAAGAAATGTCGCCATGAGAAATGTTTTTTAATACTTTCTTTGGCTTTTTCGTCGCTTATTATTACCTTTGCAGCCAATATGAAAAGAATTCGTTTGCTTTGGCTTGCTTTGATTCCGATGTTAGGTGCTGCTCAAGATACTACTAAAATTAAGGAGCAGCAACTTGAGGAAGTCATCATCAATGCCAATTCAGCCCAGCGACGCATCAACTCTGTACAGATAGGTGCTGAGCAGATACAGGTGAAGGAGCTTACCTCTATGCCTGCCCTTTTTGGCGAGGCTGATATTATGCGCTCTGTACAGCTGTTGCCTGGCGTGAAAGCCGAGAGCGATGCTTCGAGCAGTTTTCAGGTTCGAGGTGGTACTTCTGCCCAAAACACGATACTCTACGACGATGCCCCAGTCTATAATGTTGGCCATCTGGCAGGACTTTTTTCCGCTTTCAACGACGATGCTTTGGCTACAGCCACGTTGTTTAAGGGCTTGATACCAGCCCAATATGGTGGTGCTTCTTCTGCTGTGCTGGATATTGTGGGACGAACAGCTAACCGTCAGAAGTGGCATGGGGGCGTGAGCATAGGTTTGCTTTCCACCAAATTGTCGCTCGAAGGTCCTGTTGTCAAGGACAAGTTAGGCATTCTGTTTAATGCCCGTCGTTCCTATGCAGACCTGTTCCTGAAGTTGTCTGAAGATTTCAGGGGCAATTCCCTTTATTTCTACGACACCAATCTGAAGCTCGACTATCAGTTGAACGATCGCAACCAGCTTTATTTCTCTTTCTTTGCCAGTCACGATAAAACAGCGATAAAAGATATGGTGGATATCCAGTGGACGAATGTGGCTGGTTCGTTGTCGTGGTTGCATCATTTCAGGGGACGTTCCACTTCGCAAACGACACTCTACGCTTCTTCGTATTCGACAGATAACGGTATCGAACTATTGGGCATGAATATCGCCTATTTGGGACATATCCGTCATGCAGGTCTGCGCCAGAACTTCCGATTGCTGTTTGGACATCATGAGGTGAACGCTGGTTTTCAGTCGATGCTGACAGACGTGAAGTCGGCAGAATGGACACGAGTGACCAATCATGAGAAAGAACAGCGAAAGGGTTGGGATAATGCCGTTTGGACGAATTGGCAATGGGAAATCTCCGATGAATTGGCCGTTTCTGCAGGTCTTCGCTTTACAGCTTTCTCAGCTTTGGGTGGACCTTATTACTATGATATCGACGAAAAAGGTAATATCACTTGGATGTATCAGCGTAAGAAGAACCGTCCTGTCAAGACGCATCTTACTCTTGAACCTCGACTCAGCATGGTATGGAAACTTTCACAGCAGCTGAGTCTGAAGGCGGGCTATAGTCGTACATCGCAAAACATACATGCTCTGCGCAATCAGAGCACATCGACACCCTTCGACCGTTACGCAATCAGCAGTAATCTGACCAAGCCTGAAGTGGCCGATCAAGTCAGCTTGGGTGTTTTCTATATGACGCCCAATCAGGACTACGATTTCTCGCTCGAAGGCTATTATCGCCACGTGAATAACGTGCTCGACTATCGTGATGGCATCAGCTTTGCTTCAGCCATAGAGATAGAACGACTGGTTAAGGCAGGCGAGGGCAGAGGCTATGGTGCTGAGCTTTGTGCCAGAAAGAATAATGGTCCTCTGACTGGTTGGCTCTCCTATACGCTGTCTTGGTCGAAGACACGCATTGACGGTATTAATGGTGGACGTTGGTATGATGCCAACAACGATCGACGCCACGATATCAATCTGGTGGCTACCTATAAACTGTCGCCAGCCTGGACCTTCAATGCAGTATGGGTTTACAATTCTGGTCAGGCCTTTACAGCACCTAGTGCCAAGTATGAGATAGTCGACAACTACATCTATTATTATGCTGAGCGTAATGGCTATCGTGCGCCAGACTATCATCGATTGGACGTCAGTGCGACGTGGAGCAAGAAAATTTCCAAGGGTAGGATGACGCGAGAGTGGGTGTTTGGCATCTATAATCTCTACAATCGCTATAATCCCTATCTCATCCGCTTTGAAGATAGCCAAAGTGGCAAGCGCACCAAGGCTACGCAATACAGCCTGTTTGGCATCGTGCCCTCCGTATCGTTTAATTTAAAATGGTAATGACTCATGAATAAGCCCTCACGTCTGTTCCTCTTTTTGTTCCTTGCGTTAGGAATGGTATCCTGCGAGAAAGAGATAGATCTCGACTATCACAGCGTCGACGAGCTCTATGTGGCTGAAGCATGTCTTACTCAGGATGGCACTAAGGTGCGCATTACAACTACTCAGGATATGCACGACAATAATCGCAACGCCCATAATGTCGAGGGAGCCACTGTGGTTCTATCGATGGGAGAAGAGGTGTTGGACACTTTGCGATACACCAAGAACGGCTATTACACCTCTAATTATAAAGGTATCTATCCTTGTGTTTATACGCTCGATATCTATCTGAACGGGCGCCATTTCTCGTCGACTTCTACGATGCAGCAGGCACCACAGATGAATTCCTTCCGTTTTGTGTGGAAGAAGGTGGTGACAGAAAAAATGCTCTTTGCTGACCTTAAGCTACAGGATATTCCTGGCGAGAACAACTATTACTTTATGCACATTTATCGCAACGGCATAGGCTATCGTTGGGCTGTGATGCGTGATGAGAGCAATCCTGGAGCAGAACTGCAACAGCTGTTCAGTTGTACAACGGAGCGCGAGTTGGATAAGAACAACGACGACGCGTTGCACGATGGCGACTATATCGAGGTAGAGATCCGCTCCATCGATCGTCGCGCCTATGATTATTTCTATTCTATGCAGGTGATGCAGAATTCTGGCACGAATCCTGTCGAAAACTTCACAGGTGGCTGCTTAGGCTATTTCTCAGCCTATCACGTCATGACCTATACCACCGTCTTCTATCGTGAGAGCGTAGAAGAGGAATAGTCTTAATCGAAGTATACCTTTTCCAGTTCCACAATGGCTGTCACATCCTGTCCGCCAAAGTCGAACTTATACTCTATCTTGATATACTTATCGCTCAGCGACAGGATGCGCCAAATCATCTCTCTGGTCTCTCCGTCGATGTTACCTTCTATCTTGATAATACTGCTGCCTGCCACGTAAGTGCCAGTCATCTCTCCATCAGGATAAGTAATGCGAACGGTTCCGTCCTGGTTGAAATATACCATCTCGTATTCAAACTCCAGGCCCGTCTCCTCCTCGCTAAGCAGTTCGTAAGAGAAAGCCCAGCCTCCAGGCAACACATCCTTCACCACATTGCTGTCGCCATCCTCCAGCTTGTCGCATCCCGTCAGCAGGATGCTTAGTATCAGGGTCAAATAGAATAAATGCTTCTTCATGCTGCAAAGGTATGTATTCTTTCTGATACCACCAAATGTTTGGTAAACTTATTTAAAATAATAGGCTACTCAACCAATGTGAGTAGCCCGTTATTATTCGAGTAGTCTGTTATCTTATTAACTATTTTGTCTTGCCAATGACAATCTTAGAGATCACCATATTCTTCTTCACCTTGACTACGATATAGCCTGTACCCTTTTCGGCAGGAGTTACGCTTTCTACCTGGATAATGTCACCAGACTCGATGGTGCTCTCGCCAGTTACCAATGCTACACCCTTCACCTTTGCTGTGGCACGATCGGCACCAGGACCTCCTTCAGAAGAACCGTCACCAATAGCCCATACAATCTTGTCGTCTGCGCTGGCAGCAGTATAGAAAATCTGAACAGCAGAACCTGCGTCCAGACCGTCGATAGCCATCTCTTTGTCGCTAGGGCAATTCAGGCCACCCTCAATGACGTTCTTGTTGAGACGGTCACTACGACGCCAAACGTGGCATACTTCAGGCAGCTTGCTGCCTTCTTCCCACTCGTAACCCTTATAGTCATTACGGCGGCTGTCTCGCTTATCTGCTTTCTCCCAACCATAGAAGCCCTGTCCATTGTTTTGGTTTCCATTGAAATTCTTGGGATCCTGACCTGCAGCAGCTACAGCAGCAAAGTCATAAGTGAATTCTGGTACGAGGACGGCTTCACCACCGCCATAAACAGAGTCATCAACATTACCACAAGAAGTAAATGTACCTGCCAGCATCAGCGCCATAGCGCTCATCAAAAAGCTAATCTTTTTCATCTTTTTTGTTTGTTTTGTTTTTTAGTCGTTAATTGTAAGTTTACTCTTTGCCTTAAAAAGCGCTGCAAAGGTAAAGATTATTTTGGATACCACCAAGTTTTATGTCAAGTTTTTCGTAGATTGCCAAAAAAAGGCTGCTCACTTAAGGTGGGCAGCCCATAATTATTGGTATTTAAGAATTCGAATTAGTTCTTCATCTCGTTTGTTATAACAACCTTAGAAACTACCATATTCTTCTTAACCTTGAATACGACATAGCCTGTTCCATTAACAGCAGGAGTTACAGATTTAACCTCAATGGTTGCACCAGATGGGATTGGAGTTTCTCCAGGAACTGCTTCTACACCGTTAATGACTGCAACTGTACGTGGACCATCAAGCTTAGGATCTGCAGAAGTGCCATCACCTACAGCCCATGTCAATTCCTTAGCATCTTCCTTAGCATTTTCAGCATCGTAATAAACAACAACCTTTGAACCCTCAAACAGTCCATCAACAGCCATCTCTCTGTCATTGGGGCAATTCAGACCACCCTCAACAATGTTATTATTGATTCGGTCGCTACGACGCCATACGTGGCATATCTGAGGCAACACGCTGCCCTCTGCCCATGTATAACCTTTATAGTCATTACGACGGCTATCTGTCTTGTCTGCTTTCTCCCAGCCGTAGAAACCCTGTCCATTGTTTTGGTTTCCATTATAGTTTGCAGGATTCTCGCCAGCCTCTGCAACAGCGGCAAAGTCATAAGTAGTGGTCTTGCTAATCTTATTATTCTTAACAACTACAGATTTCAAGTCCTCAGCCTCGTGCCAACGGCGCAGAGTCTTGATGATGTCAATATCATCGACATTCTTCTGGCAATTTGTCCAGGTGTTGTTCTCAATGTCAATGCTCAGCAAGTCAACTTTGTCGGAGTTGCCACCTTCGTGCCAATAGTTATTTATAATATTTTCAAAGGTGTTGTTCTTGTAAACGAACGACCATTCTGTTCCCTCGGGAAGACCAGCGTTGGCAGGAATCTTTTCCCAGTTGTAATATGTGAAAATATCGAATCCACCTGTTGCTCCTTCCTTGGTGTAAACCTTAGAGTTCTGGATAGTGAAATTCAAGGCACCGCCAGATCCCAGATAGAACATTGCACCCACATTCCAGTTTGCAGCAGCTTCTATCTCACAATTGTCAACGATAATCTGTTTGAATATAATGTTGTTCCAATCGTCATAGAAGAATGCATCTTTCATATTCTTAACCTTGATTCCTTTGAAGATTACAGGATCTTCTACAATATAGCAGTTTGCATCATTTAACTCAAGTCCGGTAGTGTTATACCAAAATGGAACATAAACATCCTGTGCGTCAATCTCACAATCCTCGACAGTGAAATTCTTATTCAAATAAATACCACCACCATTCAAATCAATCTTGCAATTCTTGATAGAAACTGCGGCATTGGTCCACAGACCATTCAAAGCAAACTCAGAATTGTCAATAGAAACACTTGCTTCCTTTGACAACCACCACCAATTAATGATGTTTTCTTCAAGATTCTTAAACTTCAAGTTATCCAATGTAATAACACTAGAAACTGGTTCCTCTGAATTAAAATTAATCAAAGAGGTATTCAGCCCCTTGGCATCAATGTCAATGTTCTTCAGAGTGACGTTACCATTTGTAATAAAACCAGATTTCAGCTGTACACGTGCAGGAGCACCAGCCTTACCAATAATGCTAATGTTCTTACCCTCAGGAATCTCGATAGCAACATCGGCCTTTGAACGCAGAGCGATGGTGTCTGGCAGGTTAACAACAATCTCGTTACCTGTAGACTTCTCAATAGCATCTGCAATGATGTCGTTCAGATAATAACCGTTACGAATCACAACGTTGTTCTCGTAGATCGAGTTGTCCTCGTTCGTACAAGATGTGAATGTGGAAGCAAGCATCAGAGCTGCTGCGCACAACATAAAACTAATTTTCTTCATAATAAATTTGTTTTTGGTTTAATGTTAGTAAATATATAATTTGTTTGTTTGCACTATATAGGTCGGTGCAAATATATGAATTTAATTTGAAACTTCCAAAAAAAATGTGAAGAAATTTAATATTTATTGCAAATTTCCTAGTGGGAAGGGGTGTTTGGAGAACCAAAGGATAAGTATAGAAATTGGTAATTGCTGTTTTTTCTATATAAAATAAAATATGGTACGCGCGAAAAGCCCATTGGCTTTGCTTTCAAGCAAACAAACCATTAGAGTTTGTCCTGATTTTCGCTGTAACTGCAGCCCAAATGGTAATTTTGCGTTTGTAAAACAGACAAAATATTATTTCGAAATTTACCAAACTACCTACACACCTACACATTTTAGACTTAACAGGCTGATTATAAGGCACTTGCAAAATTTTCTACCTACACATTACCTACACTTTACCTACACACTACCTACACACAACCTGCATAAAACAGGGTTTTTGTCTACATTTAGTCTACAAAAATACGACATCGTGAAGCTTTATTTGCACCTATTAACGGGTTTAAAGCATGGTAGCAAAACAATGGAAAGCAGTTTTCTGTCTTTCCTATTAATAGTAATGAAGAAATTCTCTAGAGAATTTTGTAGTTTAGTTACTTCTTAGCAACTGTTTGCACGTATCTTAGCACTAAATTCTCTAGAGAATTTTATGCTTACTGTTAATGCTCCGACCTGTAAGTACACCGTTTTGTTTCATTTTGCACCCTGTAAAACCATTTACATATGCAGAAAGAGTGTGGAAAAGGGCTTGTAAGTGCAGGTAAAATGTAGGTAAAAGGCCTATTTTGTGTAGGTAGTGTGTAGGTAGTGTGTAGGTAGGGTGTAGGTAACGTGTAGGTAGAAAAAATTGGATATACCTAATAATCAGCAAGTTAAGCCCAAAGTGTGTAGGTGTGTAGGTAAAATAGCAAATTTGAATAGATTTTTTGCGAATGTAGTTATATGATTGCCTTTTTTTCTATAATTATTTGGCAAACTGCGGAAAAAAGCCTATCTTTGCACCATAGAATACATAACTAAAAATATAACACTCGAATGAAGACAAAAAGATTAATGCTGACAGGCCTGGTGGCTATGCTAACTATGACAACAATGAACGGACAAACAAAACTGAAGGCTGACAACATCGACGAGGTGATGAAGGCTATGACCTTGGAAGAGAAAGCAAAACTCTTGGTGGGTGGTGCTAACAATTTCTTTAATAGTGGTGCGGTAGTCGGTGGCGAGGCCACACTAGTGAAAGGTGCTGCTGGTACAACGCCAGAGATAGCCCGTCTGGGTATTCCTGCTACAGTGCTGACTGACGGCCCTGCTGGTGTCCGCATCGATCCTACTCGCGAGGGAACCACTCAGACGTTCTATGCTACAGCTTTCCCAATTGGCAGTTGTCTGGCTTCAACTTGGAATACAGAGTTGGTTGGCAAAGTTGGCGAGGCTATTGGCAATGAGACCAAGGAGTATCGTTGTGATGTGATATTGGGTCCAGGTATGAACCTGCATCGCAATCCGCTGTGTGGCCGTAACTTCGAGTATTACAGCGAAGACCCGTTGGTGACGGGAAAGATAGCTGCTGCTTATATTAAAGGTGTGCAGAGTCAGGGCGCAGGTGTTAGTGCCAAGCACTTTGCAGTCAATTCGCAAGAGACAGACCGTACTGGAGTTGACGAGCGAGTCAGTCAGCGAGCAGCTCGCGAGCTCTATCTGCGAGGTTTTGAGATAGCTGTCCGTGAGAGCGATCCTTGGACCATTATGGCTAGTTATAATAAGGTGAACGGTCAGTTCTCGATGGGTAATCACGACCTGCTGACCAAGATTCTGCGTGAAGACTGGGGCTATAAGGGTATTGTGATGACCGACTGGATTGGTATTCGCAAAGCCCTGCCAACCATCTCTGAGGTGCATGCAGGCAACGACCTGATGGAACCAGGACAGCCAGCACAGGTGCAGGAGATCATCGAGGGTGTGAAGAGTGGTAAGCTCAGCATGGCCGATGTGGACCGTAATGTGCGCCGCATGCTGGAGTATATCGTCAAGACGCCCAGTTTCCATCAGTATCCTTATACCAACAAGCCTGACCTTCAGGCCCATGCTGCCATCACTCGTCAGAGTGCCGCAGAGGGTATTGTACTGCTGAAGAATAATGGCGCACTGCCTTGGAAGTCGGATGCCATCAAGACAGTAGCCCTGTTTGGTGAGAACAGCTATGAGTTCCTTTCTGGTGGTACTGGTTCTGGTTGTGTTCATCCCCCTTATGTTGTCGACATGTTGGAAGGCCTGAAGAATGCAGGCATCGCTTCTACAGAAACAATGACGGATATCTATCGTAAATATATCGAATATGCCAAAGTGAAGTTCCAGGCTGAGCGTCATCCAGGCAAATGGTTCCAGATGGAATACTTTGGACAGCAGAAATATCCTGAGATTGGCATCTCGCCTATTGCTATTAATAAAGAGGTAGAGAAGGCCGATGCTGCCATCATCACCATCGGACGTCAGGCTGGTGAGGGTATCGACAGAGATATCGAGACAGAGTTCAACCTCGTGCCTGAGGAGAAAGCATTGATTATGGATGTTTGCAATGCCTTCCATGCTGCAGGTAAGGCGGTTATCGTCATCATCAATTCTGGTTCTGTCATCGAGACAGCCTCTTGGAGCAATTATCCTGATGCTATTCTGTGTGCTTGGCAGCCAGGTATGGAAGGTGGCAATTCGATTGCCGATCTGCTGACAGGCAAGGTGAATCCTTCAGGCAAGCTGACGATGACTTGGCCTTTGGCGGCTACAGATCATCCTTCTACCAAGAACTTCCCCCTGAATGACGACCTCTATTCGTTCAGCATCATGAAGAATGACGGCAGGCCAGTTCCTGGTCACGACTTCACTAACCACGAGGAAGATATCTATGTGGGTTATCGCTATTTCGATACCTTTAACCGTGAGGTGGCTTATCCCTTTGGCTTTGGTTTGAGTTATACCACTTTTGCTTTCTCGAAGCCTGTTGTTAAGGCCAAGGGTAATGCCGTTGAGTTGAGTGTAACAGTCAAGAATACAGGTGACGTTGCAGGTAAGGAAGTGGCTCAGGTATATGTTACAGCCCCCAAGGGACGTATCGAAAAACCTGCTCAGGAACTGCGAGCCTTTGCTAAGACACGCGAGCTGCAGCCTGGTGAGAGCCAGACATTGACAATGTCTATTCCTGTTCGCGACCTTGCCAGCTTCGACGAGTCTGGTAGCCAATGGGTCAGCGAAGCAGGCAACTATACCTTCCGTATTGGCAACTCCAGTCGCAATCTGCCTTTGTCAGCAACCCTTACATTGAAGGAGTATACTGAAAAGGTCAGCAATGCGTTGGCGCCTCAGGAGAAGCTCAATCTGCTGAAACAGTAGAAACGGATACATTGACTATTATTTTTGAGCCATTTATTGTGCGGTGACAAATCACCGCACAATCCGTCTTATTATAAATAAGGTATAGCTAGCTATGAGACGATTTTTTCTTTTGACATTGCTGGGAGCGCTGTCCTTGATGGCTCATGCGCAATCGCAGGTGGAAACCCAGCGACAGTATCTTTCTGGTCATGGTTGCGACGATATGGTGCAGTGGGACTTCCTCTGTTCTGATGGTCGCAATAGTGGTAAGTGGACAAAGATTGGTGTTCCCTCATGTTGGGAACTACAGGGTTTTGGTACTTACCAATACGGCATGCGCTTCTATGGTAAGGCGACGCCAGAGGGTATTGCCGACGAGAAAGGGCAGTATAAGACGGAGTTTACGTTGCCTAAGGAGTGGGCTGGTCGTCAGATCCTGCTTGTCTTTGAGGCAGCATTTACTGAGATTCGTGTGCAGATAAATGGTCGCAAGGCAGGTAATGGCACCTATCAGGGCGGTTTTACCCGCCATACGATTGATGTCTCTGATCGCGTGTTCTTTGGTTCGAAGAAGAACCGTTTGGAGGTTGAGGTGCTTAAAGAGAGCACTAATCCCCAGGTGAATCTCGCAGAGCGCCGTGCCGACTATTGGAACTTTGGAGGCATCTGGCGTCCTGTCTTTGTTGTCAGCAAGCCTGCCCAGAATATCCAACGAGTAGCTATCGATGCTAAAGCAGATGGTCGCTTTATGGCCGATATCTTCCTAAATCGTGCCGTTTCAGGCAGTTCCGTAAGCGTCGATATCATCGACGCTAATGGAAAGAAACTATCGCAGAGCCCTGCCTTTGCAGTTGCCAGCGATGGTGCCAAGGTTGATTTCAACGTCAAGAGTCCTAAGCTTTGGAACGCAGAACAGCCCAACCTCTATACAGCAGTCTTTACGCTGAAAAACGCAGAGGGTCGTACCCTCCATATAGAGCGTCAGAAGTTTGGTTTCCGTACCATCGAATATCGCCATCAATATGCTGGCGACAAAGAGGATGGCGTGTTTATCAATGGGCAGAAGGTTATCTTCAAGGGTGCCAATCGTCACTCCTTCCGTCCAGAGACTGGTCGCACATTGTCGAAACAGAAGAATATCGAAGATGTGCTACTCATCAAGTCGATGAATATGAATGCCGTTCGTCTGTCGCACTATCCTGCCGATCCAGAATTTTTGGATGTTTGCGACTCGCTAGGCCTCTATGTGGAGTGCGAACAGCCTGGTTGGCATTGGGCGCACGAGACCATTGTGGGCTCGCAGATTGTTGAGGAGATGGTGACTCGTGATGTGAATCATCCTTCGATTATCTTCTGGAGCAATGGTAACGAGGGCGGTTTTAATTATGAACTGGAGCCTTTCTTCCATAAGTTCGACCCTCAAAAGCGTGTAGTGCTCTATCCTTGGGCTAATCGTAATGGTTTCGAGACCAAACACTATCGTTCGTGGGGCGAGACGGCAGAATATATGCGCCAGAAGGAGATCTTCATGCCAACAGAATTTCTGCATGGTCTCTACGATGGTGGTCATGGAGCTGGTCTGAAGGACTACTGGAAACTCATGATGAGCAACCCTCGTTGTGCTGGTGGTTTCCTGTGGGACCTGATGGACCAAGGTGTCGTTCGTACAGATATGAACGGTATTGTAGATTGTATGGGCAACTTTGGAAGCGATGGTATCGTGGGACCTCACATGGAGAAGGAGGGCTCGTTCTATACGATAAAAGAGGTGTGGAGTCCTGTGCAATGGAAACACTTTGATTCTGGCAATGTCACTATCGAGAATTGTTACAACTTCACCAATCTGAAGGAGTGCAAGTTTACCTATAAGCTGTTAAAGATGCCTGCCTACGGAGAGAAGGACGTGAAGGTTCTGAAGGAAGGCACGTTTGAATCGCCTGATGCAGCACCAGGACAGAGAGCTCAGTTCAGAGTACCTAAAGTGCCCAACAATGATGCCGAGGTGTTTCAGTTGACAGCTATCGACCCCTACGGACAGGAAATCTTTACGTGGAGCTATAAGATGCGGATGCATCCAGGGCTCATGGGCCAAAAAGCATTGCGTGAGAACACCCAGACATATACCTATACAGAGAATGGCGACCAGCTGCTGGTCAAAAATGCCAACCGCCAGTATACCTTCTCGAAGAAGTCGGGTATGCTGATGGGTGTTAGCGTCGATGACAAGAAGTTGTCGTTCAGCAACGGACCTCGTTTTGTGGCAGCCAAGCGTGCGGACCGTTCTCAGGATGGTTTTTATAACCACGATGACAAAGAGGCTTTCCAGAAGAAGACGGAATATACGGAATATGCCGATCAAGGTGCCTTTGCTGGCTTCACCTTCAGCGACAGCACCCTCGTTGCCAACTACCAGCACGGCTCTTTGGAAAAAGTCACTTGGCGATTCCTCGCTGATGGTGGTGTGTCTATGAATGTAGATTATTACTTTAATGGTGTTGTTGACCTGATGGGTATCTGCTTTGATTATCCTGAGCAAATGGTGAAAAGTAAGACTTGGGTAGGAAAAGGTCCCTATAGAGTATGGCAGAACCGTATGGAAGGCCCTCAGTATGGCCTTTGGAGCAACGATTACAACGACCCCATTCCTGGCGAGACTTTCGAGTATCCTGAGTTTAAGGGCTACTTCTCGAATGTTTCGTGGATGAAGTTCAACACAACGGAAGGACAATTCGGCATCGAGGGCTTGGACCTGAAAGTTGGTGTCTATACCCCACGCGATGGACGCGACCATATCCTCTACACCTTGCCAGAGACAGGCATCTCTATTCTTAAGGTTATCCCAGCTGTTCGCAACAAGGTAAATACAACAGACCTCAATGGTCCTTCTGCACAGCCTTATTGGAGCAAAGGGAAAGGAGATATCAATGCTATTCTAAGATTCGAATAACATGAAGAAATATATCGTAACTGTCGTTGTCTCGTTCTTGGCGTTATTTGCAAAAGGACAGGATACCACCAAACCCTGGACTTTCTGGTACTGGATGTATGGTGCCGTCAGCGAACAAGGCATTAAGGCTGATCTTCAGGCCATGAAGGATGTGGGGCTGGGAGGCTGTTATCTAATGCCTATTCGTGGTGCTGCAGAGCGCCCTGAATACGAAGGAAAGGCTGATGCCCTAACTCCAAACTTCTGGCGAATGGTGGACTGTGCACTCGCTCAAGCCGATTCCCTCGGCTTAGGCATGGGCATTCATGTCTGCGACGGATTTGCACTGGCAGGTGGTCCTTGGATAAAGCCAGAGGAATCGATGCAGAGGATTGTCTTCTGTGATACCATTCTCGATGGTGGGTTCCGTCATCTTCGCATGCCTAAGCCACAGCATAATGCCAATTACTATGAGGATATCGCTGTTTATGCCGTCCCCATCAAGCAAAGCAAGCCTGATGTTCCAAAGGTATCCTATTCGCCAGAGGTGACCATTAATGCCAAGGGGGTCTATTGTGCAGATGAGCCTTGCTGGATTCAATATGATTTCAGTAAGCCCACGATGATTCGAAATATTGAGATAGAACCCTCTGGGACCAATATCCAATGTCAGCGACTGAACGTTAAGGCCTCTAATGATGGTGTCTATTTCTATCCTGTCAAACAACTGGCGCCTCCTCGTCAGGGTTGGCAGAACACGGGTTTCAATACGACCTTTTCCATTCATCCCACCAATGCCAGATATTTCCGCTTTGAGTGGACACCAGAAGGTACGGAACCAGGAGCAGAAGATTTGGATGCTGCCAAGTGGAAGCCTGTATTGCGACTGAAGAGTATCCGCTTTGGCAGCTGGCCTCTTATCGACAATTGGGAGGGTAAGGCAGGCTATGTTTGGCGCATCGCCCCAGACACTCCTGAGGATGAGGTTGAGTTGGGCGACTTTCTGCGTCCTGCCGACTTAGTTTATGCCAAGATGGATGGCGACATGCTTGAGATAGACTTGCCCAAAGGCTTGTGGCGCGTTATTCGCATGGGACACACCTCTACAGGCCATACCAATGCCACAGCTGGAGGTGCCAAGGGTTTGGAGTGCGACAAATTCTCTCGTAAAGCAGTTGAGAAACAGGTTGACAACTGGTTTGGCTTGTTTATGAAGCGTTCTCATCATAAGGCCATCAAATATTTGCACGTCGACTCCTGGGAGTGTGGCTCTCAGAACTGGAGTAAGAACTTTGCGCAGGAGTTTGAGCGCAGACGAGGATATGATATCATCCCCCTCTTGCCCATCTATGCTGGAGTACCCATGAGTGGTGGTGAAGAGACGTTGCGCGATATCCGCAAGACCATCGATGAACTGGTGAACGAGGTATTCTTCGTTACTGTGGCTCAGAAGGCTAAAGAATATGGTGTGCTGCTGTCATCAGAGAGCGTTGCTCCAACAATGGTCAGCGACGGAATGACACATTATAAATATGTAGATGTGCCGATGGGCGAATACTGGCTTAACTCCCCCACCCACGACAAACCCAACGACATGCTCGATGCCATCAGCGGTGCTCATGTCTATGGCAAGAATATCATTCAGGCAGAAGGATTTACGGAGGTTCGTGGTGTTTGGGACGAGACGCCCGCAAGTATCAAAGCACTCCTCGACAGGAATTTCGCTTTGGGTATGAACCGCCTCTTCTTCCACGTCAACACTCATAACCCCTGGCTCGACAAGAAACCAGGTATGACACTCGATGGAATCGGACTTTTCTTCCAGCGCGATCAGACGTGGTTTCCTGAAGCCAAGGCCTTTGTGGATTATATCACCCGTTGTCAGACGCTATTGCAGAGGGGCAAACCTGTAATAGATATTGCTGTCTATGCTGGAGAAGAAATGCCTCGTCGTGCCTTTACGCCTGATAGGATTGTGCCGATGTTACCAGGCTTGTTTGGTGCAGAGCGTGTGGCATCAGAGCGAAAACGTCTCGCCAATCTTGGTTCACCCATGGTTGAAAGTCCCGTTGGCGTGCGCCATTCAGCCAACATCCTCGATTTGAAGGATTGGATAAATCCCCTTCACGGCTATCAGTACGACTCGATGAACAAAGATGCCCTGCTCACTCAGCCATTTAATTATAAGGTATTAGTGATTCCTACCAATGTGTTGGTGTCGAAGGAAGTGAGGGCGAAGATAGCACAATTGCGTCGTCAGGGTGTGCAGATTATCGACAAGCCATACCAAGAAGCCCAGTTGAAGGACATTGCCCCTGATGTGGTTTTGCCTGAGGGTATTGCCTATACGCATCGAACTGGCGATGGATTCGACATTTATTTCTTCTCGAACCAGACAGACAAGGAACAAACCATATCGCCAATATTCCGTCAGAAGCACGATGAAGTTGTGGTTTACAATCCGCAAACGGACGAGCAGATGGTGTTTAATGGTACTATCATGTTGCCCCCTTACGGCTCGCTGTTCGTCAGCTACGGGCTCTCGGATTATTCCCACGCTGGGAATAAAACATTCCCACGCTGGGAACAAAACATTCCCACGCTGGGAATAAATTCGCTCCTTTGGGATATCTCCTTCCAAGAGTTAGGCATAGTATTAAAGAACCAACAGCTCTTTGATTGGAGCCAGCATGAGGACGATAAAATACGTTTCTTCAGTGGTCACTCTCGCTATACGACGACTCTTAAATTGAAGGCAAAAGAGGTGCCACAACGTCGAACTTGGCTCTCGTTCCCCAACGTGAAGGATATTGCTCATGTGTGGATTAATGGCAAGGATTGTGGCATCGCCTGGACGGCTCCTTATGAAGTCGAGATTACTGGTGCCTTGCAGAAAGGTAAGAATACGATTGAAATCGAGGTGGTGAATACTTGGCACAATGCCCTGCGAGGCATGGACCAAGGGAAAGCACCCTACGAAGGCATATGGACCAATGCTAAGTATCGTACTAAGAGCGATGCACTATTGCCTGCAGGCCTCATCATTCAACCAGAAATCAAAATAGAAAAATAAAATATGAAGAAGCTATTCTTTTTAATAGGTATTATCTGTTCACTTCATGTCCAGGCGAAAGTGGAGTTGCCTGCCTTCTTCTCTGATGGTATGGTGTTGCAACAGCAGACGAAGTGCCGTATATGGGGCTGGACTAAGCCTGGTCAAAAGGTTATAGCCCATACTACATGGGACAAGAAGTCGCATAGATCTACAGCCCACAAAGACGGATATTTTGAAGTCACCGTACAGACACCTGAGGCTGGTGGTCCTTACGACATCATATTCCAGGATGGCGACGTTGTCAAGCTTAGCAATATTCTGATTGGCGAGGTGTGGATATGCTCAGGACAGAGCAATATGGAGATGCAGATGAAGGGCTTTAAGCAGCAACCTGTGGAAGGAACCACAGAAGAGCTCTTGCGTTGTAAGGATGACCAGTTGCGCCTCTTTACAGTCAAGCGTCACGCATCGCTGACACCTGAAAAGGACGTGACAGGTCAGTGGAATGAGGCGAATGCAGCTTCCGTTCGCGATTTCTCAGCCTGTGCCTACTATTTTGGACGCGCTCTGCGTCAGACGTTAGGAGTACCCGTAGGCCTCATCGCTACCTCTTGGGGTGGTTCGGCTTGTGAGGCCTGGATGAAGGCCGACTGGTTGAAAGCCTTCCCCAAGGTAAAGCAGACGATTACAGAGGAAGATGTCAAGAATCTACAGCAACGCTGTCCGACGGCCTTGTATAACGGACAACTCAAGCCCCTTATCGGCTACGGCATACGTGGTGCCATTTGGTATCAGGGCGAAGACAATATCCCCCGTTACGATTACTACGCTCCCCTGATGGCTCGTATGGTGGAAGGGTGGCGTGCAGAGTGGAAGCAGGGTGACTTTCCCTTCTACTATTGTCAGATATCCCCCTACGATTACTCGCTTATTGGTTGGAAGGATAGTCAGTTGCTGCGCGAACAGCAGATGAAGGCTGAAGAACTGATTCCTAATGCTCGTATGGCTGTGCTGATGGATGCTGGTTTGGAATATGGCATCCATCCTCGCAAGAAACGTCAGGCTGGTGAGCGCCTGGCTTTGCTGGCACTTGCCAACACCTACGAGGTAAAAGGCCTGCCAGACTTCGCCAAATACAAAGATGTGGCCTTCCAGAACGACACCTGTGTCATCAGCTTCGACCGCAGCAAGGAGTGGGTATACTTCGAGCATGGTCCCAGTAGCAAGAATTTCGAGGTGGCTGGTCAGGACCGCATGTTCCATCCTGCCTCGAAGGTATGGTACTCGCGCAATCGTGTCTATGTCGTCAGCGACAAGGTGAAACAGCCTGCTGCTGTACGCTATGCCTGGCGCGACTGGGTGGAGGGCGACCTGATGCACGACGGCTTGCCCGTCAGCTCGTTCCGTACTGATGATTGGGATTCTCAACCCATCAAGGCCCAAAGCAAGGGCGATTATAATAACCCTCAATGATACAATGTCTATGCGTCGCATTCTTTTATTCTTTCTTTTCTGTTTTTTATTTAGTCCCATAGGGGCGCAGACCTCTATAGCAGGTCTCTTTCCATTAGAGAATAGTGGACGACTGGTGTGGAACTTCAATGCTGGCTGGCGTTTCTATCTTGGCGACGTGGCTGGTGCTGAGGCCAAGGGTTTCGATGACCAGTCGTGGGAAGTGGTCTCTACACCACATACCGTCCAGCTGATGCCTGCTGAGGCTAGTGGTTGTCGTAACTATCAGGGCATCGCTTGGTATCGCAAGTACTTTGTGTTGCCTAAGGAATGCGAGGGTCGCGATGTCACCCTGCACTTCGAGGCTATCATGGGTAAGCAGACCATCTATGTTAATGGTCAGAAGGTAAAGGAGCACGAAGGCGGCTATCTGCCCATCACCATCCCCCTTGCTGGTTGTCCCGTGGGCGACGATATCGTCGTCGCCATCAAAGCTGACAATAGCGACGACAAGGCCTACCCTCCAGGCAAGAAGCAGATGACGCTCGACTTTGCCTATCATGGGGGTATCTATCGCGATGTATGGCTTATTGCTAAAAACAAGGTGGCGATTACTGATGCTGTCGAAGAAAACAAGGTGGCAGGTGGAGGCTTCTTTGTACATTATGCCAATATCAGCGAGAAGAGCGCTGAGGTTTTTGTCAATACAGAGGTAAGGAACAGCGACTCCCGCCCTCGCACCATCACCGTTGAGAACTCCTTTGTCCAGTCTGTTGCTGTGCCACAGCAACAAACAAAACTAAGGCTAGCACCAGGCGAGGCTCGCACCATTACCCAGCGTTTTGTGGTTAAGAACCCCAACCTCTGGTCGCCAGAGACACCTTATTTATATACTATAGCCACCCGCATCTTGGAAGGCAAACAGTCGCTCGATGGTGGTATCACTCGTATTGGCATCCGTTCGTTTGAATTCAAAGGCAAGGAAGGCTTCTGGCTAAACGGTAAGAAGTATCAACAGCTTGTTGGCGCCAACCGTCATCAGGACTTCGCCTATGTGGGCAATGCTCTGCCTAATAGTCAACAGTGGCGCGATGCCAAGCGCTTGCGTGATGCTGGTTTTACCATTATCCGCACAGCCCACTATCCGCAAGATCCTTCGTTTATGGATGCCTGCGACGAACTGGGATTGTTCATCATTGTGGCTACACCAGGTTGGCAATATTGGAATAAGGATAAGGGTTGGGACGAGAAGGTACACCAGAATACACGCAGCATTATTCGTAGGGATCGCAACCATCCTTGCGTCTTGATGTGGGAACCCATCCTCAACGAGACACGTTATCCTGAGGACTTCGCTCTTCAGGCCCTTCAGATTACCAAAGACGAATATCCTTATCCCTATCGTCCTGTTGCTGCTGCTGATGTGCATAGTGCTGGTGTGGCTGAGAACTACGATGTGGTCTATGGCTGGCCTGGCGATGATTTCAAGGCTGATAAACCCAAGCAGTGCATCTTTACGCGTGAGTTTGGCGAGTTGGTTGACGATTGGTATGCCCACAACAATCTGAATCGTGCCTCTCGTTCTTGGGGTGAGCGTCCTATGCTGACACAGGCCCTGAGTCTCTATCGTTCTACGCAAGAGCTGTATCATACAACGGGTCAGTTTATAGGAGGCTGCCAGTGGCACCCCTTTGACCACCAACGTGGCTATCACCCAGACCCCTATTGGGGTGGCATCTACGACGCCTTCCGCCAGAAGAAGACAGCCTTTGATATGTTTGTTGCGACTCTGTCGCAACCTGCTGAACAGCCTGTCATCTCCATCGCCCATGAGATGACGCAGTTCTCTGAAAAGGATGTGACTGTATTCTCCAATTGCGATAGCGTCCGCCTCACGATGTATGGTGGCGAGCATTGTTGGACACAGCCTGTTGACAAAGGTCTTGTCGTCTTCAAGGATGCCTGGGATTTCTTCGAGGCTCGCGATTGGAGCTATACGAAGCGTAATTGGCAGAATGTGAAGATGGTAGCTGAAGGTATTATGAATGGCGAGGTGGTCTGCCGAGAAGAGAAGATGCCTTCGCGCAGAAGTACCAAGCTACGTCTTTATGTCGACGAGATGGGCAAGCAATTGGTGGCTGATGGTTCTGATTTCGTCGTCGTGGTATGCGAGGTGACTGACGACTTAGGGCATGTGCGCAGGTTGGCAAAAGAAAATATTCGTTTTACTGTTGAGGGCGAAGGTGAAATCATTGGCGATGCCTCTATCAATGCCAATCCTAGAGCCGTGGAGTGGGGCAGTGCTCCTGTTTTGATTCGTAGTACCAAGAAGGCAGGCAAAATAAAGATCAAAGCTGAGGTCCAGTATCCTGGTGTTCATGCTCCTACACCAGCAGAACTGGAAATAGAAAGCATCCCTTATGATATGCCGATGTGCTATACAAGCCAGTCTATTACGACTAATCAAACTAGCAAGACGAGTAATAAGCCTAATAGCAAAACCACCCTCTCTGACGCAGAAAAAACCAAGATGCTACAGGAGGTAGAAGCACAACAGGCAGACTTCGGCATACAAAAATAAGCAAATCATTTGTTGGTTTCCAAAATTCTTCGTACTTTTGTACCCATGACAATCGTACGAAGAATTTTTTTGTCTCTTTTCCTCTTCGTGATGTCGCTTGCCTGCAGCAATGCGCAAGTGGCATTGAATGTCATTTCCCAGCATTATACTACTGCCGATGGTCTGCCCAGCAACAATGTGATGTGTGCCTTAAAGGACAGACAGGGTTTCCTATGGTTTGGTACTTGGTATGGACTCTGCCGTTTCGATGGTGCTGAGTTTGTAACCTATCATCATCCCAAGCGTCCCAATTCGGACATCCCTCCTCGAAGGATTGAGAGTATGACGGAAGACCATCAGGGTGTTCTATGGTTGAAAACTGTCGACTGGAAACTCTATACCTTTGATCCTCAGACAGAGCGCTTTCACGCTGTTTATGATGAACTGAAGAAACATACAAAGAATCTTCAGGTCATCAAGATACAACGTACCAGCGAAGGCAAGGTATTGCTGTTGACGAAAGACAAAACCTTGTTGTTGGCATCTACTGATAAAGAAGGGCAGCCACAGTTAACCAAACTCTATGATGCCCGTGGTAAGATTGATGCTCAGTCCTTCCAATTAAAGGAAGATGTCGTGGGCAAGACTCGTGATTATTCTTTCTATATTGGTCGCGACTTCCGTCTGTTCATCATGCGCAATCAGCCAAAGGCAGATCTGACGAAAGCGATGGCCCAGGCACAGACAGACAGCTTGAAGCAGGAAGCACATCACCTTTTGTTGCTCAACGAGGCAGGCATCAATAAGTACTCATCGCTTTATCAAGACTCCGACAGTTTGCTGTGGGTCACTACCACCAATCAGGGTGTTTATTGTCTGACCACGCCTCCACGCCTTTTCCGCCTGATTACTTTGCCAGACAATGATCAGACTGGTGTGCGCTGTCTTTATCAGATGCATAACGGCAACATCTTGGTGAGCACCAGAAGCAGAAATGTATATATCTACGATGCCAATGGCAACTTGCAGAAAACTCTTCCCTATAGTCAGTATGGTATTGGAGCTGTGTATTATGCGATGGAAGACAATCAGGGACGCTTATGGCTTTCTACTAAGGGTGATGGATTAGTGCTTGGTATTCCTGATGCCTCCAAGCCTTCTGGCTACCAACTCACCCACTATCGTCACGACCCAGCCAATCCTAACAGCATCAGTGGCAACAATGTCTATATGACGCTTGTGGATTCTCAGCAACATCTTTGGGTTTGTACACTCGATGGTGGTTTGAATCTTGTAAATGAACAGGGTGAGATCTCTTTCTATCATTGGCGCAACGGATTTGCCAACTATCCCAGCTATGGACTTTATGCTGGAGCACGAAATATTGTGGAGGATAAAAACGGAAGGATTTGGGTTGGAACGGTAGATGGACTGATGAGTTTCAATTCTCACTTCCAATCGCCAAAAGACATTCGCTTCCAGACATACAGAGAAACGCCAGAAGCCTCCTTTGCCAACAATGATATCTATGCCCTTTATCACGATCAGCGCGAGCAGATCTGGGTGGGAGCATTTGGTGGCGGACTGCAACATATTGCAGAATTAGAGGCGTCAGAAGCATCAACAGGTGCTGATATCCGTTTTGTCCCCCTTGGCGTTCGTGAGGGATTGCGTAGCGACTTCATCTTGTCCATCGTTGAAGATGCTCGTGGGCATCTGTGGTTTGCCACAGAGGCAGGTCTCTCTTGTTATAATCAGGAGACAGGGCGCATCCGTAATATCGATCATTACGACGGATTGCCCCCAGTGGAAATGGAGGAAGCGGTAGCCATGTGTTGTTCTAATGGTCAATTGTGGGTAGGTAGCAAACAGGGCATTCTGACGTTTAATCCTGCCCAACTCCAGATGCGTAAGGCAGACTATTCGACACGCATCATCGAGCTGGTCTATGATAACCAGCCCTATATAGGTGCTACAGCCCTAAACTTTGCTGAAAATATCGAGCTGAAACACGATCAGAATGCCTTTACCATTGAGTTTTCGGCCCTCAACTATCAATATCACTCACAGCTGAACTATCGTTACCGTCTGGAGGGATTTGATCGCGACTGGCGTTATAGTGGTCCTCATCGCGTAGCTTCCTACAACGAGGTGCCTCCAGGTAATTACACCTTCTTGGTAGAAACTATCGACGATGCCAATCCAACCCTCCACTCGTCAGCAAAGATTCATATCCGAATCCTGCCCCCTTGGTGGCAGACGTGGTGGGCTTACCTTATTTATATATGTCTCTTCTTGTTGATAGCCTTCCTCGTCATTCGCACCATTCTTCAGATGAACAGGATGCGCAACGAGATCTATATTAGTCAGCGACTGGCTAAGTTGACATCAAAGCCAGACGAAGGCGACGAGTTTATTGACCGTTTGCATCGAACTATTCGTGAGAATATAGCCAATAGCGACTTTAACATTGACGATCTTGCTAGCGAGATGGGCTTGTCGCGTTCTGCTTTCTATAAGAAAGTGAAGTCGCAGACGGGTTTTGCACCTGTCGATTTGATTAAGGAGTTCCGCTTGTCGTATGCTGCAGAATTGCTGCAAACCACCAATCATAGCATTACGGAGGTTGCTTGGCGCTCAGGTTTTAAGGATGCCAGTTATTTTGGCAAGTGTTTCCGTAAACGTTATGGTATGTCGCCACGAGAATACTTGCAACAACCTGCCACAGAATAATTTTTTGTAATTCCATGATGACACAAACATTCTTAAAACGTCTTAAATAACGTAAAGCTTTATATTCTATAACTACTAAATGAACAAATCAGTCCTCAAAAGATGCCTGACATTAGGGGCTTTCACAGTGTTGAGTGCACTGTCTATTGACGTGTGTGCCCAACAGCAATACCGTGTGGCAGCCTGCGACTGGATGATGCTGAAGCGTCAGAAGATTGGCGAATTCCAATTAGCCAAGGACATTCAGGCAGATGGCATCGAGATGGACATGGGTCCTTTGGGACAGCGCGTTTTGTTCGATAATAAGCTCCGTGAAACACACTTCCAGCAATTGTTCCGTCATACTGCCGACTCGTTGGGTATCTTGGTACCCTCTATGGCTATGTCTGGTTTCTTTGCCCAGAATCTTTTGAAGCGTGACAATTATCTCGATTTGGTGGATGATTGCCTCCGTTCAATGGATGTCATGGGAGCCCAGGTGGCATTTCTTCCGTTAGGAGGCAGTGGTAGCGAATGGAAAACCCAGAAAGCTGAGCGCACAGAGATGGTTCGTCGCCTGCATCAGATAGGCGAGAAAGCATTAGCTGCAGGCAGGGTGGTGGCCATCCGCACAGGAATGGATGCTAAGCAGAGCCTCCGTTTACTGAAGGAGGTGAACAGCAAGGGCATCAAGATTTATTATAATCTGCAGGATGCTGTCGACCAGCATCTCGATGTCTGCAAAGAACTGAAGAAGCTGGGTGCCAAGAACATAGCCCAGATTCATGCCTCACTCACTGACAGCGTGACATTGGACAAAGATCCGCGTATTGATATGCGAAAGGTGAAGAAAACTCTTGATTGTATGAAGTGGAGCGGTTGGCTCGTTGTGGAGCGCAGCCGTAATGCCCAGGATGTTCGTAACGTTCGTGGCAACTTCGGTACTAATGTGGCTTATTTGAAAGAGATTTTTCAAAATGCGAGATAATATTTTAAATACGTTAAACTAAATGAAGGATTTTATGAAACACAATCATTTCTTTACGTGCAGTAAGATTTGCACGCTTGCTCTGGTTGGAGCAGGTGCGCTCTTCCTTGCATCGTGTGCTAAGGATGGTTATGACGACGAATCGTTCGACAGTGGTGTATCTAATACGCAGGTGGCTTCAATATCAGCTGACGATATTACGATTACGCCAAGTGCCGACGGTAAGACGCAGACCATTTCATGGCCAGTTGTCATGGGTGCGGGTGGTTATCAGGTGAAACTGATTGACACAGGCAACCCCTCAGAGCCGATTATTAACGATAGTATTGTCGATGGCTGTTCGGTTACTGCCAGTCGCGAGGAGGATGCTAACTATCAGTTGACTATCCTGGCGTTGGGTAACACTAAAAAGAACAACACAGACGCTAGCCAGAAGACAGAGAAGTCATTCTCGACGTTTACGCCGACCTTTATGACTATTCCTGCAGGTTCTAACCTGAACGAGTGGTTTGCTGCCAATCCTATTCCTGAACAGGCTTTGACAGAGAACCTGAATTACGACTTGGAAGCTGGTGCTACTTATACTTTGAGCGAGACGCTTGACTTTAACACAAGTATTGTTACGTTGCGTACCAATAATAAGACAAACCATGCTACTATCAACTTCTCAGGCGAGGCATCTATCACCTTTGTTGCTCCTTTCAATCTGAAGTATGTGGATGTCGACTGTTCAGCTATGGAGATCTCAAGCACCAACCACGGTATCTTTGCCTTTAGTAAAGATCCGTCAGCAGCAAAGATCGGTACAGAGATTGATGCCAAATACAAGTGGGCTAATCCTTTGATTGAGAAGCCCGTGACATTTGTCAACTGTAACTTCAAGAGTGTGAAGAGCTACTTCTTCTGGGACAATCAGCAGGCTGTTTGTGCTATGACGATGTTGGTAGATAACTGTATAGTACATCTTGCTCCTGAGAAGGCTTTTGCTGGTGGCGTGTTCTGGACCAACAAGGGCGGACAAGTTAATGAGCTCTATGTTTCAGGTTCTACTTTCTATGAGTTGGACGACTGTGTTGGTGACTACAAGTACTTCTATCAGGCTGGTATGGTCAGCGGTGAAGAGATCTACGCAGACAAGAATGCTGCAACGAATACCGTCAGCTATACCAATTCTACCTTCTATCATGTTACATGGAATGGTGGTCAGTGGGGTAACTACAACCGTATGGCGGGACGTGCTTGTTCGCATTGGATCATGACCGACTGTATCTTCTACGACTGCTCACCCTCTGGTGTCCCCCGTCGTTTCCTGCATGGTAAGAAGAACCAGCCGTATGTGACGTTCAACAACAACACATATATGAAGAATGATGGCACATTCCAGGATATTCAGGCTGATGGCACTCATGACTACGATCTCTCTGGTACAACTATCGAGGAAGATCCTCTGTTTGCTAATCCTGCTGTTGGCGACTTCCACATCAGTGGTCCTACTCAGGTGGCCCGTAAGACTGGTGACCCACGCTGGCTCCCCTAAAACTAAAAAGGTAAAAATGTAAAAAGGAAAAAGTTATGAAACACAAGATATTTAGTTTTTGCCTTGGCGTGATGTTGATGTTCTCAGCATCGGCTCTGGCTCAGAACCAGACCTTTACGGGTACGGTAGTCGATGAACTCGGCGAGCCCGTTATTGGTGCGACGGTTACTGTGGAAGGAACGAAGAATGCCACAGTCACCGACTTGGATGGTAACTATAAGATTTCTGCCCCAGCAAATGCAAAGGTGGTCATTTCCTATATCGGCTATATGCCACAGACCGTAAAGCCTGGTGGTAAGGTTCAGCTGCAGGAAGACAAGCAGACGCTGGAGGAAGTGGTGGTAGTAGGTTACGGTTCTCAGAAGAAAGCCCACCTCACCGGTTCTATCGCTACTGTAGAAATGGATGATATTCAGGACCTGGCTAATGGCAACCTGGGTTCATCACTGAGCGGACTGGTTAACGGTCTGTCAGTCAGTGGTGGTGATTCCCGTCCTGGTGAGCCTGCCCGTTTGGCTATTCGTGATGTGAATTCTCTGGGTGATGTGGGTTCTACTGCTCAGCAGCCTCTGTTCGTTATCGATGGCTACATCTATCCTAACGATGTGAAGGTGGGTAACAGCTATCAGAACCTGGGTGCTGAGGCTTTCAACAACCTCGACCCCTCTGAAGTTGAGAGCATCTCTGTATTGAAGGATGCTTCTGCAGCCGTTTATGGTGCCCGTGCCGCTAACGGTGTTATCCTCGTTACCACCAAGAAAGGTAAGGTGGGTGCTCCTAGCATCAGCTATAGCGGTTCTATTGGTTTCACTGATGAAGTGTCGCGTCCTAAGATGCTGAGTGCTTATGACTACGGACGTCTCTACAATGCAGTAACAGCTGCTGATCCTACTACCTATCAGAATCTGAATAAGACCACAGCACTCTTCCAGGCTGATGAGTTGGCAGCTATGAAGAACTTGAACTACGACTTGCTCGACAAGTATTGGGAGACTGGTTACACAACTCGTCATGCTGTGAACGTCAGTGGTGCTACTGATCGTGTCAGCTACTTTGGTGGTGTTACCTACTTCAAGCAGGATGGTAACCTGGGTAAGCTCGACTACGACCGTTGGAACTATCGTGCAGGTATCGATGTTAAGATCAGCGATTATCTGTCAGCCAACCTGACTGTTAGTGGTGACTATGGTAAGAAGAACAAGCCCATGCTGAAGGTGGGTGGTACTAACGAGGAGAAGGACTACAACCTGATGCTCACCCGTCCAGGTTATATTCCTGAGTATGTCGATGAATATCCTATTCCTGCTTATGGTGTTAGCAATGGTGCCCGTGTGGCTAACCAGAACTACTCGTTCATCGTTCTTCAGAACAATGGCGACTACACTCGCAACATGACCTCTAATTCAAATATCAACGCCAGCTTGAGCTATGACTTTGGTTGGAGCAAGATATTGAAGGGCTTGAAGCTGAAGTTCTCTTACTCAAAGAGTATCAATACCGACAAGAACAACCAGTATGGTTCAAGCTTTAAACTGTATCAGATGACTCGCCGTTATGGTTCTGGTAGCCACCTGTATACACCAACCAGTGGCGACGATCCTTCGTTCAACTATTTGGATCCTTCAAACTTCAACACGCTCAATCTGAACAACGGTGATATTCTGAGCCGTCAGATGATTCGTACGGATAACTACCAGATGAACTTCACTGCCCAGTATTCACGCGACTTTGGTAAGCACCATGTCAGTGCCCTGTTCTCTATCGAGAAATCTGAGGCAGAGAGTGAGCGTACCTACGCTTCAAAGACGAAGCCTTATGAGTTTACGACAGGTCAGGACAACTCCGTGATGGATGGCTCTGAGGAAGATGCTCAGTTCACCCGTTCAGAGAGTGGTACATTATCATATATCGGACGTATCAACTATGCTTATGCCGATCGTTATCTGTTCGAGTTCCTGCTCCGTTCTGATGCTTCTACCAAGTTTGCACCACAGAATTACTGGGGCACCTTCCCTGCAATCTCTGCAGGTTGGGTTGTCAGCGAGGAGCCTTGGTTCCAGAATATGAAGGCATTCAAGTGGGTTGACTTCTTGAAGATTCGTGCCAGCTGGGGTCTTACAGGTCGTGATAACCTGACTCCTTGGCAGTGGATGCAGATTTATGCTCAGGATGCCAACCGTGGTGTGGTATTCGGTGCCAACAGCGACTCTGGCAGCCGTATCACTATCAACAAGAACAACTCTGCTGTAAATCCTGATGTACATTGGGATAAGTCATATAAGACCAATATCGGTCTCGACCTTCAGCTGCTGAACAAGCGCTTGGCAGTTAACTTCGATTACTATTTCGAGAAGAACCGCGAGATGTTGATGAACATCGTTCAGACCGTTCCTGCTACCGTTGGTTCGCAGTCAGCTTCTACCAACGTCGGTGAGATGAATAGCTGGGGTTGGGAGCTTGGCATTACTTGGCGCGACAAGATTGGCAAGGACTTCAAGTATCGTGTTGGTATCAATACTGGTTACCACGACAATGAGGTGCTGAATATGGACTTCGCCACACAGTATATTTATCGTCAGATTCAGCGTGGTGGACGTACCGATGTTGGTACCTGGGGTATGCAGTGCATCGGCATGTTCCGTTCGTTCCAGGATATCGAGGAGTACTTCGAGAAGTATCATATCACTTCCTATATGGGTATGACCAAGGATAAGGTTCGTCCAGGTATGCTGATCTATAAAGATGTACGTGGTGCTTACAATGCAGAGACAGGTACTTATGACGGTCCTGATGGTATCGTCGATCGCGACAACGACCAGGTATGTCTCTCTAACCGTAACAATCCTTATGGATTCACCGTTAACCTGCATGCCGATTGGAAGGGCATCTCGCTCACAGCTCAGCTGGGTGCCAGCTGGGGGGGCTACACCACACTGCCTTCAGCAGCTATTGGCGTTCCTTCCAGCTCAAATCTGGAGTTCTACAACATGCCTTCGTTCTGGAATCCAGACAATGTGTATGTCTATCAGGACATCTATGATGGCAGTGGTAATCTGATTATGAAGCAGAATCGCGAAGCCTATTATCCTAACTTGGCTTACGGCATTAACTCGACAGCTTCTAGCTTCTGGCGTGTCAGCGCAGCTACCGTTCGTCTGAGCCGTGTGACTCTGGCTTACACGCTGCCTAACAAGTGGTTTAAGAGTGTTGGTATCAAGAATGTTCGTCTGAACGTAACAGGTCAGAACCTCATCAACTTCTACAACCCCTATCCCGATAAGTTCACCAACCCAATGGCTGGTACATTCGGCGCTTATCCTAACCTGCGCAAGTGGGATATCGGTCTTAACTTGAGCTTCTAAAGTTGAAACATGGATGAATTCAAAATGATGATGATTATGAAAACAATGAAATATTTCCGCCTCGCTCTAGTCGCTTGTGGTATGACTACTGTTTTTACTGCTTGTAGCGACAAGTTCCTGGAGGACAAGAAGAACTACGATAATGCCACGACTGATATTTACAACTATGTAAGTGGCTGTAACGGTCGTGTCAACGATATTTATGCATGGTGCCTGCCTCAGCCTGCTGACTTGACGACAGGTCAGAACTATCTCTCTGTAGCTATCGGTTCTAACGATTTAGCTGGCAAGTCTACTGAGGAGTATCATGGATTCAGCGACTTCGTGAATCCTGAGATTGAGCTCACCTCGATGAGCACAACCAATGGTGTGCCCGACTTCTTCATGGGTTCGAATAACAACATCCAGACATCAGTCTATGGACGTATTCGTAACATCAATGACTGTATCAAGGGTATTCAGGGAGGTTCTATTTCTGATGAAGACAAGCAGTTGCTGCTTGGTCAGGTTTATTTCTTCCGTGCATGGTGCTACTACAATCTTGTGAAGTGGTATGGTGGTGTGCCCATCGTGACTGAGGTATTGGAGCCAGTAGAGTCTTCGTTCACTCCACGTTCTTCTGCTAAGGAGTGTATCGAGTTCATTCTGGAAGATCTGGACCGTGCTGCTAAGATGCTGAAAGGCAAGGTATGGAGTGGTTCTGACTATGGACGTGTAACCACAGGTACCGCTTTGGCACTGAAGGGCCGTGTGCTGTTGCTGTGGGCTAGCCCTCTGTTCAATCGTAAGAACGACGAGAGCCGTTGGCAGACAGCCTATACACAGATGAAGGCAGACCTGACAGACATTAATGCTTGTGGTTATGGTCTCTATCAGACAGGCAACAACATCAATGGTTCTGACTTTGCTATGCAGTTCCTGACTGTCAATGGTAATCCTGAGGCTGTTTTCGTAACGCTGCACAACAATGTGGCTAGCGACGATGGTCTGGATAACCAGCGTAACAACCCATGGGAAAGAGGTATTCGTCCTGCCAATACTGGCGGTGGCGGTAAGAATGCTGGTCTGGCATTGGTGGAACTCTTCCCAATGGCCGATGGTAAGATTGCTGACCTCACCAAGATTTCGCCTATCAACAAGGCAGGCTCTCGCTCTTATGCCAGCACCTATTCTAAGTTGGAGCGTAGTCAGTATGAATACGATGAGGCTGCTCCTTACATGAATCGTGATCCTCGCTTCTATCGCACCTTCGCATTCCCTGGCTTCCGTTGGGCATATAGTGGTGATCCCACACAGCGTGACGGACACAATCCTTCTTACGATGCAGGTAAGAACTATGTAGTTTGGAACTATAAGTGGTACGTAGAAAAGAGTGAGGCAGGCAACGTAGAGAATGGTAACAGCTATAGTGCCGACAACCTCTACACCAGCAATGTAGGTATTTATGTTCGTAAGAAGAGCGACGACCTGGATGTCAACGGCTCACCTCTTTATAACTATGAGCCTCTTGGTTCAAAGGGTGCTGGTCCGTTCTTCTCTCAGGCTCCTCTCATCGAGTTGCGCTATGCTGAGGTATTGCTCAACCTGGCTGAGGCTGCTTGTATGGCAGGACAGATGGGCGAGGCAGTACAGATTCTGCAGCAGATTCGTGCTCGTGCAGGTTATACCGCAGAGAACAACTTTGGTCTGCAGGCCAATCTGGCTAGCGATCAGGCTACTTGTATGAGTGCTATTCTCTATGAGCGTCAGATAGAGTTTGCTTACGAAGGCAAGCGCTTCGACGATATGCGTCGCTGGATGCTCTTCGACGGTGGTGCTACACAGCCCGCTGGTGCTCCTTCTTCTTGGCAGTTGACAGGCTTTGGTGGCAACACCTGCACATGGCTTGGTTTCACACCTTGGAATGGTCAGCGTCGTGAGCGTGTAGAGTTCCGTACAGGCGACCAGTATGGTGTTGGTACTCAGTATTGGGATGGCGACCCACTCGTAGCAGCTGGTGTTGAGCGTCCTGCTGGCGTAGACTTCCGTCAGGCTGACATCCAGACACAGCTGACCACACTGAAGGAATGGTATACCGCAAACCTCGTTCCACAGTATAAGCTGGGTGACGGACAGGATGCACAGAAGAATGTGGAGTACATCACATTCCTTCCTAAGTACTACTTCCTGGGTCTGAGCAGCGGTGCACAGAATGCCAACAGCAGCAGTCCTGCTGACTATAATGGCGGACGTGGACTCCCACAGACCATCGGATGGCAAGACTACAACAATGGTGGTGCCGCAGGTACCTTCGATCCTCTGGCTGAATAAGCGATAGTATCCTAAAATAGAAACAGGCTCCGCACTTCGTTGTGCGGAGCCTGTATTCTTTTAAGCCTGTGTCTTCAGTTAGCTTACTTGTTGACTACACTTACTTACTGATATTCTGTGTCACTTCCACTTTTGCTTTCATCACGTAATCAGTAGGAATCAGCAATTTATTGGAAGAGGCATATTTCAGAGGTACAGCGTCTAAGTCGCCTGTGCTCTTGCCTGCGGTAAAGCTGGCTACACCATTACAGAGGGGAACTTTTGCTCCGTTAGGCAGTTTCACTTCCTTGATGTCAATGATGAGTCGTCTCTTCTGGTTGGCAAGCACGCGCTGTTTCAGTGAGGTGCGCACACGTGCTGTGACCTGTGAACCTTTAGGGATAGCTATTTCGCCCGATTCCAATTTCACGTCGTCGGCAGTAACCAACTCTATCATCTGGCTTTCTTTCAGTTCTTTGGCATTAATCTCCTGTGCAGCTACAACAGGAACATCTGTACCTGCTGTCAAAAGAAGCTTGTTCTGAGCCTCTGCCTGATATACACCAGACACTAGGGCAAATAAAAGGATTGCTAGTTTTTTCATAACTGATAATTTTTTAATAGGTATAGATTTCACCTGTCATTGAGGCGTGTCCACTTTGGAATAAACCACCTGACTGACTCTGTTGGCTCATCAGAAGGACGATACATCCGCCACGAGCTGCTGCTTCCTTGCGAATCTTCTTCATCGTCTTCTCGCTGAAGTGACCAGCTGTCGTAGAGAACGACCAGGTACCTGTAGAGTGCTTTTCTACCTGTCCGAGCGACTTAAGACCCAATACCTCGTTTTTGTCATTGACGATACGCACTTTCTCCCAGTCTTTCTCAGAAGTAATGAAGATTTTCTGCGACATCTGCTGAACACGTCCACTAGAGAAACGAACCTCAGAGATAGCTGCTCGTCCAATAGTGTTCATAACATCTTCACCCTCATAGCAGAATTTGATAGACAACTCTGTTACTTCACTCACTTTGCCTTTAGCAATCGTTCCATTGTGGAATACCACCTCGTCTTGAGCAGCGCAATGAAGGCTGACAAGAAGGAATAAAACATAAATTAATCTTTTCATAATCTAATTAGTTAATGTAGTATATTTATTGTTATTGGGGGCAAAGATACAAATTAAAATGCAATCACACAAATATTTGGTATTAAAATTATTCTTCATTTCATTTATATTTGGGATACAAGAATGAACCCCAAGCCTTGATTAGGCGTATCAAGTAGTTTGATGAAAAATAGAGGGTGTGGTAATACTCGCATTTTGCGGCCTTGAAGCTTGTGTGCCTAGCACAAAATTTCTTTCGGACTAATTTTGATTACTCTTGGAGTATTATCCAATAAGTACGGAGTATTGAAAAATAACCCAAGGTTATTGCTGAATAAGGGTTCCTTAATGAAAAAGTCAGGGTGACTTACTGAAAGATTTTAGTACGTCCCTTCGGACTGCCAGTCCGAACGTTACGGACTGCGAGTTTGCTGCCTACGGACTGCCAGTTTAGATTAAGTAAACTGACGCTTTACTAGTGGTTTATATTTTTAAGCGTAGGACGCAAAAAATTGACGCATTCGAAAATGTCCCTCACTCCCTCACGTTACAGGCCTCAAATGCCGATGTACAAAGGGCTGAAGGCACGTGAGGGAGTGAGGGTAAAATCGAAACAGCCCCCACTTGGAAGAGCAAGCGGGGGCTGTAAGATGATGTAAAGGGGATTATTCGTGAACGTAGAGGTCCCATCCGAGATAGGTCTCGATGGCCTCCTGAACGATGTCGACAACATCGGTGCGGCACATGGCCACATGATGCTCGAAGCCATTTTTGCAAATGTGCTTCATCAGCTTCTGCAGGTTGTCTACCTTGGTTACTGCGATACAGCCATCCATGCCGTAAGGATCGTTGGTAATCTGTCCTTTGCCGAGATAGGCCTTGATGCAGCCCTTGGGATCGTCTGTCGAGATGCGGAAGAAGGTGAAGGGGCCTTCGCTGACCTTCGCGTAGACAGCACCAAAGGTATTGACTTTGCCTAACGTTCTTCCTAAGACTCCTAAAGCTCCGAGTTTCAGGTCATTGTTGCCTACAAACTGCTTGGGGAAGTTGCCGCAGTGCGTGCAGACACACTTATTGCGGTCCTCGGCAAAGTTGTTGTTCCAGTCGAGCAGAGCAGGAGCGTTCTGCGAAGCCAACGAGAGGGCATACATCGAGATAGCACCAGCGAGGTCAGTCTCGCAAGCAGCAGGAATCAGCTTGTTAGAGAGCATCGACATAGTGACACAGGGTGCGCAGCCATAGTTCTGCTCCAGCGAATCCCAGCACTGGATGGCGACAGCCTGCACGTCGTTGGCCTCGATCCAGTTCTCGACAGCCACGCTGAACTTAGCCTGCAATCCCAGCTTCTCTTTATAGCTGTCGGGCACCTTGGCATAGTTGCAGGTACGATTGCACATCTCAATGAATTTAGGATCATCGTCCTTAATCTTCTGAGCAGCATAGAGAATCTCAGACAGGTCGGCAGGTACAACGGTGATGCCGCTGCGCTGCAACAGCTTTTCGCTGGCACGACAGGTGTTGAAGCCCAGGGGGCGTGTACCAATCTGGCCCAAACGACAATGACGCAGACCATTTACCACACGACAGATGGCTGCAAAGCGGTCGATGTCCTGACGCAGCAGTGGGTCGTAGATAGAATAGGTGTGCAGCGTGGTATCTGTGAAGGGAATGCCATACTGATAGAGGTTGTTGCACACGCTGATCTTACCGCAGAAGGCATCACGACGTGAGTCGAGGTCTACCTTATCGTTCTCGTCGTCGCAGGCTTGCACCATGACGGGCACGTTGAGGTCGGCATCGCTGATGGCATTGATGATGCCAATCTCGAAGCCGAAGTTGGGCAACGAGACGATGATACCGTCGATCTCGTCGCGATGGGCTCTGAACTGCTTGCTGACCTTGAGGCCGTCTTCACGAGTCTCGATGCTCGAGCTACCAGTTGGTGTAGCGTCCTCAGGCAGGATAACATACTCGTAGCCACCCTCGTCGAGTGTCTTCAGCAACTGTTTGCGAACATCCTTGGCCAGTTCTGAATTGAAATAGGCGCGTGTTCCGATAATCACGCCAAAACATGTCTTTCCGTTTTTCATATTTGTTTAGTTATAGTTATTTAATCAATTGATTGACAGCATTGCGCCAACCCTGATAAAGCGCGAAGCGTTCAGGATTGTCCTGAGGTTGGTAGGTCTGTGTCACAACACGGAAGCCAGTTACCTCATCGAAGCTATGCCACAAGCCACGGGCAAAACCGTTCATGATGACAGCACCAAGGGCTGAGGCATCGTCGACCTCTGTGCACACCACAGGGGTATCCAGCATGTCAGCCTGGAACTGCATGAGGAACTGATTCTTCGTAGGTCCACCATCAGCACAAATCTCGCTCAGTCGTCCACCAGTAGCACGAGCCATCACATCGACCAGGTCCTTAATCTGATAGGCGATGCTTTCGAGGGCAGCACGTAGGAAATGGGCTTTCGTCGTAGCGAAGGTCAGTCCGAAAACGGCGCCCTTCACATCGCTCTGCCACCAAGGGGCGCCCAAGCCTGAGAAGGCAGGCACGATATAGACACCACCATTATTCTCGACGCTTGTAGCCAGCGCCTCCATCTCTGAGGGCTTGCCAATGAGCTGCAGCTGGTCGCAAATCCACTTCAATGTGGCGCCAGTGCTGTAGATGTTGCCTTCGAAGCCATAATATGTCTTGCCCAGAGCCGAGAAACCAACAGAGGTTACAAGGCCTTCAGGTGCCTGCTTAGGCTCCTCACCGATATTGACCATCACGCTCGAGCCTGTGCCATAGGTCACCTTACCTGAACCCTTCTCGAAGCACATCTGTCCTACCAAAGCACCGTGAGAATCGCCCAGCACGCCAGCAATCTGAATGGGGTTGGGGAAGATGCCCTCGACAGTCGTCTCGCCATAAATGGCATCGCAGGGCTTCAACTCAGGCATCATGCAACGGGGGATATCGAACATCTCAAGCAGTTCGTCGTCCCATTGCATCGTGTGGATGTTGAAGAGCATGGTGCGCGAAGCATTGGTATAATCAGTAGCATGCACTTTTCCACCCGTCAGTTTCCAGATGAGCCACGTCTCGATGGTACCCAGCAGCAGCTCACCATTCGTAGCCTGTTCGCGAGCGCCTTCTATGTTGTCCAGCAACCACTTGATGCCTGTTGCTGAGAAGTTGGGATCAATCAGCAGTCCACTCTTGTCGAACACCTTCTTGGCCATTCCCTTGCTGCGCAGTTCGCGACAGAGCTCAGCACCACGGGTGTCCTGCCATACGACTGCGTTGGCAATAGGCTTGCCTGTCGTCTTGTTCCAAACGACAGCAGTTTCGCGCTGGTTGGTAAGGGCGAGGGAAAGGCCTCCCCCCGCCCCCTCCGAAGGGAGGGGGAGTTGACGGATGGCCTCCACCATATTCTGGTAGATTTCCTCAGCATCATGTTCCACCCAGCCTGTCTGAGGGTAGTATTGCTTGTGGTCTACATTGGTGCGAGCCACCACCTTGCACTGCTCGTCGAACAGCAAAGCCTTTGTCGACGACGTGCTCTGGTCTATTGCGATGATTCTTTGTGTCATTTGATGAAGTCGAGCGTTGATTTGACGATTCCTTCAGCATCCATGCCGTAGTGATGGAAGATTTCAGCATTGGTACCATGAACGACATTCTCGTCAGGAATACCAATGATGCGAACAGGGATAGGATTCTCTGAGAGTGTCTCGCAGACCATAGCACCCAGACCACCAAACTGAGAGTGTTCCTCGACAGTCACGATGCGTCCAGTCTCCTTAGCAGCCTTGCGGATAACCTCTTCGTCGAAGGGCTTGAGCCAAGAGCAGTCGAGCACACGAGCCGAAATGCCCTTCTCCTTCAGTTGCAAACCTGCCTGCCAGGCATGATAGACCGTTTCGCCAGCAGCAACAATGGTCACATCCGTACCATCAAGAATCTGAATGGCCTTACCCACCTCGAACTGGAAGTCGTCGTTCTCATAGACATCGGGCACAGCAGCACGTCCCACACGAACGTAGCAGGGCTTGTCAAAGTCGACAAGGAACTTTACTAACTTCTTGGTAAAGCGCCAGTCTGAGGGCAGACAAACGGTCATACCCGGGAAAGTGCGCAACACGGCAATATCGTGCAGAGAATGGTGGGTCGCACCTAAGGCACCATAAGCCACACCACCTGATACACCCAGAATGGTAACAGGATTCTCAGAATAAGCCAGATCTACCTTGACCTGTTCCAAAGAACGGGCTACATAGAAACAGGCTGGCCCACAGCAAAACACCTTCTTGCCTGAGTGAGCCAAACCAGCAGAGATGCCCACAGCATCCTGCTCAGCAATACCACACTCTACAAACTGCTCAGGGAGTGCTGAGGCATAGTCGCCCAGCGTGACAGAGCCACGAGCATCGGTGGTTACAGCAATGATATCTTTATCCTCACGTGCCAGTTCCAGCAACGTGTCAGTAAACTGTTTTCTACATGCAATCATAAGACTTCAATTTTTCAATTCTTCAATTCTCTTTTCTATTTCAGCGACAGCCTCTTTGCACTGCTCTTCGTTCAGCACGCCATGATGCCATTTGGCTATGCCTTCCATGAAGCTGACACCACGTCCCTTGGTGGTATTGCTGACCAGCAGGTGGGGCTTTCCGTTGTTATAATCGATGGCGTCCAACGTGCGGACGATATCCTCCATCGAGTCACCATTCATCTCAATGACATCCCAGCCAAAGGCACTCCAGCGTTCTTTCACAGAGTCAATAGGCATGACATCCTCCGTATTACCAGAAATCTGCAGGTGGTTGCGGTCGATGATAGCCACGAGGTTGTCGAGCTGATACTTGTGGCCAGCCATAGCAGCCTCATAGATAGAGCCCTCGCCCTGTTCACCATCACCCATCATCACATAGGTCTTCCATTGTTTCTTGTCCATCTTGGCAGCAATAGCCATACCCACGCCAATGCTCAATCCATGCCCCAGCGCACCTGAGTTCACCTCAATGCCAGGCACTTCAATAGTGGGGTGTCCACTCAGGACACTACCAAACTTACCCAGCGTGTCGAGCACTTCTGGTGCCAGGAAACCCTTGGCCTCCAGTGTTACATACAATGCTTCCACGCAATGTCCCTTGGAAAGCACAAAGCGATCGCGCTCTGCTGCTTTTGGATTCTTGGGGTCCAAACCCTGCATAGTGTGGAAATAAAGGGCTGTCATCACATTCAGGCACGACAGATCGCCACCAATGTGACCAGCCTTAGCTGCATAGACCACTTCTACCAACCGCTTGCGGTTCTTTTCAGCAGTCAGTTTTAATTCTTTTACGTTCATAAGATCTGTTTAAGTATATACTTTTATATAAAAGATGCACAACGAAGAGAAATGTCATCATTAGTTTTTGAAAAAAAAGTTTGGATATTCGCTATCTTCTTCGTAAATTTGCACCCATGAAACTAGTAAAGTCCCTTTTGTGTGTCGTTGCTATCCTTTTTCTGGGGGCTAGCGTGCTTTTGTCGTGTGGTAACAAAAAGACGCGTGAACCCAGAAGTACAAAAGCCGATAGCGTTCTTTTTGCCTATGGTGCTGTCATGAATTATGAACGCGTGTTGGAGTTGGTGGATAGCTTCGAAGCGAAGGGCGACATTTCCCAGCTCAATGCCAATCGCTGGCGTGGCGTGGCCTATTATCATCAAGGTCAATACCGCATGTCGGAAATATGCTACCGTAAGGCATTGGACTGCGAAGTGAGAAATCAGGTGGAACAGCTGAGTTACAATAAGTCGGCACGCAGGTTGTCGGAACTTCTGTTGGTGAAAGGCGACTTTGAGGGTGCCCTGCGCGTAGCTGTGCCTGCTGTGAAGAAGATGGACGAGTCGGGTATTGGTTCTGATATCGACTATGCCATATTGCTCAACAACATTGGTTGCTGTCAGTTGAATCTGGGGCAGGATGAAGAGGCTAACAAGAGTTTTCTGAATGCCCGTGAGCACTATGCCAATCGCTGGCAGTCCGATTCTACCAGTCGTGGATTCCAGGAAGCTGTATTGGGTACGGTATATACCAGCATGGCTTATATCAATACGCGCCGTTATGCGGAGTCTATCTATTGGATTGACCGCACGGAGATGCTGCTGAACAAATACATGCAGAAGCCTGATGCCCGTCGTGAATACTTTGACGAATATCAGGGACGTATCGAGATTATGCGAGCAGTGGCCCAGATAGGTCTTGGTAAGAAAAAGGAAGCAGCCGAGACTTATAAGAAATTCCTGAAGACGAACTATTCTAAGACGGATGTCGGACGTATTAATGCCAATGAATATCTGGTTCCGGCAGAACGCTATAGTGAAGCAGCTGATAACTACCGGCACCTTGATAAGATGCTGGCAGAAAAAGGCATGGGAATGACACTGGATAACATCCAGCTTTACATGTTGCCGAAGTTCAGAGCTAATATGGAGGCTGGTCGTTCTGATTCTGCCCGCGTCCTTGGACGTCGTTTGCTGGTATTATTAGATACAGCCATTACTGGTCAGAAGAATAGTGAAATGGCAGAGTTAGCCACTATCTATGATACGCAGGGAAAGGAAGCTGAGATAGCCCAGCAGCAGATGCGTATGTCGCAACAACGTCTGCTCTCTACCGCTATCGCTCTGATTCTGGTCAGCGTATTCTTCATTGTCTACACATTGCATAAGCGTAAAGCTTCTCATCGTCTGGCTGCAGCACATGAAAAGCTGGAGGATGCGCACACCAAGCTGCAGAAGGCCTACGACCAGCTGGAGGAGACAACAGCTGCCAAAGAGCGTATGGAGAGTGAGGTGCGTATTGCTCACGATATCCAGATGTCGATGGTGCCCAGCATATTCCCAGAACGTGAAGGCGTGGATATGTATGCCTATATTGCACCAGCCAGAGGTGTTGGCGGCGACTTGTACAGCTATCTGTTGCTTGACCATGAGCTTTACTACTGTCTGGGCGATGTGTCAGGCAAAGGCGTGCCTGCTTCTCTCTTTATGGCACAGGCTATTCGCTTGTTCCGTTCTAATGCGAAACTGAAGCATTCGCCTGCTACTATTGCCACCCGTATTAACAATGAGTTGACGGAGGATAACGAGCAGGGTATGTTTGTGACGATGTTCATAGGACTCATTGATCTGAATACAGGTGAGATGCGCTATTGTAATGCAGGCCATAATCCTCCCGTCTTGGATGATGAGTTTATGGAGGTAGAAGCTAATGCTCCTATTGGACTCTGGCCCGATCTGGAGTATGTGGGCGAGACCATAGAGAATGTCAAAGGAAAGCCTCTCTTTATCTATTCTGACGGACTGAACGAGGCAGAGAATATGGAACAGGAACAGTTTGGCGACGACCACCTGTTGGAAGTCCTTCGTACTGGTCACTTTAATAATGCCCGTGAGGTGATAGAGAAGATGACGGAAGAGGTAGAGAAACATCGTAATGGGGCCATTCCGAATGACGACCTCACGATGATGTGCCTGAAGGTTTCATAATAAAAAAGATGCTTACGCAGATTGACGTAAGCATCTTTCTTTTTTGCATCCAAGTAATTATCTCATCTTGTATTCACGCATGATGTCCTTGACCTTCTTGTCAATCTCATGTGCCAGTGCTGCATTGGCATCGCCTTCAGTCTGGATACCCAGCACATCGCCAGTAGCAGCAGGAACGGAACCAGCTTCGATAGAACCGCTGTTGATCTCGTTCAGCAGACACTGGAACAAGGTGTACATCTCGTCAGGTGTAACGCTGTAGTTCCATTTCTTGGCGTCATCAGTAGTGACGCGGACAACACCCTGATTGTTAGAGCAGTCGACAGGAATGATTTCAACCTCAGGATAGTCCTGCTGGATTTGTTCTAGTTTGCCGATATTGTCGCGGAAAGCGGCTACCAATTGGTCGAGGGCGGTATAGCGCCAGGTCATCTTGCCACGATTCAAGCTGTTTTTGTAGCAAGTCAGCACATCATTATAGACAGGAACAATGGTAATTTTCTGCATACCAGCAGCCTTAGCACGACTAATCACATTAGCCAGACGGTTGCGGCCTGTCAGAGCAGCGTCATAAATGACACCAGCCTTCTTCAGGTTCAGCGCCTTCACAGCTGTTGTCTTACCTGATGAGGGAGGACCTGTCACGATGACCACATCCTTCTTACCGTTTCTCAAAGCCTTCTCCAGCATGCGGTCATAGATAGCATCACATACCAGCTGCTCTGCCTCTTCGTAGTCAGAAGCATTAGGACCAGAGAATCCTAATGGACGGAACAGCATGCGGACATCATCAGGATCCAGCTTGTTACCTGCAGAACCCAGATACTTGTCTACCAGCTGGTTCAAGCGGGGCTTTGCCCACTCCGTAGCAGCCTTTTTAATGAGCTGAGGCTGTGGGGCCTCGATGGTGTATTGAGCAGGAACACGCGTCATACGGTTATGACGACGGATATCCATCAGCTTCTCTTCTGCCCAATAGGTGTCGCTGGGCAGCTGGTAGCGTGCATTACCATTGGGATCTTGCTTGAAGAGCATGAGCGACTCTTCGCCTCTATCAACGAAGGTCACCCAACCACGTGGCGACATGTGATACTGGTTGTCGCCCAATACGGCATTCACCAGACAGTTAGTGTCCCACATGCGCTGACCTGTATCGCAGGTATAGTTGGTATATACAGCCTTGATGGGGTTGAGTTCTGTATTGCTCAGATCCACCAGCACGTCCTGAGGCAGATAGTTCATCAGGTCGCCAATGTTACTGGGCGACATGATCAGATCTACATTCTTAGGCAGCTTATCATAGAAGATCGCTGACTGGCGGGAAGCGGCACGCATGTTATAGCCAGAAAGACTGTCACCACTCTCGAAACGACCAGACTGGATATAAACACTCTTCACTTTCTTGCCAAACAGTTCAACACCGCTCAGGTTCGAATATTCGTCAGCACCAGACTGGAACAGTTCGGCCAGTGTGGTAACAAAACCAATGGCAACAACAACAATGCTGTTGTCTTTGGCCTGGCTGAGCAAACGACGGTAGAGCTTATAGCCATCAGGACAATTTTTGATGTCTTGCGTCGTTTTGAACAGAGGATTGCCCTGTCCGTCCTTTAAGTCGCAGATACCGTTGTAGGGAATAAAGCAACGAGGATTCTTGACACCGTTGCGCTCTAATCCGATAGGAATCTGGGGATGACCATAATAGGTGTTGAAGATGTCTACCAACTGGGCATTCTTCTCACCTTCACGGTCTACTACCACGCCCTTCAGGTCTACCAGTCCGTCGTCCATGTAATGGTTCAACATCATGAGAGCAAAAAGGTCGTCAGTCGAACTACCAAAGTCCGAATCCAGAATCATCTGGATGGGCTTTCCTTTCTTTTCTTTGGCCTCTACGGTGACTGTCAGTGTCAGGCAGAGTACCAGCAACATACATAGTTTTCTCATCTTTTTTTGGTGTAAGGTTAGTTTAAAAAATGTTTTTTGATGGCGCAAAGGTACGAAAAAAACATGAATATGTATGTTTTTTCTTGCTTTTTTTGTAACTTTGCACCCTCATTAAGTATATAATAAGGTATTAAACAACATAATTATGGCAAAGAAAGCACTTTTGATGATTCTCGATGGATGGGGAATCGGTAAGCATGGTAAGGGTGATGTGATTTTCAATACACCAACCCCGTATCTCGATCTTCTAACAGCTACATCAGCTCACTCTCAGCTCCAGGCCTCTGGTGAGGACGTTGGTCTGCCCGATGGACAGATGGGTAACTCTGAGGTGGGTCACCTCAATATCGGTGCTGGTCGTATTGTATATCAGGACCTCGTAAAGATTAATCGTGCCTGCAAGGATGGTTCTATCATGGAGAATCCTCAGGTGAAGGCAGCTTACACATACGCTAAGGAGAACAACAAGAAGCTGCACCTGATGGGTCTGACCTCTGATGGTGGCGTACATTCAAGCCTCGATCACCTCTTCAAACTCATTGAGATTGGTAAGGCATACGGTCTGAAGAACCAGGTGTTTGTTCATTGCTATATGGACGGTCGTGATACTGACCCCAAGAGCGGTAAGGGCTTTATTCAGCAGGTAAGCGACGTTTGCGCTGCAAATGATGCAGCTATTGCTTCAATCGTTGGTCGTTTCTATGCGATGGACCGTGATAAGCGTTGGGAGCGCGTCAAGGAGGGCTACGATCTGATTGTTAACGGCACAGGTAAGCAGGCTACTGATATGGTTCAGGCCATGCAGGAGAGCTATGATGAGGGTGTAACTGATGAGTTCATCAAGCCTATCCACAATGCTTCTGTCAATGGTTGTATCGAAGAGGGTGATGTTGTTATCTTCATCAACTTCCGTAACGACCGTGCTAAGGAGATGACAATTGCTCTTACTCAGGAAGATATGCCAGAGCAGGGCATGAAGACTATCCCTGGCCTGCAGTACTACTGCATGACTCCATACGATGCTAACTTCAAGGGTGTTCACATCCTCTTCCCTAAGGAGAACGTTGAGGACACACTGGGTGAGTATCTGAGCAAGCAGGGTAAGAAGCAACTCCACACAGCTGAGACAGAGAAGTACGCACACGTAACCTTCTTCTTCAATGGTGGCCGCGAGGCTCCATACGAGGGTGAGGATCGTATCCTGGTACCTTCTCCAAAGGTGGCTACCTACGACCTGAAGCCAGAGATGAGTGCCTATGAGGTAAAGGATAAGCTGGTTGCTGCCATCAACGAGAATAAGTATGATTTCATCGTGGTTAACTTCGCTAATGGTGACATGGTAGGCCATACGGGTATCTACAACGCTATTGCCAAGGCTGTTTGGGCTGTTGACAACTGTGTTCGTGAGGTTATCGAGGCTGCTAAGGCCAACGACTACGAAGCTATCATCATTGCCGATCACGGAAATGCTGACAACGCTATCAACCCCGATGGATCACCAAATACCGCTCACTCACTGAACCCCGTTCCTTTCATCTATGTAACCAACAACAACTCGGCTACTGTTAAGGACGGTCGTCTGGCTGACGTTGCTCCTTCTATCCTACACATCATGGGCTTGGAGCAGCCTTCAGACATGACAGGTGAGAACCTGATTACAGACTAATCGTTGTTGTATCTACTCCATCGCAACGGTTAATCTGTTACCTCTACTGGATAAAGGTCGTTTAGCAGTAAGCTAAACGACCTTTTGCTACTTACTAAAAGGTTGTTATCCCGCACTTAAAGCTCGTTCTTCGTCGATGAACGACAATTCACCGTCGATGAATGAGAATTCATTGACGTAGAACGAGGATTCATCGTCGAGGATTTAAGTTTTATTCTTCCATCTCATCGTCCAAACGATTAGCCCAAAGATACTTCTTTGTTTCTTGGGCAGCAACACCACTGAGCAGTAACAGGGCTACGAGGTTAGGAATGGCCATCATTGCATTCATACAGTCGGCAATATTCCAGATAATGTCTAGATTGATGATGCTGCCAAAGAAGAGGGCAACGATATAAAGAATGCGATAGAAACGATTCGAGCGGCGATGCTCAATGTAATTAACGGCACTCTCGCCATAATAGCTCCAACCAAGGATGGTACTGAAAGCAAAGGTTAGAATGCCAAAGGTGAGCAATGGAGCACCTACATAGGGAATCTTGGAGAAGGCAACCTTTGTGAGTGCTGCACCATCAGCAAAAGTAATATCTGGGTAAGCCAGAATACTGCTGACGAGCACAAGACCAGTAAGGGCACAGATGATAACCGTGTCCCAAAATGTTCCTGTGCTGCTAACCAATGCCTGACGTACTGGGTTGCGCGTTTGGGCTGCTGCAGCCACGATAGGTGCAGAACCCATACCGCTCTCGTTGGAGAACAGTCCGCGAGCAATACCATAGCGGGCGGCCATCATCACTGTAGCGCCCACAAAACCACCACCTGCAGCTGAGGGATTGAAAGCAGAACGTATGATGAGTTGAAGAGCTGGCCATACGTAGTCACTGTTCATGCAGAGGATGACAATGCATCCTGCGACATAGAGCACAGCCATAAAAGGAACGAAGACAGTACATACACGGGCGATGGCCTTGACGCCGCCCAAAATGACGCAAGCAGCTAAGATGCAGACAAAGAGACCCACAATCCATGTAGGAATGCCAAAGGTTTCACTAGCCAGCAATGCGATGGAGTTGGCCTGTACCGTACAGCCAATGCCAAAGGAAGCTAGTGCTGTGAACGTAGCAAACAAGATAGCCAGCCACTTCATGCCCAAACCACGTTCCAAAGCATACATAGGGCCGCCATAGGTATGCCCGTCTTTATCACGTACACGGTATTTCACAGCCAGAAGGCCCTCGGCATATTTGGTAGCCATACCGAAGATACCCGTCAACCAACACCATAGCACAGCCCCAGGGCCTCCCAAAGCGACAGCAGTTGCCACTCCCACAATATTACCTGTTCCAATAGTTGCAGCCAGGGCTGTAGCCAAGGCACCAAACTGGCTGACATCGCCTGCAGCACCAGCGTCTTTCTTGATAGAAAGTCGGATACCTGTAAAGAGTTTACGTTGGGGGATCCCCAAGCGGAAAGTCAGAAATACATGGGTACCTAAGAGCAGAATAATCATGGGCCAACCCCATAAAAAGGAGCTGAGCAGCTGGAAAAATTCGTTTATTGTCTCCATATCTTGTCCTTACTTCTCACCTTTTACTTCTCTCTTCTCACCTCTATACTGTATGGCCAGCATGGTCAGGTCGTCGCTTTGTTCTGCGCCAGCTACAAAACGGTGTACCTCCTGCAGCATTTGCTCGATGAATACTTGTGGCTGATGTTGCTGCATGGAGAGCAAACGTGCAGCAACCTTTTGGATACGCTCTTCGCCAAACTGGTCATGACGGCTGTTCTCTGCCTCTGTCAGACCATCAGTAAAGAGGAAGATAGTGGTCTGTGGGTCGATGTCAACCTCCTGAGCCTCAAATTCAAAGTTGGGAATGATACCCAAAGGCAGGTTGGGCAAGCAGGGTAGTTCGCCAACATCGCGACCAACAAGCACTGGTGCGTCGTGACCAGCATTACAATAGCGCAGATGTCCAGTCGACAGGTCGAGCACACCCGTGAAGAGTGTAACGAACATATTGGTTTCATTACCCTCTGACAGTGCATTGTTAAGCGTATAGGCTATTCGTTCTGGGAATGCTACGTGGGCAGAGATATTACGGAACAGCGAGCGGGCCACAGCCATGAATAACGAGGCGGGAATACCCTTGCCAGAGACATCGCCTACACAGAAGAACAGCTGGTTGTCGCGGATATAGAAGTCGAACAGGTCGCCAGCAACACCCTTGGCAGGTGTCAGCGAACCATAGATATCAATGTCCGTACGCTCTGGATATGGTGGGAAAGTCTTGGGCAGCATATCCATCTGGATGTCGTGTGCAATTTTCAGCTCACTCTCCATTGATGCCTTTTGGGCTGTGGTGTCGCGCAGCTCATCTATATAGCGTGTCAGAGAGTGCTGCATGTTTTCGAAGGAGTCACGCAACTGGTGAATCTCGTCGCGACTATTAATATTTGGCAGCTGCGTTTTAAAGTTACCCTTTGCTACCTCATCAGCAGAATTTGCCAACTGGATGAGAGGCTTCGATATTTTCTTAATGCCACGCCTGCTTGCAAAGAATACCACGAGAATACCCATCAGAATAAAGGCTAGCAGCAGACCCAGCAACATCCAAATAAGGACATTGATAAACAGGTTTGGGATGATGAAGGCCAACGACCAATTGGTATTGTTGATAGGGGCAAAGAAAGCTGTCACGCGTTCACCGTCAACGAAGAGATTATTCTCGTTTTCCTCATCAGAGTCCATAGAGTCATTGATACGGCTAACCATGTGTTCCGCTAAAATATCATCTACACCACTAGGCGTCTTCTTTGCCCGCTTCAGGAAGTTCTCGCGGAGTATGCGTTCCTTGTCAGGGTGGATGAGATAGCGTCCAGTGCTGTCAATGGCAAAGAAATACATTTTATAATCGCCAGTCCATTCACTGCTGTCACTTACTACAGCCAAATGGTTAATCTGCGAATCTTGATTCAGGTATTCCAAAGAGAGGTCGACACCTAATATAGCAACAGTTTCTCCTTTTTTGTTATGGATAGGTGCAACATAAGCCACCAAGGCTGTGACAGAATCTACTCCGTCGAAAAAGGGCTTAGCCCAATAGGCATTAGGAGTTTTTAGTGCTTCGTTAAACCACTCGGACTTGAGATAATTCATCTTAAAGTCACCAATCTTGCGTACTTCTATCTGGTCGCTGTCACGACGCACGGCATAGGGGCAGAACCAGTGACCTTTTTGGGGGTAGTAGTTGTCGATGAAGCTGATGCCACAACTGCGTACACGCGGATTGAGCTTCACCATACCCTCCACGATACTGAACAGGCGTTCTGGATTGTCGAGATTCTGTTCAATATTGGGAATCGTATTAGTGGCAGCAATAGATATTTCAGACAGCGTGTGCTCAATGCGGTCCTTCTTAATGTCAACCAACTTGTCGCAAAAGATTTGAATTTGTGCATAGGTGACAGTGAATATGGTGCCAACAACAAGTAGGGAGGTGAGTCCCATGACAATCAGCAAGGTTAACGTGATACGCCAGGTGAGTCTGCCGGCAAAGGAGCGCGGATATGGCTTTTTACTCTTTTTAAATATCTTCATAAGCATTTTGTGGCTTCAAGATTTTAATGATGCTTGCAAAGTTACAAATAAAAATGATAAATCTCTTACGTCAATTGACAATTTTTTCGTAAATTTGCCCGCAAAACGGAAAAAAGCATGACGAACGTACAGATAGAGCCCTCATGGAAGGAACATTTGCAGGTAGAATTTGAGAAATCATACTTCAGCCAATTGACAGCGGCAGTGCGTCAGGAATACCAAACAACAACCTGTTATCCGCCAGGTCGTTTGATATTCAATGCCTTCAACCTGTGCCCATTCAATCAGGTTAAGGTGGTGATTATTGGACAAGACCCATATCACGAGCCAGGACAGGCCCATGGGCTGAGTTTTTCCGTACAGGACGGTATTGCGTTTCCTCCATCGCTGCAGAATATCTTTAAGGAGATTCAGCAGGATCTGGGTAAGCCTATTCCTACTTCTGGCAACCTGACACGTTGGGCAGAGCAGGGTGTCTTGTTGCTTAACGCCACGTTGACGGTTCGTGCCCATCAAGCCAATAGTCATGCCACATTGGGTTGGCAGGCGTTTACCGATGCAGCTATCCGTGCTTTGGCAGAACGCCGCGAACACATCGTATATATGCTATGGGGCGGGTATGCGCGCAGTAAATCATATATGATTGACAAGACGCGGAATCTGGTTCTCGAATCTGTTCACCCTTCTCCTCTTTCAGCAAACAGAGGCGGTTGGTTTGGTCAGCATCAGTTCTCGCGTTGCAATGCTTATCTGCAGGAGAACGGACTGAGTCCCATTGAGTGGTAATTCGTAGTTATAATAAGTCGATGGATAAGAATGAGATTCCCCCTATTCTGGAAGTCGGAGGCATACTGATTTCCTCTGAGATACTGACAGAGTGTTTCTGCTGTGACTATGAGAAGTGTCACGGTATTTGCTGTGTGGAAGGTGATGCAGGAGCCCCTGTCTCATTGGACGAGGTGGCAGGTATTGAGGAAGCACAGGATATGGTGTGGAAAGACTTGTCGGCATCGGCTCAGAGTGTGATAGATCAACAAGGCGTGGCATACGTTGATAAAGACGCTGATTTGGTGACCAGCATTGTGAGAGGAAAGGATTGTGTGTTCACCTGCTATGATGGCGATAATTGTCTCTGTGCGTTGGAGAAAGCATACAGAAATGGTGAGACCGAGTTCTGCAAACCCATCAGTTGTGCGCTCTATCCCATCCGCGAAAAGAATTTTGGCAACGGACTCATAGGGCTTAATTATAATAGGTGGGCCATTTGTAAAGATGGCATAGAAAAAGGGAAGGCATTGAACCTTCCCCTGTATCAGTTTCTGAAAGAGGCTTTGATCCGCCGGTTTGGCGAAGACTGGTATCAGGAACTATGCGACGTTGCTACCTTATTTGATACGTCTGACCAGTCTTCAGCTGAACAGTGACCTCTTTCTTATTATATATTAAGGTGACAACGCCCTGTTTGTGAGCTCTGATATCTGCCTGTGTCACTTGGCCGTCTTTCCATTGGAAGCTGACTTCAAAACCACCACGGGCACGTAGTCCGCAAACTTTTCCGTCATTCCATGCTTTCGGCAGAGCAGGCAATAACTCGATAGTCCATTTATGGGGTTGCTTGAACGAACCGATACCATCAGCCTTCGACTGCATTAGCATTTCGCAGACGCCAGCTGTACCTCCAAAGTTTCCATCAATCTGAAAGGGTGGGTGGGCATCCATCAAATTAGGATAGGTGCCTCCTCCGTGTTTGTATTTCGATGTTTTATCTCCTTCTGGGGCAGCGGGTGTTAGTAGCTTCTGGTAGATATGATAGGCTTGCTCGCCTTTTTTCAGTCGGGCCCAGAGGTTGATGCGCCAGCCAGTAGACCATCCGGTTGTCTCATCTCCTTTCTGAATAAGCGTCTGTTCACAAGCGTTCATCAACGTTTGATTGCCACAAAGATGCAGACCGGGATAAAGACCGATCAGGTGACTCTGATGACGATGCTGTGGGTCTTTGTCGCGCCAGTCATAATACCATTCGTTTAGATCTCCGTCTTTTCCGATGGTGTAAGGATGAAGGCGATTGAAAGCCTTTTTGTAAGCAGAGACGCGATCGTTGCAGAGTTGACCTGCAGCAATGACATCAGCGAGCAGTTCACGGATAATAGCAAGGTCGGCAGTTCCTCCATAACAGGTGACACCTTGGTATCCCTGATCTGTGATGTATTCGTTTTCAGGTGATGTGGAGGGTGCGGTAATCAGTTCTCCTTGATGCTCAATGAGCCAATCCAGACAAAAATCGGCAGCACCTTTCATGAGCGGATAAGCTGTATTTCTCAGATAATCCATATCGCCAGTGAAGAGGTAACGTTCCCAAAGGGTTTGCACCAGCCAGGCTCCTCCCATGTTCCAACAGGCCCACATAGGACTCTCATGGTTTTCTCCTACAGGATTAGTCATTGCCCAAACGTCACTGTTATGACTGGCGCACCAGCCTTTGTCTATACCATAGAAATGGTGGGCTGTATGCTTTCCGTTCTCAGCAAGCGAACGGATAAAGTCATCCAATGGTTCAGCCATTTCTGCGAGGTTGGCTGTAAAGGCAGGCCAGTAGTTTTCCTCCAGATTGATGTTCATGGTATAGTTGCCACGCCAGGGCGACCAGAGATAGGGCGTCCATAGGCCTTGCAGATTAGCGGGCACTCCCTTGGTACGTGAAGAGCTAATAAGCAGATAACGTCCATATTGGAAATAGAGCGTCTCCAGATACCGGCAGTCCTTTCGATCCAGTAACTGGTCGGTGGCAACATCTATTATTCCATCGTATTGTGATGGTTGGCCCAGCTCTAATTGTACCCGGCTGTAGTATTGACGATAATCCTCTACGTGATGCTTCCTAACGGAATCGTAGTTGATATTGACAGTATGCCAAATCTCGTCCGTTGCTCGTTCTAAATAGGGTGCGCCTTCAAGGACTGGATGCTTATGAGGACCATTGTAACTTGTCTCATTGACAAAATAGATGGTGGCGGTAGTGGCTTGGTTCAACGTGAGTCCTTGTGCATCAGCCACAATCTGTCCGTCTGTTTCTGCAATACGGGCGATAGCGCAATAGTGGATGCTGTTATTGGGATCGCCAGTAGCATGTCCCGTCATCGTTAATTGTCCGTTGTTGCTAGGCTTGATTTTAAATGGAACCTGCGACGATAGCGTGAGTCGCATATTAAGGGCTCCTTGCTTGTTGGCTCTCAGTCGGATAGCTATCAGTTTATCAGGATTGGATGCCAGGTATTCGCGAGTAAAGGTGACACCATCACGGCAGTATTGATCTTTGACGAGTGCACTGTCGAGGTTGAGTTCTCGACGATAGTTCTGGATATCTCCTTTGTTTTGGTCTACGAGATACATGGTAGCCAGTGGCTGATAGAATGAAGAGTTATGTCCTTCAACGTGCAATTGTAGCGAGTCAGCCAACTTGTAATCCTCATTAAATAGAGCCTTGCGGATTTCTGGAATCCACTTGGCGGCCCCTTCTCCCTCGTTATGATCAACGGGTTGCCCAGTCCAGAACGTGATGTCGTTCAAATGAATCAGGCAACTGTCAGTTCCGCCATAGACTAATGCGCCTAATTTGCCATTACCTATAGGCAGAGATTCTTCAAAGTACTGAGCAGGTCGATCATACCATAGACGCATGGGAAGTTGTTGGGCTGAAAGGGGCAGCACAGTAACGAGGAAAACAAAAAAGGAGAACCATCGTGATTCTCCTTTCAGTATGTTATGCATCGATATTCGCATAGGTTGCATTCTTTTCTATGAATTGTCTTCGTGGCTCCACGTCATCACCCATCAGCATTGAGAAGATCTCGTCAGCTTCAGCGGCATTCTCGATGGTTACCTGCTTTAACAGACGGTTCTCTGGGTTCATGGTGGTTTCCCACAGTTGCTCGGGGTTCATCTCACCAAGACCTTTATAGCGCTGGGTGTGCAGGGCAGAGGCATTCTCGTCGCCATCCACATACTTGTCAATGAAGGCCTGACGCTGCTGGTCGGTATAGCAGTACTCAGAGAACTTCTTGTATGTACATTTATAAAGTGGTGGGGTAGCGATATAGAGGTGTCCCTCCTGAATGACCTTTGGCATGAAGCGATAGAATAGTGTCATAATCAGTGTGTCGATGTGAGAACCATCGACGTCAGCATCGGTCATGATGATAATCTTGTCGTAGCGTAGCTTGTCGACATTAGCCTCCTTAGAGTCTTCACCGTCAACACCAAAACGAACACCAATAGACTGAATGATGTTCATGACAGACTCTGCTTCGAACACACGATGCCACTGAACCTTCTCGACATTCAAAATCTTACCACGCAGAGGCAGGATAGCCTGGAAGTGACGGTCACGTCCTTGTTTGGCAGAGCCACCTGCCGAGTCACCCTCGACGAGGAAGATCTCGCAAAGCTTGGGGTCCTTCTCTGAGCAGTCTGCCAGTTTACCAGGCAGGCCACCGCCAGTCATTGGACTCTTACGCTGCACACTCTCGCGAGCCTTCCGGGCAGCAATACGTGCCGTTGCGGCTAGAATCACCTTCTCGCAAATCATGTGAGCCTCCTTTGGATGTTCTTCCAGATAGTTGGTCATAGCTTCGCCTACAGCCTTCTGAACGGCACCATTCACCTCTGAGTTACCAAGTTTAGTCTTGGTCTGACCTTCAAACTGAGGCTCAGCCACCTTGACGGAAATAATAGCCGTCAGACCTTCACGGAAGTCATCTTGAGCAACTTCAATCTTAGCCTTCTCAATCTGCTTGCGCAACTGGTCGTCCTCATCAGAGTATTTCTTCAGGACACGAGCCAAAGCAATACGGAAACCAGTCAGATGGGTACCGCCTTCGATGGTGTTGATATTGTTGACATAAGAGTGGATATTCTCTGAGTAGTCGCTATTGTAAAGCAGGGCCACCTCAATGGGCACACCGTCTTTTTCTGTCTTCAGACAAATGGGGTCGCCAATGATAGAGGTGCGATGGCGATCCACATAGCGCACAAACTCCTTCAGGCCCTCCTTAGCATGGAATACCTCTGGCTGCTTCAAGTTGCCTTCCTCGTCAGGACGCAAATCGGTGAGCGTAATAGTGATACCGGCATTCAGGTAAGCTAGTTCACGCATGCGACGGGCAATGATGTCGTACTTGTACTCTGTGGTAGTGAAGATAGTGTCGTCTGGCCAGAACTGCTGACGGGTACCAGTCTTGTCGGTATCGCCTACGATCTTTACATCATAGAGGGGCTTACCCTTCTCGTACTCCTGCTGGTAGATGTGGCCATTGCGGAATACCTGCGACAGCATATGGGTAGACAATGCGTTCACACAACTTACACCCACACCGTGCAGACCACCAGACACCTTGTATGAACCCTTGTCGAACTTACCACCAGCATGCAGCACAGTCATAACGACTTCAAGGGCCGACTTGTGCATCTTTTCGTGCTCGTCGACAGGAATACCACGTCCATTGTCCTGGACTGTGATTGAGTTGTCTTCATTGATGGTCACCTCGATGTGCGTGCAGTAGCCTGCCATGGCCTCATCGATAGAGTTGTCAACGGTTTCGTTTACAAGGTGATGGAGACCTTTTTCGCTGATGTCTCCAATATACATTGCCGGGCGTTTGCGCACAGCTTCCAGTCCTTCGAGCACCTGAATATTACTCGCGGAATAATTACTTGCTTTGTTTTGATCTTCTGCCATTTTGTTCGTTTTAATACCCCTTGGTAGCCTCTTGATAGAAGGCATAACCGAAAGAGGGCCTATTTAGGTTGCAAAATTACTAATTTTCTTCGACTTAAACGAAAGAAAAGTGTTTATTTTTTATAAAAAATAAAGAGAAATAACGAATAAAAAAAACCGCACTCCTTACGGGGTGCGGCGTCCTATGCTTGGTCTAATGATTTTATCCCAACTTGCTGATGTGCTGTGCAAGACTTGACTTCAGGTTAGCGGCCTTATTCTTGTGAATAATGTTGGTCTTAGCCAGTTTGTCAAGCATCTTCTGAACTTTGGGGTAGAGAGCTGTAGCCTCTTCCTTGTTAGTCATTGCACGCAGTTTGCGTACAGCGTTACGCATAGTTTTGGCATAGTAGTGATTATGCTCTGCCTTTTTCTTGTCCTGACGAATTCTCTTCAGGGATGATTTGTGATTTGCCATTTTAATTTTTTGATTTTAATTGTTGAACTTAAAGCTTATGGGTCTTGCGCCTCTAACAGCTGCCCTGGGCGGACTCTTACGAGCCCTCCGCCACCATTTCTCTTGTGAGTAGCACTTGGCTGTGCAGATGACGGATTTAATTTGGTAGTCCCTAGGAGAGTCGAACTCCTCTTTAGAGAATGAAAATCTCTCGTCCTAACCGATAGACGAAGGGACCATCGCCTTTTTAAGCGGGTGCAAAGGTACTAACTTTAATTAAGAATTAAGAATTAAGAATTAAGAAAACATGTAAAATTAAGGATATTTAACAGCTTGACACCTTAAAAACTCTTAATTCCTAACTCTTAACTCTTAACTTCTTTGTATCTTTGCCCTCATGTTAGTGAAAACGGAAGCTATTGTGCTGCACTCCTTGAAATATGGAGAGACGCGCCTCATTGTTGATTTGTTTACCAAAGAGGTGGGGCGTCTGTCGTGTATTCTCCCGCTTCCAAAGACGCCCAAGTCGCGATTGAAGAAGCAATATTTCCAACCGATGACGCTGCTGGAGGTGGAGATAGACTTGCGTCAGCGATTACAACTGCAGAAACTGAAGGATGCCCGATTGCTGTCAGCCTATGCTTCCATACCCTTCTCGCCAGAAAAATTGGCGCTCTCGCTATTCATCGCGGAGTTCCTCTATCACGCCCTGAGGTCAGAACAACAGAACGAACCATTGTTCGCCTATCTTGTTGACGCCATACAATGGCTCGATATCGCAGAGACTGGGTATGCCAATTTCCACCTGACCTTCCTGATGCGAATGAGTCGTTTCTTGGGTTTCTATCCGAATTTAGAGGTGAGAGGTATGAGGTCAGAGGTGAGAGAAATGTCAGAAACAGAATTTTTCTTCGACCTACATGAAGGTCAGTTCTGCACTTCAGCTCCCACCCATCGTGATTTCCTGCAACCCGATGACGCACGTCGCATTCACACCCTCATGCGCATGGACTTCCCAACCATGAAACTCTATCGCTTGAATCGCACGGATCGCAACCGCATCGTCGACGTCCTATTGCATTACTATCGACTGCACATTCCCCAGTTCCCTGAACTCAAGAGCCTCAGTGTTTTGCAAGAACTGTGGGCCGATTAATAATTACTGATAGTTTCATTAAAGGATTATTTCTTCCACCAATTATCATTGGTTTGGCAAATGGCTTGAGCGATACAGTTCATGGCCTTACATTGGGCTACGGTTATCTCCTCATTGGCTGGGCGATATTGATAGGCCCATGGAGTAACCAGTAGGAGACGATTTTTGGTGCATTGCTGTAGGCGAGCCTCTGAAGGATGATAGATTTCTGGGAAACCGTTGTCAGTAATCAGAATGATAGGATGTCCTTGAGCGATAGCTTCATCAATGATTTCCTGCTCACCTTTGGCGATACGTGCTGATACCTGTATGGCACCATTGGCTGCTGCATTCAGGCATGTTTGTTTGTGTTGTGCAAAAGACGGTTTGTCTTTTCGATGGCAGACAACGGGCAGCAACTGGTGCTCTAATAGTTGAAGATAGCCATAGCTGTCGCAGACAATATGATTGTTGACTATCAACAATCTGGTAGTTAACGCTTTCCACATCAGGGCGTTATCTATAGGCAAGGCATTTTCTCGAATCAGGTATCCGCGTAGAGCATTGGGTGTTACAAATGTGTCGATGGTTTTGCGTTGAGGGCGTAGTGCCTTGGGGTTGTTGGTGCGCAGCAGTCGGTTACGTGGATTGGCATGGATATAGGCACGTTGTGTTTCCAGCTGTCCTGGCTTAAGGGGGATGACATCCACGTAACCGGAGGCAAACAACGGCTGTCGCCCCCGTGGAATAGCGCGGTTTTTTAGCATCAAGCAATGGGGCGCTGATGGCAAAACCACCAGCAACAGGAGGAATGGGGGCATTTGTTGTCGGTTGTGGTTTTGCCGCAACCTCCCCTTGTCCTGTAATCTCCCAATAGCGGCGGTTGCAGCCCTCTTTGAAGCCAGCTATTACCTGCCCAAGGTGAGTCTGTCTGCCATTCTTGCTGATGAGGCTATTCTTGACGTTAACGATAAAATGCATGTGTTCGGGCATCACCACATAGTCTTGAATCTCTATGACAGGATAGTGGCTTGTAATGCTGTGAAGCAGTTCGTATTCCACCATCTCACCTATGGCAGTCAATTCCATTCTTGGCGCATTAGGATGACCATCGGGGCATTGCAAGTCTCCGATGTTCTGCCTAACGACTGTTTCTTTCTGTCATAAACATTAATGGTGATGTGGTAAAACCCTGGGTCCTTGTAATTGTTTCCTGGGCTTCTACGCTTCATGCTATGAGTCATATTGTTTCTTATTTATAGAGAATAATGCCAATATACGAGCTACGAATCCCTTTTTTCTTTTGGAATATGAAAACATCCTATTTTTATTATGAATATTATACAAACAAACAATATTATAAGACCTACTATATCAATATACATTGTCTTTTTTTTGTAGTATTCACATGGACTTAACAGATTGCATGTTGAATATTGTAACATTGGAGTTGAACTGTAAACGACTTCTCTGCTTAAAAGATTCAATAAATAATATTCATTTTTGCAAATTCCATATATAGCATCATCAACTACTGTCATAGAATCGATATCACTAATAATAGTTTCATCTTTCTTTCGATCTATGATTCTTGTCGCCGTCCCACAAATCTCCAATTTAATATCCGGATTTATATTGACACTATAATAAGTGCCAATAAAATCCTCATTTTTTATAATTGGCATAGATACTGCATATGCAACAATTAATAATAAAACTATAAGTAAACTAGTAACAACTCTGAATATCTTCATAATGATTATTCTATTGGTTTAATGCAAAAAAATATTCATTTCTTTCATTTATTGGTGTTTCGTTTGCAAATATAACGAATTATTTGCATAACAGCAAGCTTATTGGTGTTTTTGTTGTAAAAGCTTTTGTGGTTCGCTTGTTTTTTCGTATCTTTGCAGAAGATAGTAACACCACCTTTTTATATATATTATGCCAGGAAAAACTGATGGTATAGTATAAAAATCGGTTCCGAGCGGTCGCTCGCACATATAAGGCCGTCCGCTCGAAGATATTGGGGCGGGCGCCCGTATTCATAAGGGCGGGCGCCCGAATCTGACAATATGCCGTTTCCCTCCCTGTAACATGCCGTATAAATCCCTGTTAGGACGGGGCTTTTCCCCTGTTAGCTCTAGGCTTTGATTTTGCACACCCTAACAACAATGATAATTACAGCAGTTCGGGCAGTTGGAAGAGCTTGACGCTGTTCGAGCCTTTAATCAGAATGTATCTATGCTGCGGTTGCTTTTCTGCAATCGCAGCTTTTACTTCCTCGACATCATTAAATAATTGACAATTGACAATGGATAATTGACAATTTTTATATTCTTCACCTACGAGCCACACCTCGTCGAAACCAGCGTCAGCCAACATGTTGACAACCTTCTGGTGTTCCTCTTGGGACACGTCGCCCAGTTCTCCCATCTTACCCAAAATGGCCATTTTGGGCGATACCTCCATCAGGCGGAAGTTGTCGATGGCAGCCTTCATCGAGGTGGGGTTGGCATTATAGGCATCAACGATGAGGTGGTTCTTCTCTGTTTCCGTCAGCTGCGAACGGTTGTTGGTAGGAACATAACTCTCAAGGGCATGATTGATTTGCTCGAATGGGATATTGTTGACATAGCCAATGGTGATGGCTGCCAGCATATTATCCAGATTGTAAGCGCCAATGAGGTGCGTCTGAACCGTGAGCCAATCAGACGTGTAGCCTGCATCAGCATCCTGCTCGCGCCAACGGAACTTGAGGAATGGCGCGCACGAAATGACTTCACCACGAATCAAGATATCCTCAGAGTCGCTCAGACCATAATAGTATATATCTGGCTGTTGGCCATTAGCTGTTGGCCTTTGGCTAATCATCTTCATGAGGTGTTCGTTGTCGCGATTAACGAAGAGGGGATAGTCGTGACTCATCAGGAAATCATACAGTTCACCCTTCGTCTTGCAAACGCCTTCGAACGAGCCAAAACCCTGCAGATGGGCACGTCCCACGTTGGTGATGAGGCCACAATTAGGCTCTGCCGTCTCTACCAACGTCTTGATGTCGCCAGGGTGCGAAGCGCCCATCTCCACAACTGCGATGTCGTGATCTTCGTTCAGGCGGAACAGCGTCTTGGGGACACCCACGTCGTTGTTGAAGTTACCCTCGGTAGCCATGACGTTATAGCATTCTGACAGCACCGCACGAATCAACTCCTTGGTGGTCGTCTTACCATTTGTACCGGTAATGCCAATGACAGGAATGTCGAACTGGCGACGATGTTCGCGAGCCAAATATTTAAATGTTTGCAGACAATTATCTACGAGAATAAAACGATCATCCTTTTTATATTCAGGCTCGTCGATAATAGCATAGGCACAGCCTTTCTCTAAAGCTGATTCTGCGAATTTATTACCATTGAATGATTCACCTTTCAATGCCAGAAAGATGCTACCCTCAGGACAGTCACGCGAGTCTGTTGTAATACACGGATGCTGCTGGTACAGCCGATATAATTCCTTGATATCCATATCCTATTTTTATTTTAGTTTCATATTTCGCCACGAATCGGCAAAGGCTTGCGAAGGGATGGCGGTAGGCGTCTGGCGTTTATTGTTGATGACCACCGACTGGCGCTTCACCTGCTTCGTCACATTGTCTGTCAGTGTTCCCAAGTCTATCTCGCCTTGTGTGGCTTGAAGTTCCTTTAATAGGCAATAAGTAAACAGGCCATGATGTTTCTCCTCCAACTGATGGGCCGTCTCATCGCCCTGAGCAGCCGAGAACACCAGCATGTTGCCCTGCGGTGCTTCCTCCTTTACCTTAATGGCGACACCGCGCGCTGAGGTTAACATCTCGTCTTCACGCTTGGCACCACTGAAGCAGGCGTCGAGGAATACCACTGACGACTTCAACTTCAGCGAAGCTATTTCCTTGTATAGTTTAGCGAGACTATAACCAGTGGTGGTAATACTGGATGCGTCACCGTCAATAGGCAGCAGATAGGCCGTTGCCTGCTTGTCGTCTGGGAAACCATGACCAGCGTAATAGAAGATAACACTCGCTTCTCCTTCGTAAGCTTCCGCAATTGATTTCATCTTCTCGACTGCTGTGATGATATTGCCAAACGTGGCATCCTCGTACATATTAATGTGGGCTTTAGGAACACCTAACGTCTTCTGACAATACTCACGAAACATACGTCCGTCGTTCAGCGAATAAGGTACAGGGGCATCAGGGTAGTTCTCATTACAGATGATAAACACAAACGTGTTCTCTGCTTGTTTGTTTGCTACAGGGATATTCTTATCCACATCCGAGTTAGGCTTGGGATAGCGACTGACGGCAGGCCCTTTTGCTTTTTTCTTTTCTTTATTAGCGATGACGGGTTCCTGTACTTGTATCTGTGCAGCATTTTTCAGCGGATTCTTCAGCATCTTCACCTCACCGTCTTGCTTCACCACCGCCACGTCATTGGTAAATGGCTTCGCATCATCATAGATACATGGGATAATTTCGCGTCCTTGAGCATAATAGCCGAATTTGCCGTTTTTCTTAATCAGGTAAATATCGTCAGCAGCCCACTCCACCAAATTATATTCATAAGGAACAACCATCTTCCCGTTGTAGTCATAGGCGCCATATGTGTTACGTTCTTCGTCACACACGATGAGACAATTATCCTGAACTGTCACATAGCGGTATTTGCAAGGCACCAGCTCCTTACCATCATACGACCAGGCACCCCACACGTCATCCCTGCGGACAGCAGACACTTGAATAGCTTTTTTGTGAAGGAACAAGATATTCCCATAGCGGCATGGAATGATGACCTTTCCGTCTGTAGTAGCAACACCACATCCTTTATTAGCTTCTATGATTCCTATGTAGGGACGAGGGTAGGGGTTGTATTCACCAATACACTCATATTTCCCCTGTGGAAATATAATCTCACCTTTTGCATTCAGCATTCCCTCCGTCTTATCTGTTTTTCTCAGTTGAAACGTTCCCACACCTTTATTCCAAAGCCAAGAGGCCTCTGCGTAGATAGGTTTCACCACCCAATTATCATTGGCATCAACGAAGCCCCATTTGCCATTAGCTTCTTTCACTTTAACAATCTGTGCGGTGGCAGTCAGAATGCCAGCCATCAGGATAAATAATAAAATGACTATTTTTTTCATGCTAGTAAAATTAAATGGTTAACGCCCCGCTGGAGCAACGCGCTGTGGTGTCTGCACCTTGTCGAAGAGTTGCATCGACTGCTTGCTGACCCAAGAGGCAGCGCCATTAAACAGGGCGTCCAACGGCTGGTTGCCCTTGGTGGTATGTAGCTGTTGCAACAGTGAGAAAGTAAACAGTCCGTGCCCATAGTCTTTGCTGGCAAAGGCAGTCTCGTCACCCTGGCTGCTTATCCAAATGTCGGCATTGCCATGAGCCTCCATCGGCTTGGCCTTGATAGCCACGCCACGTGCCGATGCCAACATCTTTCCATTACGGTCAACATTGGAGAATGGGACGTCAAGGATTGCTAACGTCATCGTGGTCTTCATTCCGTTTAGCGTTTTTTGCAACTCGGCAACATTGTAACCCGTCGTGCTGATGGTCTCAATAGTAGCATCCGATGGTAGCAGGTAGCGATGTCCCGTCTGCGGGTCGGTGGCTCCCAAACCTGAGAAATAGACAATGATTTTGGCGTCGCCCTCGTAGACGTCAGCAATATCTTGCATCTTCTTCATAGCACCCATTACATTGCCAAACGTGGCATCTTCGAAGTAACGCACATTCTTCTCTGGCACGCCCAAGGTCTTCTTGCAATAGTCGGCAAACACCTTTCCGTCGTTGATGGCATAGTCAGCGCCTTGCAGATGGGTGTAGTTCTCTGTGGCAAAGATGAAAGCGAAAAGATTATCGTCCTCCTTGCCTGTCTCTGGGATATTGGTGTCAACCTCTCTGCCCAGTCCTTTGCCTCCCGTCAGCAAGGCACTTCCCTTGAGCGGATTTTCTAACATAGTTGTTACTCCGTCCTTGGTGACTTGCGCAATGCCGTCAGTAAATTCTGTTACCATATCATATTGCGCGGGAATTACTTCCTTGCCTGTTTTGTCTATAAAGCCCCACTTGCCACCATGCGCCTTAGGCAATTTTTCTTCTCGTGCCTTAGATTCAACGACACCACCTTTGTAGAACGGTGATAATCCTTCTTTTTCATCGCAGTAATCTTTAATATAAGCATAGTCAAACTTGGTAATAAAAGCCTGCTTATCAGGGCTTGCATCATACAAGGCATAACGCCTGCCCTTTATAATTTCATCAGTATTAGAATCTCCAAGCCTTCTTGCAGTGCCGCCTTCTGCTACACAGACAATATCTCCGCGGAATTCAGTGATCTTGGTGTAGTTGGGGGGAAGCAACTCTTCGCCTTTGATGGAGAGGACACCTTCATTTTGGGGTGTCCAGCAGCTCCTAAATGAATCATGCTTGTCTATCTTGCACCAGTGCTTGTTCTCAAACATATATGTATAGAGGCCATAATATTTGATGGGCGTAATCATCCGTTGCTGATTGACATCATACAAGCCTTCGTGCGAGTAGTCACAAGACATGTCGCGGATAAAGTCGACTACTGTAGCAATCCCATTAACCACTTCGTTACGAGTACCCTCAAACTGGCAGGGAACAATTTCTTTGCCTTGTTCTATGTCATACACTCCAGACGCATTATAAGCGGAACTGGCTTTCACAGAAAAAGTCTTTTGTCCTTCTTCGTAAGAAACGGGTATGTCAATATCAAAATACTGCACGGGTATCAGCACATTCCCTTTTCCATCTACCAGTCCACACTGCTCACCCTTCCATACTCTGGAATAGCTGCCTTTAGGCAGTTTCTCCACCTTTGTATATTGCCGTTTCCACGAAGCAGCGGCAGTACGCTGTGTGGCTGCACCCGTTCTTCTTCTTGTTTGTCCTGTTGCCGTCAGCGTCATGACCATTAGGACAGCCAGTAACCATAGTCTTGTTTTCATAGTTCGTTAGTATTGTCTTTCTTCAAATTCTTAGTATAGATCCATAGGGCGATGCCTAGGACGAGGAGGATAGCGAATAAGATCAGTTTCTGTGTTTTCTGATTAGCCTCATACGACATGTAGAGCCAGCCTAAGTCGAGCAGGAAGATAACGATGCCACCACCCAGACAGATGGCAGCAGCGGAAATCTTGCGATGGATGGGTGCATTCTCATGCCCTTGGAATACTTCGCGGAAGATACCACCGGTAACGATGGCAGCACTGATAGCACAGCCGGCTATGATCCAATACCACCACCGCTGGTGCTCCTCGCGCTCCTGCTGCTGTTGCTCAATACGGGCCATCTCGCTTCTTATCTTCTGAATCTGTGCCTTCGAACTGTCCGACATATAGCTCATATATATGGAGTCAAGGTCGACATCCGCCGACTGCGCCATAGCTGTCATAGGCAACAGCATCAAAAGGAAAAGAAACAGGAGCTTACTCATTGTTGTTTTTATTATCTTTTTCAGTTGCAAAGTTAGCAATAAATAATGAAAACATGAAAAAACAAACAGTTTTTTTGGTATTTCGCCCGATTTTGTATAACTTTGTCGCTTGCTATGGATTATACGTTGAATTGCAATGGTCATTTGTTGGATCTCAGCACCCCTCAGGTGATGGGAATCCTCAATGCTACGCCCGATTCCTTTTATGTTGCCAGCCGTACACAGACGGAGCGCGAGATAGCCAAGCGCGCGGAAGAGATATTGCAGCAGGGTGGGGCCATTATCGACGTAGGAGCCTGTTCGACACGCCCCAACAGTCAGACGGCCACCGAGGCTGAGGAGGAAGAGCGATTGCGACTGGCCCTGAAGACCATCCGCATTGTGGCGCCCGATGCTGTGGTCAGCGTTGACACCTTCCGTCCGCAACTGGCTCGTATGGCTGTCGAGGAATATGGTGTTGCTATCGTCAACGACGTGGGTGCCCCGGCTAACGGCCAAGAGCCAATAGCAAACAGCCAAAAGGAGATGTTCCGTATGGTCAGCCGGCTTCGCGTACCTTATATATATACATCACGCAAGAGCAGCATCAAGGAGATATTGCTCGACAGTGCCGAGGTTGTCGACACCTTGCGCTCTATGGGCCAGAAGGACATTGTTATCGACCCGGGCTTTGGCTTTGGCAAGACGGAGGAGCAGAACTATGACGTGATGAACGGGCTGGAGCGTCTGCAGATGCTGCATCTCCCCGTATTGGTGGCGCTGTCTCGCAAATCAATGATCTATCGTCTGTTGCAGACTACTCAAGAGGAAGCCCTGGCGGGAACCATCGTCCTCAACACCATTGCGCTGACCAAAGGTGCCAATATCCTTCGTGTCCATGATGTTCGCGAAGCTGTGGAATGTATCAAAATCATTAAAACGCTAAATAGGTAGGGATGTTTTTCGAATTTGGAATAAAAGATATTGTCGACATTGTCCTTGTGGCCTTGATGCTGTTCTACATCTACAGGCTGATGAAGGAGTCACGCTCGCTGAATGTCTTCATGGGCATTCTGATCTTCGTTGTGTTGTGGCTTGTCGTCTCGCAAGTCTTGGAGATGAAGCTCCTGGGCTCCATTATGGATAAGTTGGTGTCAGTGGGTGTTATCGGACTCATCATCCTTTTCCAGGAAGATATCCGTAAGTTCCTCTATAACCTGGGTGCCCACCAGCGTATGCGTACCTTGCGCCGCCTGTTCTCCAGTGGCGACAAGCGTCACGACAAGGAGCATCTGAAGCAGATCATCATGCCTATTGTGATGTCGTGCCTGAGCATGAGCAAGAAAAAGGTGGGAGCCTTGATAGTGATTCAGCGTGCCACACCGCTCGACGATATCGTTGCTACTGGCGAACGCATAGATTCTGCCATCAGTCAGCGACTCATCGAGAACCTGTTTTTCAAGAATTCGCCCTTGCACGATGGTGCCATGGTGATAGCACACGACCGTATCCGTGCTGCGGGATGTATCCTGCCCGTGAGCCACGACCTGAATATCCCCAAGGAGTTAGGTCTGCGCCACCGTGCGGCATTGGGCATTACCCACGAGAGCGATTGTATTGCCATCGTGGTATCCGAAGAAACGGGTGGCATCAGTGTGGCCATTCGCAGCGAGTTCCAGCTGCGCCTCACCGCAGAGAAGCTGGAGAGCATCCTGACACAGGAAATGGCGTAAACGTAAACGCAAAATAATTGAGAATTGTGAATGGCGAATTGAGAATTATTCTGTAACTTTGCAAGCAAATATAATACATTAATATAATTTTAAAATAAACAAACTATGGATTTATTGAGTCAAATCGTAGCGCGTGCTAAGGCAAACAAGCAGCGCATTGTGCTTCCCGAAGCAGAGGAGGAACGTACTCTTTGTGCAGCCGATCGAGTTCTGGCTGACGACATTGCAAACATTATTCTTATTGGTAATCCTGACAAGGTACATGCCTTGGCAAAGGAGAAGGGCTTGACGAATATCGACAAAGCCACCCTTATCGATCCCGAGAACTGCGAGCGTAGTGAAGAATATGCTGAGAAGCTGGCAGAGCTGCGCAAGTCGAAGGGTATGACCATCGAGGAGGCTCGTAAACTGGTGAAGAACCCGCTCTATCTGGGTTGTATGATTATCAAGACCGAGGGTGCCGATGGTCAGATCAGCGGTGCGCTGTCTACTACCGGCGACACGCTGCGTCCTGCCCTGCAGATCATCAAGTGTGCTCCTGGCATCACCTGTGTCAGTGGCGGTATGCTGCTCATCTCCAAGGAGAAGCAATATGGTGAGGATGGTGTCTTGGTTGTTGGCGACGTCGCTGTGACACCTATGCCCGATGCTGCCCAGCTCAGTCAGATTGCTGTCTGCACTGCTCAGACCGCTAAGTCTGTTGCCGGTTTTGCTGATCCCCGTGTGGCTATGCTGAGCTTCTCTACCAAGGGTTCTGCCAAGCATGAGGTTGTCGACAAGGTCATCGAGGCTACCCGTCTGGCTAAGGAGCTCGACCCCAGCCTGAAGATCGACGGTGAGTTGCAGGCCGATGCCGCCCTTGTTCCTTCCGTAGGTTCCAAGAAGGCTCCCGGTTCTGACATCGCTGGTAAGGCTAACGTGCTCGTATTCCCCAACCTCGAAGTAGGTAATATCGGTTATAAGCTCGTTCAGCGCTTGGGCGACGCCATTGCCATTGGTCCTATCCTTCAGGGTATTGCCCGTCCTGTCAACGACCTCTCTCGTGGTTGCTCTGTCGAGGATATCTACTACATGGTAGCCATCACCGCTTGCCAGGCCATGGACGCTAAGAAGTAAAGCCCCTCCCGACCTCCCCGAAGGGGAGGAGGGCCTACGGGATGAAATAAATAAAATAAAGTATTATCAAATAGAAAGTCTGGTAATCCCCCTGAAATCCGCCAGGCACTCCCCTCTTTCGGAGGGGTCGGGGGAGGCTTATGAAGATATTAGTATTAAATTGTGGTTCGTCCTCTATCAAGTACGCACTCTACAACATGGACGACAAGAGTGTGATGACAAGTGGCGGTGCTGAGCGCGTAGGCTTGGACGGAGCCTTTGTCAAAGTGAAGTTGGCCAATGGCGAGAAGAAGCAGATTATGCACGACATCCCCGAGCATACCGAGGGTGTGAAGTTCATCTTCTCTCTGCTGACCGATCCCGAGATTGGCGTGATTAAGAGTCTCGACGAGATCAACGCCGTAGGTCATCGTATGGTGCATGGTGGCGAGAAGTTCAACAAGAGCGTGATTCTTACCGACGAAGTGCTGAAGGCCTTCGAGGAGTGCTCTGACCTGGCTCCTCTGCACAACCCCGCCAACCTGAAGGGTGTGAACGCTGTGAAGGAGCTGATGCCCGGTCTGCCTCAGGTGGGCGTGTTCGATACCGCTTTCCATCAGACCATGCCTCCTAAGGCTTATATGTATGCCATTCCTTACGAGTTGTACGAGAAGTATGGCATTCGCCGTTATGGCTTCCACGGCACCTCTCACCGTTATGTCAGCGCTCGTGCTTGCGAGTTCCTGGGCATTCCCGCCGAGGGCACTAAGATGGTGACCTGCCACGTTGGTAATGGCGGTTCTATCGCAGCCGTTGTTGACGGCAAGTGTATCGACACCTCCATGGGTCTCACGCCGCTGGAAGGTCTCGTCATGGGTACCCGTGCCGGTGATATCGACGGTGGTGCTGTCACCTTCATCGAGAAGAAGCTCGGTCTTGATGCCGATGGCATGTCGAACCTCCTCAATAAGAAGAGTGGTGTAGCCGGTCTGACTGGTGGCTCCAGCGATATGCGCGACGTAGAGAATGCCGCCAAGAATGGCGATCCTAAGGCTAAGCTGGCTCAGGACATGTATTTCTACCGTATTAAGAAGTACATCGGTGCCTATGCAGCAGCCATGGGTGGTCTCGATGTCATCGTCTTCACCGCTGGTGTTGGCGAGAATCAGGTCAGCATGCGCTCAGAAGTCTGCAAGGGCCTTGAGTTCCTGGGTGTCAAGTTCGACGAGTCGAAGAACACCGTTCGTGGCGAAGAGGCTATCATCTCTGCCGACGACTCAAAGGTGAAGGTCGTTGTCATTCCTACTGACGAGGAGCTGATGATTGCTACCGACACGATGAACCTGCTGAAGTAATTAAGACTTAATAGTTAACAAGGACACAACGAGGACACAGCGGAACCGTTCCACTGTGTCCCCTTTGTCTTTTTACAGTCTCAATCTTCGCTCCCGACACATTCATCCGCGCCGTCACCGTCCACTTCGTCGCAGGCCGCGTGATATAGGCCGTGTCGATGCCACCCTTGCGGTATTTCGCAGTCAGGATGCTGTCAGCACGATGAAGGATGCTCTGCGCATCGGCCTCACCTGAGATGGCGAGCAGAATAACTGCCAATGCAAAAATCTTTTTCATTTAAACATCTTTTCACCCCAGAAACTCAGCCAAAATTAACAATAATTATTTGTTTTGGCTGAATTTCTGTAGTTTTCCAGCACCGTGATTGTCCACTTCGTCGCAGGCTATGTCGATGTTGTCCTTATAAATCAATATCTGAAAGATCGAACCACGGCTCCTCCAGTTCGAGATAGTGGCTGGCAACAAGCAGAAACTCGATAGCAAAATACAATGCCCCAGCCTCATGAGCGCCCAGATCGGGTTTCAATGCGCCATCGGGGAGTGAGAAATCGTTTAAGTAGACATTTCCGTCCACATATCTGTCGCTTGATTTACCGTCAACCTTGAAGCCCTGCTGCTTAAAGAAGTCGACTATCTTGGTCGCATTGGCGTAAGGCACACAACCGTCCAGTTTGTTGTGTACCAGTGAGATACGTTCATTGCCACGTGGCGTCCAGCCCTGGCAGAGGTTGTCGTTCTCGAAAGCCGCCATCAGCTTCTTGGAGATATCGCTGTCGAAGTCGAACATGACAGGCTGGAACATGTCAGCTACCTTAGTTACACCCAGAGCCTCCTCTATTTCAGGGCGCTTAGGATCAGAGTCCCTTGTTAATAATTATAATTTGGGGACAAAGATAGGCAAATAATTGCAAAAAGCGTTGCCCCCCCTTAATAAATGTTAAGGAGAGGGCAAACGTCCCATTTTTTGCAAACTTAGCTTGTCATAGTGGCTTTCATACGACTATTTCCTTAATGACTTTCCTGTACCTTCCTTGTTTGATGCGCTCAATAAAGCCATGTGTCATCCAGCGCTGACACTGCTGGTTGGCAGAGTTCTTCTCTAGTTCTAAGATCATTTGCACCTCCTTGGCAGTGAATGTCTCAGGCAGTTCCCGATAGGCATCGGCATTCTTCGAGTTTTTCCTGCGTGGCACGTATTCACGCTCCGCATTGTCCCACGAGTCCTGCAGCATCTGCCCGAAGAAGTAGTCCTGAAACCAGATGACGGTGTCGTAGATGAGCGTCGCAAACTTCAGGTCGTCGTCGTTGATGTCCAGCTGGCCCGTCTTCTTGAACGCATCATACTGACGGGCGATGATTCTTGGAATGGTAAACCATGTGGCATAGAACACGGCACGCTTGCGCAGATAGTCCAGCACCAGGTCGTTGGCAGCCTCCGCCTCCTGTGCCGACAGCTCGCAGAGGTCGTAGACGTGGTCTGTCAAGCGCTCCAGCGGCAGTTCACCGCTCAGCGCCTCAAACTTAAAGCCCCACTGCTTCAGCGCCTCGTTCGTCTTCCAGTCCACCAGCTTCTTCCTCACCATCTGGAAGTTCGAGCGCTCCATCTGGAAGATGGCCACACGCGAGCAGAGTCCGTCGTTGATGTTACGCAGCGTAAACTTCTTGTGCAGCGATACGTTCGTACCCGTCGTCACCGAGTTCCAGTACACGGGCAGGATGTCGTTGATAGAGTCGTTGTTGGCATAGTCGACACCACTCAACTCGTTGTGGAACGCCTTCAGCTCCAGGTCGTGCTTGCCTATCCAGGCACCGCCGCTCTGGGCACTTATCGACGAATCCAGCTCCGAGTCGAACATATAGAGGTGCAGGGGCATCAGCTCACCGTTCACCAGTTCCTTCGCCCTTTTCAGTCGTCGGAAGAAGATGTTGTTCGACGTCTTCGTGGGCAGATAGCGTATCATGCCCTCAGGCTCCACCAGCGCGTCCTGCTTCTGCGCCTTCGAGCTCGTCCCGCGCTTCTTCTGCTCCTGCTTGTAGCGCGTCTCCTGCAGTCGCACCTCCTCGTCCTTCGCCCGCATGGCACACATGATCTGGTCGTCCAGGTCCTTGGCAAAGCTCTTGCCCGATGCGGGATGTCCGATGATCAGCACCTGCGGGTTCAGTCGCTGCAGCGCCCCGCTGAAGTGGCGGTACCAGCAGCGCGTCATCAGCGTGCAGTACATGGCACCCGAGGCGAATACCGCACCCATCCAGTTCTCGCGCGTCACGCCTCGACAGGCTTCGGCATAAGGGGTGCAAAGGAGAGGCTCCAGCCTCTGAGCGAACTGCTCGTAAGGCACTTCAACTGCTCCCACAGCTCCTGCAGCTGCTGGGGTGTGGCCGACATGTATACCCACACTTTCAAGTACCCCTTGCATCCTCTTGGGGATGTCCTTGTACAGCTTTCGCTCACAAGCCGTATGAGCAATGTCGGTGACTTCCTTGTCGCCCCGCTCGCGAATGACGTCCTGCACAAATCCGCACATTCTAAGCACCCTGTCGACCATGTCCGGCTGGTTGTCGCAGATATACCGCAGGTCGAGAGCCATTTGCAGCATTGTTCGGTGGCGGTCTCCAGGGGCCGGCGCACCACCTTGCGCGGTCTGCCACGCTTCACAGATTTTTCCATATTCAACCCCGTGGTACACATATTCTCCTTCTTCATTTTTCTCTAACGTTAATTCTTCTTTTTCTTTCGTCTTAGTAGCCTGTGAATGACCGTCTCGATATAGAGCATCATATCGCTCGCTAAATTCCTTGTTCTCATACGTAAATAACTCTTTGTCAATGTACAAAATATCCGATTCCTTGCAGATGAACGACATGCGGCTGGCATCCTTGCAACTTTCGTCAACCACCACGCCGAGCACCTTGGCCATTGCGTGCTGGTTGTCGATGAGATTACCCTTCTTCGGATCAGCCTTGAACACAATCTTCAGACCTTTACCAGAAGGGGTAATATAGACCAAAAGGATTTGTTTGCGCAGCTCATTGTCAATTGTCAATTTTCCATTGTCAATTTGACTCCACGTCCCACGTGGGTCATCAACGTGATCCACGTCCATCACCACCAGTCCGGTCAGTCGCGTGGCACTCTGCTTGCGCCAGGCCCCCGTCTTACCTGATTTTGATGTTGTCTCGTCGAATGTCGACTGAAAGATAAAGGCAGGCAGTCCTCGCTTCAGCTTCTGGTCGCCCGTCTCACGGTATTTGTCAATGTTCTCGTTCCATTTCGCCGCCCTGACGAGCGCATAAAACTGCGCTTCGTCAACGGGCAACGTAGGATGACTAAAATTTTTCTGGTAACAAAACATACTGTTTATTCAAAAAATCTCGTGGCTTCCCATTGGCGACGCTTCTCCAACCCGGCGAGCCGCTTGCCACCGGCATATACCCAGCGTTTGAACTCCCGCTGGATAGCCGTTTTTGACCCGCCCTTGCGAATCAGCTTGATGAGCGTCGACCGGTTCAGTCGCCCAACGCCCAGATTGAATGCAAACGACACCAGTGCGTCGAACTGTCCCTGCGTATGGGCCACGTGTAAGCGCCTGACTGCTGCCTCGCACTCGCCCAGATCGAGCAACAACAACTGTTCAGCACCATACGTGGAGATGCGGTCGCCCTCCCTGACGTCACGGCCCGTATGTCCGTAGCCGATGGTCAGCACACCGGCAGCATCGCGGTAGGCGTCGCGGCTGAAGCCCTCAAACGCCTTGATCTTCTCAATTAATAATTCACTTGCTTCCATGTTCTTACCTCTTACTTCTTACCTCTTACTTCTCACTTCCTAATCATCTCCATCAGGAAGTCACGCCCTTTCGCTGTCCACACCAGTCGCGACACCGTGCGGCGACGACCGTTGCGACCGTGCATGATGACGCTACGGTTTTCCGTCAAGCCCTGATGTCTGAATTTCTGCGTGAGCTGCCATTGGCCTTTCGACCACTCGATGATCTTCTTGTCGCAGAGGAATGAGTTCAGGTCGCGACCCTCCAGTCCGAAGGGCTTGCCGATCTCGGTGGGTGTGTAGCAGTTGTCGCTTCGTCGGTTCAGCTCGTCCAGCTCCTCGCCGATGATGTCGTCGGCTTCGTCCAGAATCTCCTCGTCTGTGCATCCCAGCAGGTGTACCGACTGTCGTGGCTGTCCCCAGCGTGCCTTCCATCGCTCCCACTGCAGCGCCTCCTGTCGGTCTTCCTCCAGTTGCTTCCACCTTATTACTAATCGTGCGCGCGCCTCGTCGTTGAACTTGGTGGCGATGTAGAGGCACTCCGTCTTCGTCAGCGAATAGCAAGGACGAAGCTCGCCTTTCTGGTCTCTGTAGTCAACCAATGCAAATTTGCTTTCGTTGACTTTCTCCCATGCCGGTTCCATCTTGCGGATGGCTTTCAACACGTCAAAATGGTTCTTACCTGTGAGCTCTGCAATCTCCATTGACGTCATGCGCTGCTCACCGTCATTGTTCTCAAAAATGTTGTTGTTGGTTTTCACCAAACTGATTGTTATTGCTTTCTGTTTCATAATGTTTATTCCTTTCTTTAAATAATTAATAATGTTTATCTCTTTCTTTAATGTTTAATCTTTAATGTTTAATGTTTAATGTTTAATTTCTCCTCGCCCGGGCCTTCCCGTGCGGTTGTTTGTAGCAGTAAGTCAAAGAGCACCGTCAATCCCCGTTTCCGTTCGTTGACAATGCAAAAGTAGACATAAAAAAAACACCCCCGAAAGAGTTCGGGAGCGTTACGGAACTAAAACCGGAAGTGCGGAACTATTTACGGAAGCGCCTCCTGAAATTTCCTCAGCAGATGCATCGAACGTGTCTTTACACCATTGGCAGGCCAGTTATCTACATGCTTCTCCAAATAGGGATTGTGACGGAAAGCATCAGACAGCGTGCCAGCATTGCAGCCATAGGTTAGATGACGCTGTCGTGCGATGGTGTCTATATCGCGTTCAAACTGTGCCATGTTGTTAGGATAGTTGCGATGGTCACGATACTCGCAAAAAAGCACCGCATAGGCTGATGCCCCCCACATATATTGCTGCACGGCTGCTACTGCCTCGGGCAGCACCTCGGTTGTCTCATTGGTTTTCGTATGATCCACTGCGGCTGGGGCGCACTGCTGTGTGACAGCAGACCCTGGCATGGCAAACGTGCATCCAGTGATGTTTCCGTTAAACACTTGGCAGTTCGAACCTGCCTCGAAGTGGTTTACAACATTTTTCTGACTATTTTCTTCCATCTCTTCTTGTCTTTTTTGTCTTTCTTGTCTTTCTTGTCTTTCTTTACTTTTTTCTCAAATCGGCCGCTCACCTTGTCGTTAAACACCTGCGAACTGCTGCCCGATTCAAAATGGTTGTGAATCTCCATCGGCTTCGCCTTGACCTCAGCCACCAGGTGCTGCTTCTCCGACTCCAGGTTCGCGTTCTGCGCTTCCAGCAGCTGCTGGCGCAATTCGGCAATCTCAGCATCCTTCTGCTCCAGTTGCTCCTCCATGTCGTCAATCTCCTGCTGTTTCCGTTCCAGCTCGTCGTTCAGCTTGTCCATCTTCAAGTACGCATCACGCGCAGCATCCAACACGCGCCTGTGAGCTTCCGACTGCGCGAACCTTTCTTTCATGTCTTCGATGTCGCTGTTCACGCTTCGTCTCGCCTCATCATAGATAACCATGAATTCCTGCTTATTCATCATTCTTTGTTTTAAGTGTGATAATATTATTTAAACAACTCGCCCTCTACCATTCGGTCCTGGTCAGAGAATCGGATGGTGGGTGCTATCTCCTGCTTTGGCGCAGGTTTAGTTCTTTTGTTACACGGGTAAACGCATGCGGTTTTGATGCATACATACTCTGCCAACTGGAACAGACGCGTCATTGTCACGTCGGTCAGCATGTCCATATTAAATAATTTCATTGCAACCATAACATTTAAAAAATTTGTTTTCGGTTGCAAAGATAAGCTCAATGCGTTCACCCAGTGCAGACGCATTTTTTTTTTCGCCTACCCGTGATATTTATACTCTTCCGACAGGATTCCCGTCAGTTCGGCCATGCGCTTGCGGAACGATTCGGGAGCTTTGACTTTGAGATGCTCGCCATAGGAGAGAATCTCGCGTTCAAGCTCGGGGTTCACCTTCAGGTCGAGCGTTACCACACAGCCATCCTCGCCCTTGCTCTCGATGTGTTGCAACGGATGTATCGGCAGGGTGCGCAGGTAATACTCCGACCATCGGTCGCCCTCGATGACTATATGCTCCACCTCCTTGCCGTCGGGATGAGTCACGCCCACGATGTCGTCGAAATAATGGTTGAAGTCGATGTCGGTATCAATAAATGTCAGGTCATTATTCTTCCTCACAGACTGGATACGGTCGAGTGAGAAACAGGTCACGAAGTCCTTTCCGTCGATTTTTGCGAAGAGATACCAGCGGCGCAGATACTGTCGCATGTGGTAGGGATGGATGTGACGTTCCTTCGCCTCCTTGCCGAAGGGGCCATACTCGATGGTAATCACCTCCTTACGGCTGATGGCATTGAAGAGCTGCAGGAAGAACTTGTCGTCGCCGGCCGTGCCTTTCTCGAAACTTGCGATTGTGCGGTCGGAGCCGATGAGTTGCTGGTCGAAGCGTACTGACATCTGATCGATCCATTCCAGCTGCGGCATGCCTTTCAGACCTTGCAACAGGGCGCGTATCTCTTGCAGTTTCTCGATCTCGTCGGGAGCCAGTTCGCGGTTGTATATCGATTCTATCCCGTAGCGATAGCGGTAGTATATCTTTCGGCCCCGTTTCTCGGCGATGATACCGTATTCATCATAGTTGAGATAGAATTTCTCGTTCATCTCTCTAATGTCCTGAAGGATGGTGCCCTTCGATGTTACGGGTTGCATGTCGCGCGCCTTCAGGCCCTTGTTCACCTCCGCCTGCAGCTCTTCACGCGTAAACTCCCGCCCAGTGCCAAGACACTGGTCGATGATCATCTCCCTCATTGAATATTCCTTAGTCTTCATTTCTATTCTTAAGTATTATTTATGTATCAGTGGGCCGTCCCCTCGATACACTGCAAAGGTACGAAGCAATTTCGAAAAATCCATATTATTTCCCGATTATTTTCATTTTGGAAATGTACGAGTGTATGTGTACGAGTGTACGTTTTGCCAAAAATTAATGGTGCAGGGGAGAGTAGGGGAGAAATGTTAATTAATTTAATAATTATATATAATATATATATTATATATAATTATTGGTATTCTCCGTGCACATTTGAAATCACCAAAAAATACACTCGTACACATACACTCGTACACTTTGAGACCGCTATGGGATTTTTCTGCAAAATAGTGGTCGAAAAAGAGTGCGAAAAAGTGCTGTTTTTAGTTTGATTATTTGCAAATACCATGAAAAATTCGTACCTTTGTAATGTCAAACGATGAGGCTGCGGAGGCGGTCGTTAAGGATAGAAATTGCGAGATTTAAATCTAGAAATTGCGCGCATTAATGGTAGCAATATTTTTCCTTAATGCCATCGAAAAAGGCTGATTCTGAAGACAATGAAACTAACTAACAAAAAAATTTACATTAAAGATTAAACATTAAACATTAAAGATTTAAGATTAAACATTAAAAGATTATGGCTATTAAAGTAATTGCACAGAGACGTGAAGTAAAATTGGGTAAGAAACCTGGCATGAAGTTCGTGATGCGCCCCGACCTCTACATTCCCATCCAGGAGAAGAAGGTGTTCAGCGAGGCTGCTACCCACTCGGGTATCTCCGCAGGTGTCATCAAGGCGGCTTGGGATGCTGCAGGCGAGGTCATCAAGACGTGGGCCACTGAAGGTCACAGCGTACCTCTGCCCGGTCTGGGAACCATGCGCTTCGGTGTTCGCTCGAAGGCGGTGGAGGATCTGGACGACGTGAAGACCAACCTCATCAGCGTGCGTCGCATCATCTTCACTCCGAATGTCGACGTGAAGGACGAGTTGAAGAACACCTCGATTCAGATTACCTGTCTCGACGAGGAGGGCAACGTGCTGAAGCGCGTGACCAGCGGTGACAGCGGCGATGTCGAGGACCCTGATGCCTCCCCTAGCCCCTCCGAAGGAGGGGGAAGTAATCCTACTCCTTCAACCAACAATGGGGATGAACCAGGAGAAGGAGACTAAAGAGTAGCGCCTACGGGCGCAACTCTTTACATTAAAGATTAAACATTAAACATTATACGTTATGAAGAGGGAGACGTGGAAAACGATTATTCAGGTGGTGATATCCATTCTGACGGCTGCTCTGACGGCATTGGGCACGGCCTCGTGCATCGGGCGAGTGATGTAAGGTTTCGTATGATTTGTTCTGCACAGAGAGAGAGGGTACCAATAGTGGTGCCCTCTCTGTGTTTCTTATAAGTGCTTGCCCTTTTGTGGCTACGACGATGAAGAGACGGGTATCGTCCTGCACACCATCGATGCCGATGGCACCCATCGCTACTACGACATGCAGGGCCGCCCATTAGGCAGTCAGAAGCCTGCCAAGAAGGGCCTGTATATCAAGAACAACAAAAAAGTATTTGTAAAATAACGAAAATGATGAAGACAAGAAGAATATATCAAAAACCAACAATGGTTATCGTTAATTTTCCGAATAAGCAATCGCTTTTGAGTGGTAGTGGTCAAGAAGAACCTGGCAGTGCCCCCCGCATGAACGACGACTGGGCATCCAAGGGCCACCAATTCGGTGGCTGGGAAGAAGAATAATACTAAACTATACTCCCTACATGGTTCAGCCCGCTATCCGTTTGTGGTAGTGGGCTGATTGTTGTTATACCTTAATGACACTTGACAGACTGCCTCACAGCAGATGTACCAGGGCGCCCAGGGTGCTCAACCAGGAGTAGACGCTGGTGCTGGTCAGCAGGAGCAAGGTCCCTTCTACAATCAGCAGGCCGGTGGACAGCAGCAGGCCCCCAAGGATGACAACATCCAGGATGCCGACTTCGAGGAGGTTAAATGACACCGATAGGCAAAGACATAACAAAACGCAACGAAATGGCGTGTAGCTCAACGAGTTACACGCTATTTGTTTTTTATACTCTCATGTTTGCTATGTCTTTATTATGCCCTTATTTATCCCATTTTTGCGACATTCATGTAACGCGACTAATTTTGCGACAAGATGCAACCTATTTATACTAATTAGTACTTATACATACTTAATTTTAAAGAATTATGCCAGAAGCAAAATTTCAGATCAAACGCAAGTGTGAAGTATGTGGGAACACCTTTATCGCAAAGACATTAGACTCCCGCTACTGTTGTAGGCATTGTACTGATATTGCCTACAAGAATCGTAAGGCTGCAAAAGCCAAAGAAGAACAGCTGAATCAAATCGCTCAACTTATTCCTGGTGAAAGGGAATTCATTAGCGTGAAGGAGGCAGTCGCCATGTATGCCATCAGCAGGGATACCATCTATCGTCTGATCCGCAAAGGCCGACTACCTTATATAAATATAGGTGAAAGGCTCACCCGTATTTCTCGCGAGCAATTAGAAAATATGGTATCTTTGCGAGAAGAACCCATCAAGGATGAGCATTTGCTACCACGTCTCTACGACATGGAGCCGGAGAATTGCTATACTATCGGCGAAATCTCCAAGAAATTCAGGATAGATGACAGTACAGTATGGGCGCACATCAGAAAGTACTCCATCCCTACCCGACAAATTGGCAACTATGTCTATGCGCCCAAAAAGGAAATCGACAACTTATACAAATCATTATAAACAAACAGAATTATGAGAAAGAAACTTTTAAATACCAAAGTAACTGTTAAACTCCGCAAGTCGGAGTATAAGGAAGAATGGTATCTTACCGTTGAAGCATACCCTGTAAACGATCCGAGCCAACCCGGCAAGAAAAGGATTGTTGAATCATTGAACCGTATCATCCGCACTCCCATCTGGGATAAGTCCTCTGTTACAGGTGTTACGCCTGATGGAGAATTCAAATACCGCCCAAAGAGGGACATCAATGGAGTGATTCTATGCACGTCAAAATTGGATCAGGAAGCATGTATTTATGCAGACGAAGTAAGAAAGTTGCGCCAGCATGAATACGATAGTGCTATTATCTACACCGACAAAGAAGCAGAACTGAAAGCCCAAAACGAACGTGGCGAACAAGACTTCATCAAGTATTTTGAAGGCATCATATACAAACGCCACCCCAACAGTTCTGACTCAATCATCGTAAACTGGGAGCGTGTTGCTGAATTGCTAAAGCTCTATTCTCATGGCAAGCCCATACCATTCAAGACTATTTCCGTCAAATTCCTTGAAGACTTTAAGATGTTCCTACTGGCGGCTCCACAAGGCGGCAACAAGAAAGGCAAAATCAAACAAAACACAGCTTCTACCTATTTTGCCATTGTAAAGGCTGGTGTTCGTCAAGCTTTCATTGACGAGTATCTTACTGTTGATATCAGCAGCAAGGTAAATGGTATCCAAGCACAAGATGCTCTTCGCGAAGTCCTCAACATGGAGGAAGTGAAGAAATTGGCAAAAACGCCATGTAAGAGTGACATCCTACGAAGGGCATCTTTCTTTTCCATCATGACTGGCCTTCGCCACTGCGATATCCAGTCTTTAACCTGGGGACGGCTTCAGTATCTCAATAATTCTTGGCAGATCGTGAAAATGCAAGATAAAACAGATGTGCCAGAATACCACCCGATTTCTGACCAAGCTTATGAGTTGTGTGGAGAACGTCGTGACCCTGACCGACTGGTTTTCGAAGGGTTGCAGGATCCTTCTTGGATTAATAGACCTGTAAAGAAATGGATTGAAGCTGCTGGTATTACCAAGCACATCACGTTCCACTGCTTTCGTCATTCTTTTGCCACGTTACAATTAGAGAATGGGACAGGACTCTATACCATACAGAAATTGTTAGGGCATAAGAATATCCGAACCACTCAGATTTATGCCCATATGGTAGATTCTGCCAAAGTAAAAGCTGCTAATTCAATTCACATTGATGACTTAGAACCCAATAAGCCGGACCAAAATCAATGAATTCCTATGTCTTATAGCCCTCGGATGTACTGTTCGAGGGCTGTTTTTTCCACTTTTTGTTATCTGAAGCCTATCTTCGTACCCTTTATATAGGCGTTTCCTTGGCGTGAAATGTTAAAATCACAACCTTTTTCTAATAATTCCTTATTGGTTCTTCTTTTTGCTGTTCCTTTGCACCTGAAATATTTATTAAATTAAAGGATAACAGAGATATGAGCAAAAACATTACGACTTTGGAGGAAATGCCAGGAGCATTGTCCTACCTCATTTGGAAGGTTGAAGGGTTAGAAGAAACCATTCAAACCATGCGTAACAGACAGCAAATAAGCAATGCACCCCATTGGATGGATATCGATGAACTATGTGCTTACATTCCTTCCCATCCTGTTAAGCAGACCGTCTATGGCTGGGTTTCCAACAAGCAGATACCCTACCATAAGATCAATAAAGCATTGGCTTTTCTCCAGTCCGAGATTGATGACTGGATGAAACAGCGTCATAGCAAAAGCCAGGAAGAGTTGGAGCATGAAGCTCAGGAATTCATCAAAAGGCATAGGGCTGTTTAAGCATGAAGGAAGCAACAAGCATTATTATTCACTCTGAGAATAATACCGCAGTCAAGTGCTTAACAAACGAACAGGCTGGTATACTTTTCAAAGGTATTCTTGAATACTCATCTTCTGGAATGCCTTTGGAAAGCACCGACACTGCTCTACAAGCACTATTCTCAATGTTCAAAGTTCAAATCGATCGAGACTTCAAGAAGTACTCAGACCGATGCGAACAAAATCGTTTGAATGCACTCAGACGTCATCAAAATGGCAACAACCGTCCTCAGTCGAATACAAACGAAAGCGACGGTATGCCATTGCAAGCGAACGCATGCAAAAGTAACAATAATAGTAATGATAAATGTAAAAATAAGAATAATGATGATATAGCTAACGCTAGTAACATCAATATAGAGTCTAACCCCTTAGAAATACAGTCAAATGGAATCAACAATAACCCAAGAATTGATAAACAGGAGAAAAGAAAACGGGACGTACTTAGCGCCGCAACTAACGTTATCGAAAGATTTAGTTCGACTTCGAAATGAACCAGATAATGCAAGAATGGTGTCGCATCTTTTACAGAAGTACCCCACTTTCAACGAATTTGTAATCGCCAATACGCCTTCGCGACAGTTTTATCTATGCCAAAATCCTGTGCAATGCACTTATGGAGATTCGCCACGTTTAGATTTGCTTGATATAACATACGGAATGTTTGCGTCTTCAGTCTGGCTTGTACCACAAATAGCTGATGTTAGCATCTGTTGTGGGTTAAAAGAAGACGCGAGCGAAGCACAAATCCAGTTAGTAGCTATGGCTATTGCGAGTAGATACAAATATCTGAAAACTGATGAAGTTATGCTCTTCTTCTTTAATTTCAAGGCGGGCATGTACGAACGGTTCTATAGTTATTTTGATCCCCAAGTAATTGTGGGAAGCGTTAAGTCATTCTGCGATGAACGCGACACTATCATAACTATTCACGAACGAGAGTTACAGCAAAAAAGAAATGAAGAAAATGCACCCAAAAGACAAGGATATACAAAATGAAACCAAACATTATTTTCACAAAATTGAACGCAGAGCTATTCCAATTCTTGGCAGAGCCTCTGCCATACAAGACATCACGTTTCGATGCATTCCGATATTTATATGAGTGCCAAACAGACAACTTTGATGTCCTTTTGAAGTATTACATCAACGTGTCATTCGACACCACATATAAGCAACTTGCCATAGAATGGGGATGGGAAAGGAAGGCTGTCATGTCATTCCTAAGATCTCTCCAAAAGATGGGTATTCTTGAAATCAAAAGGAAATATCGCATCATTTATATTCATATCCTAAACCTCGCTTGTATAGAAACTGAAGAAACAGAGAATGATTCTGGATAAAATGGGCTTGCCCATAGTTCATTTATTCTCTTCGGGAAGCCTAATTCCCCCCAAAGTTCAATTTTAGGGGAGCGATGGCAGCAAAACGAGCAAGCTCCAGCCACAAAAAAGTTGTACGACATTAAAGAAGAACAACATCAAATCGCCAAGAAACTGACTCGTCTATAACGGATTTTCCATCATGAATTGCAAAAATAAAGTAAAAACGCTCTTCAAGGAATATATTTTTTCCAAATCAGACAAATAATTGAGAAATTATCACTATCTTTGCAAAAATTATAATTAGAAACCAAGCGATGGAAGATATTAATCGTCTAAAATTAGTTCTCGTAGAGAAAAAGAAAACAAGTAAATGGCTATCTGAACAATTGAAGATAACCCCATCTACTGTTTCCAAATGGTGTACTAACACATCTCAGCCCGATATTGGAACTCTGATTAAGATATCGAAACTATTAAATATCACAATTGAAGATTTAATTAATAAAGAATATGCAAACTCGGTGCTATCAGAATGATTCTATATAATAGTTGAATAGAATATAAAAATATCAACTTAAACAAGAGAAAACGATGCAGATACCGCAATCCGACATATTGACTACGAACCGACTTGGGAAGATTTTCTCAAACACGGTAGCTACGTATAAATTCTTTTGGTTTGTATCGATTATGCAGATACATGCGAAATCGGACAATCCGAAAATCAGCGTGTGGGATATTGTCATCAGAATGGTGGCTAATGCCTGGTATCCTATTCACTATTTCCGTTTGTCCTTTGGTAAGAGTGATTCGCTGTTTGATATCGTGATGGAATTGCAGCATATTACTCAGATTCCCATTGATGCTAATTCTCAGACAATCATTGACGGTTTGCAAAGCAGATTGGATGACAAGCAGATAAAGCGGCTACTAAACACGCTTACGTTGAACGTTCCCTATCGTTTTCTGCGTCCTTGGATTGACACCTCTGATGACAAAGAGATGGTCAAACGCTCTCAGACATTGGAGAATGGAAGCCTTTATGCTTTGTATAAAGATGGCTCGGATTTCTATATCGTTCTGAATCAGGCATGGGATGCTTATCTGCATACGCACTACAACATTCTGGTGGATTTTGCCTATTGGAATCTAACATTGTTTCTGCAAACAAGGAATCCCAATGTGCCAGCCATCCCCAATAAACTGATACGCCCTGAAATTAGGAATTCACTGACAAAGCAGCATAACTATTGGGATATGGTGATGACGATTGGTGGCCCAATTCATTGTATCTATACAGATAAGTTGCTGCATCCAAAAGATTATGACCTTGACCACTTTATTCCGTGGAGTTTTGTGTGTCATGATCTGCTATGGAATTTGATACCATCGGATGGCAGTATCAATTCATCTAAGAGCGACAAGTTGCCTGACTTGGACTATTATCTGCCAAAACTCGCAGCTTTGCAGCATCATTCCTTGCAAGTCTTAATCAATGCCGATAGGGAAACGAAAGTAATGGAGGACTTTGTTTCTCTTGGTTACTCTGCAAAAGATTTGGCTGCAATGAGTGATGAGAAGTTTCGTGAAATCTACGAAAGAACGTTTAACCCCATCAATCAGATAGCCCTCAATATGGGCTTCGAAACGTGGAAATACTAAAGGCTATGGAACCAGAGAAAATCAATCATCCTTATCTGACAGCAATCAAGCGAACGGAATTGTCCGTACCGACACGCTATCTTTTGCAACATCAATTGTTGAAAGGCAAGATTTTGGACTTTGGTTGCGGTTTTGGTTTCGACACGGATGATTTGAAGCGTCAGGGCTATGACATAGTGGGCTATGATTATTATTATCGCCCTGACTATCCCGAAGGTAAGTTTGATACTATCATATGCAACTATGTACTGAATGTGCTGGAACCGTATGCACAAGCAGAAGTGATGATGAACGTCACCAATCTGCTTTCGCCTAAAGGAACGGCATACTTTGCTGTGCGCAGAGACCTGACGGAAGAAGGATTTAGGTTGCATGCTATCCACAAACAATACACCTATCAGTGTAATGTAAAACTGCCCTATAAGAGTCTGGTAGCCAACAAAAGTTATGAACTCTATCAATATCAGCACTTCAACAAATTGCCTCGTAAGGAAGGCGAAACATGTCCTTTCTGCCGTTTATCGCGAAGAGTGGAAATCATCTGCGAGACGGCTACCTGTGTTGCATTTTATGATGGTTATCCCGTCTCACCTGGGCACGCTCTGATTATCCCCAAACGCCATGTCGCTAATTACTTCGACCTTACCAACCATGAGCGAGAGGCAATGAATGTCGTGCTGCAATACGTGAAGCAAAAGGTTGACGAACGTTTCCATCCCGATGGCTACAACGTGGGCATCAACATCAACGAGGCTGCCGGCCAATCGGTGTTCCATTGCCACATGCACTTGATACCAAGATACAAGGGCGATGTGCCCAATCCCAAAGGTGGTGTGCGAGGCGTTATACCAAGTAAACAGAAGTATTAATTTGATAAGAATAAAATTAACATGTCAGAAACATTGCTTAATAAATTGAATATATTGAAAAATAATGGTGAACTTAATGCAAAAGATGCAAGAAGGGAAGAAAATTTGCATAGAATTTTTATGTATCCAGGCATGATGGTTCCTAAAGCACAAACACTTATAGTTGATGCTATTACACAGTATCTTCCGCCAAATTCATGGGTGATAGACCCTTTTATGGGGGCGGGAACTTCATTATTATCATGTATGGAATTTGGGTATAATGTTTTTGGACAAGATATTAATCCGTTTGCGGTTATTTTAACAAAGGCCAAAACAATTACATATGATATAGAAGCACTTAATAACTCTTTTTCACAAATTAAGAATTGCATCTCTTTAGACAACAAACGGTCTATTGATGTAGATTTTAAAGGAATTAATAAGTGGTTTAAGAAAGGGGTTCAAAGAGATCTTTCCAAAATTCGACGTGCGATACAACAGATTGGCTGTAAAGATTTAAGATATTTTTTTTGGATTGTGCTATCGGAAGTAATTCGAACGGGAAGTAATGATAGAACTTCGACATATAAACTCCATCAGCGAACGAAAGAAGAAATAAAAGAAAGAAATGTAAATGTCATATCGAATTTTTATGAGTTGTGTGAGAGGGGTATTAAAGATTTTGAGGGTTTTAAGATGAAATTAGAATCTAAAGGATTAATATGCAAGGGGCATTATATAAAAAACATTTCAATATTCTGGGGCAATAGCCTGAAAGCGATCAATTCCGAACATCAGTTTGATATACTTGTATCTTCTCCCCCATATGGCGATAATCGCACAACTGTGACTTATGGGCAACATTCCTATTTGGAACTTCAATGGATTGATCAAAATGATTTGCCAGATGAAGTGGATTATGATTTCTTGAAAACAACACAAGAGATTGATTCTCAAAGTCTAGGTGGAAAGCTAAATACTAAGTATATAAAAGAGATTTTTGACCAAACGATAGAAAGAATTCCTTCATTGAAAATATTTTTCTCAAAGATACCTAATACAGAATATGGTAAATATTATAAAACTATAGCATTTATAAATGATTTCGAGAAATGTTTAGATAACATTATTCCTGCAATGAGTAAAAATGCATATTATGTCTGGACTATAGGAAATCGGAGGGTTGCAAAGCGTGAGGTTCCTAATGACCTTATTTTAATTGATTTAATGGAGAATCGTAATATAAAACTATTCTATACTGCGGAACGGCATATTTTTAATAAGAAACAACCTAATAAGAACAATTTCTCAAAAACAATGGATAAAGAACATGTTTTAATATTTCACAATAATTTATAGAATATGGAATATACTCAAGAACAAATTAAGGCAATAGAAACTAATGACAGAAACCTTAGAATAATTGCGTGCGCTGGCTCTGGCAAAACTACGACAGTAGCAGAAAAAATAGCTTATTTGTTAGATAAAAGAAATAAGTTAGATGTATCTCCTGAGAATATAATTGCTTTTACCTATACAGAAAAAGCTGCTGCAGAATTGAAAGATAAAGTCTTGTCAAAAGTTATCCCACAAAGTGGCATGGCAGACATGTACATAGGTACTATTCATGGTTGGTGTTTAAGTGTTTTACAAAATACGGAATTTAAATACCAAAAGTATTCTGTATTAGATGAGATTAAGTTACAGCTATTCATAGACAAGTATTATGACAGAATAGGTATGAAAGATGTAACGAAGTTAGTTTCGCCTTTTTCTAGTATGAAAAGGTTTGTTGACACAAAACGTTTTGCTCGTATAATGGATATTATACGTGAATCAGAATTAAATGCGCCATTGCCGAATAATCTTAAGGTCGCAAAACAAAAATATGAGAAAATGCTACATGAAAAGAACTACTTTGATTTCTCTATGATTATTGATGTTGCATTGACTTGTCTAAATGATTCAAATAGTAATTTATATACATACATAAAAGAACATATAAAATATATTGTAGTGGATGAATATCAAGATGTTAATCCCAAACAGGAACTTTTAATAGAAAAACTATATAAAATTAGTAATGCAAAAGTTACTGTCGTTGGAGATGATGATCAAAATATATATCAGTGGCGTGGCAGTAATAACGACTATATTATTCATTTTGATGAAAAATTTGCTCCATGTGAATCGGTTTGTATTACAAAAAATTTTAGGAGTTCTGAAGGTATTACTAAATTGTCAGAAGCATTAATAAAAAACAATAGAGAAAGACTGTCAAAAGAGATTGTATCAGCAGGAAGTCAACCTTTCAAGAAAGGAATAGACATATTATATAATGAATATAATAATGTTTCAGAAGAAAATGTAGGAATTGCGAACTTTATTCAACGGCTGAAAGGTGTAAAGTTTTCTGACGGTAAGGAAGGAAATGTGCGAGGATTGGCATACTCAGACATGTGTATATTGTTAAGGACGTGGAAAAAAGCTGAAGGTATTGTTGAAGAATTGGAGAAAAATGGAATTCCTTATGTAACAGCAGGGGTTAATCATTTATTTGATACGAATGAAATAAAAGCATCTATAGGTATCTTCCGCTATTTAAATGATTATTTGTCACAAGATGAACTCTTACAGCTGTGGTTAAGCCTCCCCTTTGTTGAGGATAAAACAGAAGTGCTAAAGAAGTCTATACGGAATTTGGATAACAAAAGACCAGCAATAATTTCCCAAAGAATACAAAATGGAGAAAAAATCTCAGATGATGAGTTCGCATATAATTTGCAGAAAATATTCTGGCAATTTCTTGAAGATTCGAATATTGTAGAAGAATCCTTTTACAATGAAACAAGTGGATCTCAAGAAATAGCAGAAATTATATTTTATAATTTTGGGAAATTTAGTCAAGTTATAAATGACTTTGAAGAGATTAATTTTGCTTCTTCTCGTGCGTCTTATCATTTATTTAGTTTTTTGAGTTTTATTAATTATGCTGCACAGGAATATTATCCAGAAGGGTGGATAAGTAACCCATATAAATCCTTAAATGCTGTTCAAATATTGACGATACACCAGGCAAAAGGTTTAGAATTTCCTGTTGTATTTGTTCCTGGATTAAACAAGAATTATTTACCTCAAAAAAAGAAAGGAGGACTAAACGAATGGCATTTCCTAGATCCTTCTATTATAAAGAATCAAAGTCGTTATTTAGGAGGAGATGATGATGAGAGAAGACTATTATATGTCGCAATAACTAGATCACAAAAATATTTGCTGCTTTCACGTGCACCAGATTCTTCAAATAGATTGTATCAGAATCCCTCAATCTTTATTCGTGAATTGATTTCTGCGAATATACTTGTTACGCGTAAAGATGAGGACTTTTCTTCATTAGAACGTATGGAATCCAAACCATTATCAAAAATCAATAGCATGGTTTTGGATTTTACAGTGTTAAAAGATTTTTTCGATTGCCCATACAAATTTAAATTGGTTTCTATATATGGTTTTGCATCCCCACTTAATCAACGTATGGGATTTGGTAAATCCTTTCATAATGCATTAATGGAATTACATCGAAGAATACAAAAGCATGATGTTTTATCAGATGATGATGTTATTGATATTGCTGATAGACAGATGCTTTTCCCATATATAGCAAACTCAGATATTTTAAAGCCGAAATTAGAGAATAAAATAAGGGATGGGTTAAAAACTTATTATAAAAATAATAAAAACGAACTAACCAACATCGTATTTGTAGAACAACCAATTCAGTTGAAGTTGGATACAAATATCTTAGTTACGGGTAGAATTGATTTAATTCGAAAAACAAAAGAAGATAATACATTTGAAACGACAATAGTTGAATTTAAATCTAAAGAGGAGGCTCAGAGTTCTAGACTGACAGAGGATCAGTTGAAACTCTATGCGTTAGGACACAAAGAATTAACAGGTGAAGTCGCAGATTATTTGATGACTTATATTATTGGTGATAATGAATGCAAAGTTCCTTACAAACTAAAGAATTCTGATTTGGATGAAATAGAATCTAAAATTTCTGAATCGGCAAACCAAATTCGATTAATGAGATTCCCCAAAGTCTGTGATAACACAAAGTGTAATGAATGCTTGCAAAACTCTCTTTGTAAAAGTCGTATAATAATGAATGTCCAAAGTGCATTAAAAAGATAATTCATATGGGAATGTTTAATAGTAGCAAGAAAGCCAAGTCTGATATTAAGAGTGTTGTGAATAGTAATGATGAGATACTTATTGTACATTATTCATATGCAAACATTCCTAACCTTTCGGATGATATGTTTCCAATAATAACAACTATTGTCGTTAGATCTTTGGATGATAAAATTTATGAATGTTATGGGTTGCATATAGAAGCTGATTTAATAGGCATTTCAAAATCAGAAATGAAAGACATTTACTCTGATTTAGAACTAAGTATGTTGGAGAAATTCATGGCATTTGTCCGTTTACATAATTCATCATATTGGCTTAACTGGGATATGAAAAATATCACTTTTGGCTTTCAAGCCATAAAACATAGATATAGTAAATTAACAGGTGGAAATAATATTGGTTATATTGATATACCTGCATATAGAAAGAGAGATTTGGATGTCCTTTTATCAGAGTTATATGGAGATAATTATTCGGTGGAGCCGGATAAACTATTAGATATATTAAAATGCAATAATTTTGATACACATTCTTATATGACCTCAAATGCAGAATCTATAGAATTTAATAATTTAAACTTTAATTCTGTGTTGGATTCCGTTAAAACTAAAGTAGAAGCAATTTCTTTTTTGTTTGAGAAGATTGCATCTAATAAAATAAAGGTTCCTCATAAAAATACTTATACTAAATTTGTAGAAATTATAACCCATCCCATTATGGCTTTTATAGGATGGCTTGCAACTATCTTAGGTGTAATTTTGGGACTATTGGCATTATAATTGTATGAAGTTTATTGAATCATGGGGACATTTTTATTGTCATTTCGAAGGTAATGATGTAATTTTGCAAGCGAAATATGAATATGGACGAGAAAACGATAAAGGAAGCACTGCTGAAAGGCGAACGTGTAACGCTGGAGTGCAAGATGGCTAAGTCTGAGGTTCCCAAAGAACTTTGGAATACGTACTCTGCCTTTGCTAATACTATCGGTGGCTTGATATTGCTTGGTATAGAGGAACATCGAAAAGAGACTGATCCTGCTAAACGTTTTGAGATAATAGGCGTTGACAATCATCAGAAGATTCTGACGGACTTCTGGAACACCATCAACAGCGACAAGGTGAATGAAAACATTCTTGTTGAGAAGGACGTCGAGGTAGTTGATCTGGATGGAAAGAAGATTGTATGTATCCATGTGCCTATGGCAGATTTCCGAATGAAGCCAATCTACCTGAACGGCAACGTTTATAAGGGAACGTATAGGCGTAACCATGAAGGTGATTACCATTGCACAGAGCGGCAGGTGAGAGCCATGATACGTGACTCTTTCGAAGATGGCAATGATGGCATCCTGATTGAGCATTACAATATGGATGACATCGACCTCGACACGCTGCATCGATATCGTACATTGTTCCGGGTATGGAACAATGACCACGTATGGAACGAAGTAGATGACAAGACGTTCCTCAGGAATCTCGGAGGCTATATCGTCAATAGAGAAGAAGGGAAAGAGGGCTTGTCGATGGCAGGCTTGATGATGTTTGGAAAGGGGTTGCCTATACGGGAACGCTTCGATAATTTCCGCATGGACTACCTTAACTTCTGCAACCTTATTGGTGAGGAACGCTATAGTGACCGCCTGACTTATGATGGGCGTTGGGAAAACAACTTGTATCAGTTCTTCAGCATCGTATTGCCAAAAATGACTTTCGACTTGCCGAGACCGTTCCGTATGGAAGGTTTGCAGCGAGTGGATGACACACCTCAACACAAAGCTGTACGTGAAGCCTTTACCAACTCAATAATTCATGCAGACCTGATGATGGATGCTGGTATCTTACGGATAGAGAAGCATGATGACCGTCTCTGTTTCCGTAATCCTGGATTGCTGAGATTGCCTATAGAGCAGATTTACGAAGGCGGCAACTCCAAGGCTCGTAACCCTCGCATCCAGAATATGCTTCGCATGGTGGGCTTTGGCGAGAACATCGGTTCTGGCTTCCCCAAGATCATTGCTGCTTGGAAAGAGACTGGTTGGGGCGAGCCTGAGTTGAAAAACAAGATAGAGGTGGACGAGGTGGAATTGGTTCTGCCAGTATCTGCAAAAGCTAATGGCATAAAAGATTCGCAGAAAAGTTCACAGAAAAGTTCACAGAAAAGTTCACAGAAAAGTTCACAGAAAATAATAGAGTTAATTCAAGAGAATCCGAACGTAACGACATCGGAAATGGCAGAGAAAATAGGCGTGACAAGACGTGCTATCGCAAAAATCACAGGTGCTCTTCAGGCTGAAGGCGTCATTCGTCGTGTCGGTCCAGACAAAGGTGGACATTGGGAAATAATAAAATAGGATGTCGTAAAAGATGTCGCATAAAGTGTCGTAAAAGACACATAAATAGAGGTGGTTCGAAAAGAGTTCGGGAACATCCATATAAAAGGGAACAAGCTAGGGAACAAGCCAGGGAACAAGCTGGGGAACAAGTTTTGCTTCTTGTAAACTAGTGAAATGAGCGAAAAGGACAAAATATAGCGAATTGTTAAAAGTTAGTTTGTTCTATCATTTTTTATTGGTTTTCTTATTTCAATTTGAGAAGAAATTAGTACCTTTGCCGCTGGTTATTAGATGTTTGCTACAAGGATGCTTTTAAGCATTTTGCGACATTAAAACGCCAAGCTCACGCAAGTAGTTGTAAATCAATGAATGTCTAATTCGAGGAGGTCAAGTAAGAAAAAGTATCTATAACGATAGCGTGTAGCTCCAATAAGCTACACGCTTTTTTGTTTTTTTGAAATGTGAAATATCTGTAAAACTTACGCTGTTTTAGGCTTGAATTGTCTAAGATTTGAAAAACATTCATTACCTTTACACCCAAACAACAAATCTGAATGAAATGGTGTACCAATTCATCACAATTACTAACGAATATGAAAAAGAAAATTTTTATTTTGATGTTGTTGGCAACTATCTTTGCAGTACCAACTAATGCACAGTGGAACAACTGGCACACAACTCAGGCCATTAGCAGTGGATTTGGCCTGTTGGGATCTATCGTGGAGTCAGCCGAGCGTAAGAAGGCTATGGAGATCTGGGAACGTGAGAAGAAACAGTATCAGCCCACCTTCAAGGAAGCTCAGGAAAAAGCCAAGCAAATGGAGACAGAAGAGAAATGGGCGGAGGCCCTTGAGAGATACGAAGAGGTGGCCAAGTTGAACTGCGACTACGGCTATACCGATCAGAAGACCATCTCGTCCAAGATTACCAGCCTCTATGAGAAAGCAGGACGTACAGAAGAGGGCCCCAGCGTCATCAACAACCCGAGCGTGACGCTTGACGATTACTCGCGCTATCGTTTCACGCTGAAGAATCCTATCAGCAAGGGAAAGAAAGACAACACCTCGACAAGCATTGTCCGCGTCAGTTGCTCTGACACCGAGACTCGCATCGAACTGGAATGCGAAGCCACTGAGCCCAACGACGAACTTTACATCAAGCCAGAGACCTATATCAAGAGCAAGGGCAGCGGAAAGCTGCGTCTGAGCAGTGTGGAGAACATCACCACTGCCCCCACGGTGACGCGCATCCCTTGGCCCTACCAGAAACTGCGCTTTGCCTTGATATTCCCCGCACTGCCAGCAACGGCAGAAGTGTTCGACCTCATTGAACCATCCAGCGACTGGAAGTTCAAGGACATCAGATGTAAATAACCTCAACGCTAATAACCGGCAAAGATGAAAAGAAAGATGCTTTGGACGCTTGGCATCCTCCTAGCAATAGCTGCGAGCCATGTCAGTGCACAGACTATCGCCCCGTCAGTAACGTCAAATAGTAAGCTGGCACCTATGGTGCATGCCTTTGCTGCACAACAGATGGAGGCTGCCAGGCGCGCTGGTGGACAGGAGTCCCAGAAACCTGCCCTCTTTGTCGTACGCCTTCACCCCGAAGCGGATGCCAGCGAGGCTAGCCAGGAGATAGAGGCCACTGGAGCCGAGGTGAAGACGGCTATCGGACGTATGCTGATGGTAGCCGCTACAGCCCGGCAGCTGCAGGACGTGGCAGCACTGGAGGGTGTACAACTCATTGAGAAACCCGTGAAACCCATGCTGAAGCTCGACAACAGCCGTAAGGCTACCCATACTGACGAGGTGCATACAGGCACTGGCGTCCAGCTGCCACAGGCCTATCAGGGCGATGGTGTCATTATCGGTATCATCGACGCCGGTTTCGATGTGACCAATCCTGCTTTCAAGGACGCCGAGGGCAACCTGCGCGTCAAGGCAGCCTACTATCCAGGCATGACCAACGGAAAAGGCAACAAAGCAGTTGTGGACGGCAAGGAGCTGGAAGGCACGCTCTTCGATACCCCAGAGCTGATGCTCGACACTGCGCGTCTGAAGGACGACATCCACTATCATGGCACCCACGTGGCAGGTTGTGCGGCAGCCAGCCCCATCAGCACCGTCAAGGGCATCACAGGAGGTAGCCTGGCAGGTATGGCCCCCAAAGCCGAACTGATTTTCTGCAACACCACGCCCGACGAAGCACAGAAGCAGAAATATGAGGATTCAGAAGAAGTCGACGATGTCGAACAGCTCAACACGATGTATGCCCTGAACTACATCGCCGACTACGCTAAGAAGGCGGGCAAGCCCTTCCTGGTGACGATGAGCATGAACAGCCATCATGGTACGCACGATGGTACCAGTGCCGGCTCGCAGATTTATAAGGCATTTTGCGATAAGGGTAACGTGATGACCATCTCTACGGGCAACGAGGGTAACGACAAATGCCACATTCATAAGACCGTTGACGCACAGCACCCGCTGAAGACGCTCATGGGTGTACGTGGCCTATTCGCTTTATATAACTTTCTGTTTACCGACAAGCCTGCCTATATCCGATTCTTCATCTATGATGAAGACAAGAAGCAGGAACTGGCCACCACGGCGGTTCATGAGCTGAAGAACGGACTCTCGTCGAAGGCACTGAAAACAGACGATGCGGAAGATGTCGGCACGGATGCGCTGAGCAAGGATTTACAGGCACTTCTGAAAGACCGATACACCAGCGCTGGCGGTGGACTGATTGTTGTCAACGGTATAGGTGCAGGCGTGGCTCCCGACGGATCACCCCGTGCAATGACACAGACCGTTATTCAGTCGAGAGGCAAATTCAACTACCTCCAACAGCAACTCGGCATAGAGATAACATCGGCCAACGCCGTCGAACAGCGTGCATGGAATGAGGAAGGAGAATTTCTGAATGCCGAAGGCTTCGATGTGGCAGGCAACGATGTGAGTGTGGGCGACCTGAACACCACTGGTGTGCCTATCGCCGTGGGGGCCTGGGCAGCCAGCAATCTGATTGTCGACAAACCTGGCGAGGCTGCTGAGCCCGACGAAGATTTCAATGTGGGCGAGATTGCCCCGTTCAGCAGCTATGGCACCGACTATGCCGGCAACCGTCATCCCTTCGTTGTCTCCCCAGGCGTGTGCATCTATAGCGCTGCCAACTCCTTCTATGGCGACGGAACGTACGAAACCGCCGAGGTCAGCAACCGCCAGTCGTTCAGCAACCAGTTTGTGGGACAGAAAGAACCTCGTGAATACTGCTGGATAAAGACTAACGGCACCTCGATGGCGACACCCATTGCTGCAGGCATCATTGCCCTGTGGCTGCAGGCCGCCCACGACAAGGGACGCACGCTGACCAACGACGACGTGAAGGCCATCATCCTGAAAAGCGTCGATACTGACGACAACACCACCAAGGCAGGCATCCGTGCCGGCCATGGCAAGATCAACGCTTATAAGGGCATCCTTGAAGTTTTGGGTCTGCCTACCGCCATTCCTTCGCTGAGCAAAAACCAGCCTGAGGCTGTCACCTTCCGACTCGTGGGTGATGTGCTCTATGCCGACGGTGCCGACGACGGAACACCCGTCACCATCTACAGCCTCTCAGGTACGGTGCTTCAACGGACCACCGTGCAGCAGGGCTCCATCACGCTCCCCGGCCTGCAACGCGGCGTCTATGCCGTCCAACTCGGACAGTTAGGTTCAACCCTGATCCGCAAATAATGACATAAAATAATAAAAGCTATAACAAACTAAACTCAGAAATGATAATGAAAAAAGCGCTATTATTAACTATCATTGCGCTGATGGCCGTAACGGCAAAGGCAGCACCGACCATTACCCAGCAACAGGCCAAGGCGAAAGCTCAGGCATTCCTCGAACAGCGCCAGACCAGCGGGAAGACAATGCGCAGAAGCGCTGCTGTCGAACTCCGCGAAGCTGCGACGGGTATCTCAGAGCTCTATGCCTTCAATGCTGAGGGCGGCGGATTTGTCATTGTCAGTGGCGACGACCGCACACTGCCCGTGCTTGGATATAGCCTGACGGGAAGTATTGATGCCGACGACATGCCCGACAACATGCGTTCGTGGCTTCAGGGCTATGCCGACGAGATAGCCCATCTGAGCAAAACATACACCGCTCCACAGCAGACAGCCACGAGTTCGTTTTCACCTGTTCAGCCCTTGCTCAAGACCACTTGGTATCAGGTGGAACCATACGACCTGATGACTCCCCTCTACGAAGGTAATAAGTATACCTGGAAGGGCAAACGTTGTGCGACGGGCTGTGTGGCAACGGCGATGGCGCAGGTGATGTACTACCACCAGTGGCCCCAGGATGCCACCACCACCATTCCTTCCTATACGTTCAACTATCAGGAAGGGGAACCTTGTACGTTGCCGGAACTGCCTGCTACCACCTTCAAGTGGGACCTGATGCTGCCCGACTACACGACCCAACAGCCAGGTACGGAGGAACAGCGTATGGCTGTTGCCGAGTTGATGCGTTACTGCGGGCAGGCTACCAAGATGGACTATAGCCCCGATGCGTCGGGTACGCAGCACGAGTTCATAGCCAATGCCCTTCGACGCTATTTCGGCTACTCACAAGGTATCTACTGTGCCGATCGCGCCCATTATACCATCGAACAATGGAGCCAGCTGATCTGGAATGAGTTGAACCAGAATCGTCCTGTCGTCTTTGCCGGGCAGAGCAGCAGCGGCGGACATGAATTTGTCATCGACGGCTACGACGGTAACGACATGTTTCACGTCAACTGGGGCTGGGCCGGAAAGAACGACGGCTACTTCGCCATCAACGTGCTGAATCCCGACGACAACACCAGTGTGGGGTCTGCCGGCAATACCAATCTCGGCTTTGCCACCAACCAGCAGATTCTCGTCGGCATTGAGAAAAGTACCGGCACCGAGACTGTTGTGCCCGAAGTGGTCAGGAAACTAATCATATATAATGAGCCTGTTGCCATTGACACTGCATTGGTGTACGTGGCGGCATATACCGATTTTGAGTTGAGGAAAGCGTCATATTATATGGGACTGGGCATCAAGAATGCTGATGGCTCCTGTACCCTCGTAGCGCAGAACGACACGGCAACCAGTTTCGTTAACGCCCAATTGGCAGAATTTGTTTTTCCGAAAAGAAAACTGACGCTGACCGACGGCTCCTACACCCTCTACCCGATAGCCAAGGATGCCCAAGAGCCCACTGCGGCATGGGAGTTCTTTGGCGCTCCCGGCGAGTGCTTTACGGTGGATGTGAAGGATGGGCAGGTTACCATTCATCCCAACATGGTGATGAAAATCATCAATGCCTATTTCGAGAAATCGCCTGCCACCCCGTTAGAGGAGAACACGCTGATACTGGTGGTCGAGAACCAGGGCGACAAGGAGGTCAGCACAGTCACTCAGCTGAACGTAGGCAAAACGATGGGCACAACCTTCGTACCTGCAGTGGATAAGAGTGAAATGATGCGCCCCACGCAACTTGAAAAGGGTGAGCGCGTCACCCTGCGTTATCCCATGGTGGTACCCTTCAAGGGAGATATGGAAATATTCCTTCTGGGATTGTCGGACAAGGTAATCTTGGACAAGACGGTCGTCAATATCGAGAACGATCCCCATCTCTTCGACCTGAAGGTGGTTGACTATAAAATTGAATATCGTGATCGTTTCGACCTCGATGCGCTGATATACATCAAGAACGATGACACACGCACGTGGAAGAAGCCATACTCCATCTCCTTGCAGTCAACGATGGTAGGCGAATCAGGCAGAATTTCGGGTTCGAATTACGATACCATTCCTCCTGGACAGACCATGGAGTTGGACGCCAGCGAACTGGATGGTATCTTTGGCACATCCGAGAACCTGAATGACATACGCATCCTCATCGGAACATCGTATAACAAGTTCGTTCAGGGCACAACCCTGCTCGATGTCACAGTCAAGCAGGGCACCACCGTGACACCTTCGGGAGTAACCGGCATCAGCACGATCCATCGTGAGCCGTCCGGCAATAACCAGATTTACGATTTGCAAGGTCGTCGCGTCACTGGCCAGCCTGCTAAAGGACTCTACATCATCAACAACAAAAAGATTTTCATAAAATAATAAAAGCTATAACAGATTTAACTAAGAAACAATGATGAAAAAAGCGCTATTATTAACTATCGTTTCACTGATGGCCGTAGCGGCAAAGGCAGCGCCGACCATTACTCAGCAACAGGCCAAGGCGAAAGCCCAGGCATTCCTCGAACAGCGACAGGCCAGCGGAAAGACGACACGCAGAAGTTCTGCTGTCGAACTCCGCGAGGCTGCGACGGGTATCTCAGAGCTCTATGCCTTCAATGCGGAGGGCGGCGGGTTTGTCATTGTCAGTGCTGATGACAGCGTAGACGGTGTGTTAGGCTATTCACTTCATGGCGCGATTGACCAAGATGACATGCCCCCTAACATGAAAGCATGGCTGCAAGGCTATGCACGGCAAATCAAGCTGATAGAAGAGGGCAAGGCCCGTGCTGCCATGCGTGCTCCTGCACCCCGGGAGTGCATTGAGCCATTGATAAAAAGCCAGTGGGGGCAGCGTGAACCCTACAACAGGGAATGCCCCGTAGACCTTAAGACAGATGTAAGAACCATAACAGGCTGTGTGGCCACATCCATGTCACAGGTGATAAAATATTGGAAGTGGCCGCAGGGTGCGACAAAAACTGTCGAACCCGGGAATCTGGCTCCTTCTACGACTTTTGATTGGGAAAACATGCTCGATACCTATACTGAGGGCAACTATACCGAGGCTCAAGGCAATGCCGTTGCCCACCTGATGCGATGGGCTGGCTTAACTGTCAAGATGGAATATGGTGTGAGTATGTCTGGCGCGTTGACCATCATTATTGACAAAGCGCTGCGTGATTACTTCGACTATGATAAGAATGTACGTTGGCTAAGCCAGGTGGAGTACACGATTGACGATTGGGAAGAGATGCTCTATCAGGAACTCGCTGCCAAGCGCCCCATCATCTATAATGGTTACAACAGTAGTGTAGAGGGCCATAGTTTTGTCTGCGACGGCTACGACGGAGAAGGTAAATTCCACTTCAACTGGGGATGGAACGGAAAATTCGACGGGTTCTTCCAGATTCCAGCACTTGACCCTGTAGGCTCTGGCGATGGCGGCAGTCTGGCAAACCCCTGCTGGTCTGACTTCCATGATGTAATCATTGGCATCCAGCCGCCTACGGAGGATCCGGCAATAGAGACTCAGACAGTCCATGAGGGGTGCGAACGCATGTATGTATATTGTGACTCGGTCATGACACGACCTGACACGAAGTCGCCCTTCCCGGAGATTCGCATCTTACGCTATCTGACCACGGCCCATACGATAAGCATGCAGCCTACCTACCGGTATGCGCTGCTGAAAGACGGTAAGATACACTGTATGCTGAATGGCAGGCAGTATGCTGAATTGACATCAGCGAGAATTATCTGCATCAACAGTTTCAACTGCGTGCTGCCCGACACACTCTCCGATGGCAATTACCGCCTGGTTGCTATGATGGATACTGGCAAAGAGCCTGACATCAAGGATGTGCTCCGGGGGTCAGACCGTTTCTATGTCAACGTCAACATCGACGGCACTACGCTGCGTCTGACAGAGGTTCCCGGCGAAGCCAACCTGAAACTGTCCAACCCAGAATATGAGTATGAGGACTTTCGTGGTGAACAGACTGTCAAGACAATCACCTTTACCGTCGAGAATCTGAGCGATGAGGAATATTTTGGCCATCTGTTCGTTTATACAACAGCCTCCGCTTTATGGAGCTACGAGCGCTGTCTGCTCCGTCCGCATGAGACCCGAAAGGTGAAGGTCGTCAGACGGAAAACAGATTACGGTACGGTCATCATGAAACCTGACGATCAGTATGGTGTCTATGCTGATATGTTCTACCGCCATTGGCTCTATGGCATTAAAATAGATGCCACACCCATCACGTTGGGTCCGCTGACACTGGGTGGCAACAGGGTTGATAACGAAAAGAAAATCATTAAGGGATCGAGTGGCAAGCTCGACTTTACCATCTTCAACCAAAGTGACAAAGACTATAGTGGCTTGTTCAAAATCACTGGCTATAATGTCGAGGACGAATCCGAGAATGTCCCACTCACCACAGGAAGTAGAAAATTACCTGCTGGCAGCAGTATTACCTTTACGGAAAAACTTAAAGAAATGGGAACATGGTCGAAGGTCAGGTTCTCGTTCAGATATCTGAATACTAACGATCTGTTTGACGAATACTTCACCGACGTCTATACCATTGTTCCTGTGGCTACCGCCTTGACGCCAGATAGTGTGGAGACCGTTTTTGACGATGCTGAAGAGATTGTCGCACCCGAGGATGCTACAGTCGTCATCATTCCCCAGTCCAAGGTAAAGCGTGTCACGCCCAACAAGAATCCCAACACCATCTATTACGTGTCGAACCCCTCAGTGGAAGGACTGGAACATGCCATCGTATTGAATGACAAAGGCAGTTCCCAGAACCCCGTCGTCTTCGACACCCGCTATGATATGGGCTTTAAGAATAATATTCCCAATGTCTCTTCAGAATCAGCGGGTATCGTGCATACCTTCACCGCTGAGGAGACCAATTGCTGGCTCCCGCTGGTTTTCTTTTCAGATATCATAACCGATGAATTCGTGACAGATGCGGTAACAGGAGAAGATCTCTCAGCAAATTTCCACTACTTTGCCGAAAGTGAGGAGATGAAGGACTGTGGCGCTTCGAAAGGCGAACTGCATGTGAAGCCGGCCGCCCAACGTGGCCAGTTCTCGTTAGTCCGTGTCGACCCCGCCATGGCTGGCCGTACCGTCAAATTCATGGGAGATGCTATCTTTCAGAGTTCGTATTTCTTGCTGGGTTCAAAGCTCGGTATCGTTTACAACTACTGTCGGCAGACCAGAAAGAATGTCTACATCCTGGAAGGCGACAGCTTCGTGCTGCATGACAGCTACGAAATGAAGCCTTTCACCTTCTGTCTGGTAGCTCAAGAGAATGCGACAGGACTGCCAACATCGCTTAAGATTGTCAACGACAACGATCCGACAGGCATCAGAACGGCTATTATGCCAACCACTGATACCGACAGCTACTACGATCTGCAAGGCCGTCGCATCACTGGCAAGCCTGCAGCAGGTGTCTATATTAACAATGGCAAGAAGATAATAATAAAATAAAGAAGATATAATTGAATACTTTTTAACATAATGATTAAGAAACAAAAATTACTAAGGAGTTTAGCCGCTATCCTGTTTATCGGTGGCTTGTTTGTTTTTTCTGCCTGTACTAATGACGATAATCCTGTAGGTCCCACACCTGACGACCTGGTGGAGGAACAGCTGCAGAAGATGACCCTGCGCGAAAAGGTGGGGCAGATGTTCTATGTGCGCCCCGAATGTTTGGATACTACTATTCACTTTAACTTGCCCAGTGGCATCGATGGTAGTGCCGACGACATAACAAAAATCAGGCTTCAGGCCGTTAACGAGACGATGAAGGGCGTAAACGAGAAATACCCTGTTGGCGGCATCATCCTCTATGCGCATAACATCGAGGACGAGGCACAGCTGGCCCGGTTCATCCCGCAGATACGCGCCCTGAAAGGCTCACCGCTACTGTGTATCGACGAAGAGGGCGGTCGAGTGGCCCGCATCGGCAGGAACCCGAACTTCAATGTGGAGACCTTCGAGTCGATGGATTCCATCGGTAAGACGGGCGATCCGAAGAATGCCTACTATTGCGGCAATACCATCGGCACGTATCTTAAGAAGTACGGCTTCGACATCGACTTTGCCCCTGTGGCCGACGTGAATACCAACCCTGAGAATATCGTCATAGGCAAGCGTGCTTTCAGCGACGATCCCGCTGTGGCAGCCCCGATGGTAACCAATTATCTGCAGGGACTGAAGGATGCCGGCATAACGGGTTGTATAAAGCACTTTCCGGGACATGGCGACACCAAGGCCGACACCCACTATGGCTATGCACAGAGCCTGAAGACATGGGACGAGATGGCCAGCTGCGAGATGGTTACTTTCAAGGCAGGCATCAAGTGGGGCTGCCAGCTGATTATGACTGCTCATATCGGTACGCCTAACGTTACGGGCTCTGAGATTCCCGCCACCATGTCGAGTCTCATCCTGCAGGACAAGCTGCGCAGAGAACTGGGTTATCAGAACATCATCATCACCGATGCTATGGAGATGGGAGCCATCACCCAACAGTACTCATGTGCCGAGGCTGCCGTTGGTTGCATTCAGGCAGGTGTTGACATCGTGCTGGGGCCGCAGAACCTAGTCCAGGCTTTCGATGCCGTCATGGCGGCCGTAGAGAACGGCACCATCACCGAGGAACGCATCAACCAAAGTGTCCGCCGCATTCTAAAGATGAAAACAAAAATATAAATAAAGAACGCGCACAAAGTGTCTGACACTCCGTGAGTAAATTACTAACGAATATGAAGAAGAATCTGTTATGGGTGCTGGCCGCCATCCTTACCTGCGGCCTCAGTCTGGTTTCGTGTACGGTAGAAGACAATCCGGCAAACGGGTCAGGTGCTGAACCGGAACAAACAGACAATAACACGCTGCCTGAGGTGAGCACCGACTACGACAAGATGACAGACTGGTTCTGGGCGGCCATCAAGATAGCCAATCCACATGTTCAGACGGCTTGGAATGCTGACGTTAATCCTGCCGACTTCAATATGCTGCTGGTCAATCAGGAGAAAACCCGTATGTACCTGATTAACCCCACCACCAAGAAAGAGATACCTCAGAGCGAATGGAGTGAAGACGTGAAGCGCGCTGTCCAGAACACCACCAGCTTTAGTCACGTGGCTTTCAATGGCTTGAACTGCACCATCATCCTCTTCATTGACTCTTATGAAGAAATGAAGGAAAGGATGTTAAAAATGTACGGGGAGGAAATCACCCTCAAGGATTATATGCTAAAGTTCGTTGCACTCTTCTATCATGAGGCATTCCACCAATATGTACAGATTCCTGCTAAAGGCTGGAAGAAAACCGCCAAGAGTGAGGACGCCGGAAAAGAGAACCGCAACCAGGACTATCCTATCGACTATATGCCTCGCGCCTATCGTAAACTGGCCTTGCTGGCACTGAAGGCGGCATGGGAAAACCCCAGCCAGAAAGACAAGCACTACAGTCGTGCCAAATACTGGACCGACAAGTACGAGAAGACCTATCCACAGGAGGCTGCCGGCATCAAAGGAACCGACGTCGACGAGGCAACAGCCGACTTCTTCGAGCGCAATCTGCTTCACCCGCTTTTCGGTTACAAGCAACTTCATGAGATTGAAGGTCTGTACCTTGGCTCTAACGTGGATCAGGAAAGTTATATGAGTAGCATTGCCATCTGGCTGGCTAAGCGCGATGGCAGGCTGACAGAAGCCATAGACAACTTCAAGCAGAAGGCACTGACACCCATCAACTTCCTGCTCAAGGATGTGCCTGTTCCTGCCAACTACGACGAGAGTCAGGATGCTGCCGACATGGAGGTGGTCCGTAAGACGCTTTCACAGTTTTACGGTGAAGACAATCCTGATATTCAGCTTGTCACAAAGGCCATCAATGCCCACAAGACGGGTATGCTGACCTATCTGGTCATACCATGTCCTTCTAATTCAACCGCAAGCTCTACTTCTACTTTCAATCTGCTGGAACTGCCAGGCTACAGTTGCGCGACAAATGTCACCAGCTCTACAGATGATTATGTCATGGATAATCTGACAATATTGGAATATGGTGTCTTCACCCTTATTCCCACGACCAATGCCGGCAATCTGACCGTCACAGGCCTAAAGAATATGGAAGCCCCCTCACCCATCGAGCCCGTCACCGTCACGCAGGAAGGTCAGCTCACGGCCGTCACCGGCATCGAGGGATTCACATTAAAGAAGCTGCCTATTGATATCTTCATCGGTAAAGACAATTACGGCAACACCTATTATATGAGTAAGGAACAACCCCAAACAGATACTAACTTTAGCGAGTAATAATTATGAATAAGAACATTCTATGGGTGCTCGCAGCAGTAGCACTAATCTGTATGTCGCTGTCATCATGCATCGACAACACCGACAATCCCAGCGGACCCACGCCGGTAGAGCCGAAGTCCGAGTATAGCATCTTCGTGATGAGCGACATCCACGTGATGGCTCCGCAATTGCTTGTGCAGAAAGGCAAAGCCTTTGAAGACTATACCAAGATAGACCCCAAGCTGTTGGAGGAGAGCGGCGAAGTACTGGAGACTGTCATCGACGTCGTGCTGGAGAAGAAGCCCGACCTAGTGCTCATCCCCGGCGACCTGACCAAGGACGGCGAGCTGGTGAGCCACCAGCTGGTGGTGAGCCTTCTGGAGCGCATACGCACGGCGGGCATTCCTACCATCGTCATTCCTGGCAACCACGACATCGACAATCCCGAGGGAGTCTATTACCAGGGCGACCAGACGCGGCCTGCCGAGCGCACTTCGCCCCAGCAGTTTGCACAGCTGTATGCCAATTATGGTTATGCACGGCCTGAGACCGTCCGCGACCCGGCATCGCTCTCGTTCACCTGCGAGCCGTTCAAAGGGCTGGTGCTCATCTGCCTCGATAGCAATCTCTATGAGGAGAACCGCTATAAGGAGCGTGGCGACTCCATCAACCAGAACCAGACGGCAGGGCGCATACGCGAGGCCACGCTGGAGTGGATGTGGCAGCAGGCCGATGCTGCACGGGCTGCAGGCAAGCAGGTGGTAGCCATGATGCACCACAATGCTGTGGAACACTACGACGGACAGGCCACGTTGCAGTCTCCCTACGTAGTGAAAGACTACAAGAAAGTGGCCGAGGCCATGATGCAGCACGGCATCCACCTTGTGCTCACCGGCCACCAGCACCTGCAGGACATCTCACAATACAGGAAGGCGACAGAAGCCAAGACCGACAGTCTGATAGACATATCGACGGGTTCCACCGTCAGCTATCCCAATGCGTGGCGCACCATCACCGTTAACCGCGACTTCACGCAGTGGAACGTCTCAACGGAATATATCAAGTCGATACCCTCTATGGCCGACGTCCAGCAGGAGTGCTACAAGCGCAGCGCATCGAACCTCACCTACGGTCTGGCATGGCACGTCAACGATTCCTGGGCCACGATACAAACCTACCGCAACATGTTTAGCCTACTTGGCGTGCCAAATTTCATTCCTGACACACCACAGAAGACGACAGAGCTGCTCATGGAGTTCCTGAGTACACCGTTCACTGAGGCTTTCATGATACACAATACCGGCAACGAGAACGAAAATCCCCGTAGTCAGGCTGTTATTGACGAATTTGAGGATGGCGTAAAGAAACTATGTCTGAAACAACTGAAGGGGCAGGTACCCGATGATCAACTCGACGCATCAGTCACCGCTGTGCAAGGGATGCTGATGCAATACATCAAGCCCACGCTGACCAGCATGCTCACCGATACCAACCAGGCGAGCGATGCCGCACTGTCCAGCCGGACCAACGACCTCCATGCCGTGCTCACCATCCCCAAGCCCACGCAATGAACTTCGACAATGTGAAGCGACTTGGATTCTGCCATTGGTGTCTACAAGGGTAAAGACACTTATGGCAACAACTATATATGATTAAAGTCAAGCTGGAGATACCGCTGACCCTCACACCGAGGGTGGCTTATTTGTTTCGAGTAGGATTTCTTTGGATTTTTTTGATTTTTGACGAATTATTTCTTTGGATTTTTTCGATTTTCGGTAAATTATTTGTTTGGATAATTTCTTTTTTGTATCTTTGCACCCAGAAAATCAGGAGGTTATATGTACTACGAAAGAATTATAGACCGATATTTAAACGAGTGGGCAGCACGCCCTGAACACAAACCTATTCTGTTGCGAGGTGCACGACAGGTAGGCAAGTCGACTGCCGTAAAACATCTGGGCGAATCATTTAAATATTATGTTGAAGTAAACCTTGAAAAACAGCCTGATTATATTGAGCTGTTCAAGAAAGACCTTGATGTGAAACGTATCGTACCTCAGATGGCAGCCATGTGCGGCACGCCTATTGTACCCAACGAGACATTACTATTTATTGACGAGATACAAGAGAGCAAGCAGGCTATTATGGCATTACGTTATTTCAAGGAAGACATGCCTGGTCTACATGTTATTGCAGCTGGTTCATTACTGGAATTCGTTTTGGATGATATCCCCACCTTTGGCGTGGGACGCGTACATTCTATGTATATGTTCCCAATGACCTTCGATGAGTTCTTGCTTGCCAGCAACGAACAGTTACTCATCGAAGCGCGCCGGCAAGCTAACGTCGACTCTCCATTACCAATGCCCTTGCACGATAAACTGGTGGGGCTGGTTCGTACATATATGTTGGTAGGCGGAATGCCCGAATCGGTTGTAAAGTGGGTTGAAACCCATGATTATCTGATGTGCCAGGAAGTACAGGACGACATCATATCGGGCTACGAGGCCGATTTCCCGAAATACAAGAAGAAGATTGATCCACAGCTATTAAGTGCCACCATGAGGAGCGCAGCATTGCAAGCCACTAATAAGTTTGTATACGCTCAAGTGCCAGGCAGTTATAAGACTGCCGAAGTTAAAAAAGCGCTTGAACTGCTTATCAAGGCCGGCATACTGATACCCGTTACGCATACCAATGGCAACGGACTGCCCTTGGGCGACGAGGCCGATGAGAGTATTCGCAAGATGCTGTTGCTCGACACAGGACTGATGCTAAGACTGCTGAACATGCAGATAGGCGATACGACTGCTATAGCCACCCATATCCTTACGTCGACTGCAGCCGACCTTGTTAACAAAGGGCCTGTGGCCGAGATGCTGGCTGGGCTTGAACTGTTGCATTACCTTTCGCCCAACTTGCATCATGATTTGTATTATTGGGTGCGTCAGGCCAAGAATGCAACTGCCGAGATAGACTACCTGTTCTCTAAAGACATGCAAGTACTACCCATTGAAGTTAAGGCAGGTGTACAAGGAGGCATGAAGAGTCTATGGGATTTTATGCGCGATAAGAAGCTGTCGCATGCCATGCGTTGTTCACTTGAAAACTTCGGCAGGTTCGATTATGTTGACTCAAAAGCAGATGATGCAATCCGCCACGTAGACATCTTGCCACTCTATGCCCTATCACAGCTTTTTTAATCCCCTACTTTTATAAAATACTATTAACTTAGAAATGACATATATAATTATGAAAAAGAACCTATTAAGGAGTTTAGCCGCTATCCTGTTTATCGGTGGCTTGTTTGTTTTTTCTGCCTGTACTAATGACGATAATCCTGTAGGTCCCACACCTGACGACCTGGTGGAGGAACAGCTGCAGAAGATGACCCTGCGCGAAAAGGTGGGGCAGATGTTCTATGTGCGCCCCGAATGTTTGGATACTACTATTCACTTTAACTTGCCCAGTGGCATCGATGGTAGTGCCGACGACATAACAAAAATCAGGCTTCAGGCCGTTAACGAGACGATGAAGGGCGTAAACGAGAAATACCCTGTTGGCGGCATCATCCTCTATGCGCATAACATCGAGGACGAGGCACAGCTGGCCCGGTTCATCCCGCAGATACGCGCACTGAAAGGCTCACCGCTACTGTGTATCGACGAAGAGGGCGGTCGCGTGGCCCGCATCGGCAGGAACCCGAACTTCAATGTTGAAACCTTCGAATCGATGGATTCCATCGGTAAGACGGGCGACCCGAAGAATGCCTACTACTGCGGCAATACCATCGGCACGTATCTTAAGAAGTACGGATTCGACATAGACTTCGCCCCTGTGGCCGACGTGAATACCAACCCTGAAAACATTGTCATAGGCAAGCGTGCCTTCAGCGACGATCCCGCTGTGGCAGCTCCGATGGTAACCAATTATCTGCAGGGACTGAAGGATGCCGGCATAACGGGTTGTATAAAGCACTTTCCGGGACATGGCGACACCAAGGCCGACACCCACTATGGCTATGCACAGAGCCTGAAGACATGGGACGAGATGGCCAGCTGCGAGATGGTTACTTTCAAGGCAGGCATCAAGTGGGGCTGCCAGCTGATTATGACTGCTCATATCGGTACGCCTAACGTTACGGGCTCTGAGATTCCCGCCACCATGTCGAGTCTCATCCTGCAGGACAAGCTGCGCAGAGAACTGGGTTATCAGAACATCATCATCACCGATGCTATGGAGATGGGAGCCATCACCCAACAGTACTCCTGTGCTGAGGCTGCCGTTGGTTGCATTCAGGCAGGTGTCGACATCGTGCTGGGTCCGCAGAACCTAGTCCAGGCTTTCGATGCCGTAATGGCAGCCGTTGAAAGCGGCACCATCACCGAGGCCCGCATCAACCAGAGCGTCCGCCGCATTCTGAAGCTGAAGGCGAAATATTGAACAGAACATTTATATACGAACAAAGGGTATCGCGAAACGCGATACCCTTTGGTTGTTCACGGAATTCTCTGTTCAGATGATATTACTAGCCTCCTCTAAAAGGAACGGAATTACTCCAACGTATATAATGCCATCCTCGTCAGTCCAAGGCTTTGCATTGCCATCGAGTATTACAATCTTACGGAATGAATCACCCGAATTCTTTAACGAGAAGGTTTCCTGCTTTTTCTTCGCATCGGTATCAACATTTAGAGCCGACTGAATGTAAACCTTATCGCGTCCAGTGTTAACAATAAAGTCTATTTCGTATTGCGACTGCTGTTTTTTACCCTCTTTCACAACAGTTACCTCTACCACACCCACGTCAACATTATAACCCCTGCGAATAAGTTCCACAAAAATCATGTTCTCCATCAGGTGCGATTTCTCTTGCTGACGGAAATTGAGTTTAGCATTCCTTAGTCCGGTATCCATAGAATAGTATTTCAAAGTGTTTTCAAAATACTTCTTCCCTTTTATATCATAACGCTGAGCACCAACAAACAGATAAGCATCTTCCAGATAATCCAAATAGTTCTTGATAGTATGATCTGAAGTACTACGTTTCATCAGCGAGCCTGCGGCATTAGCCAGATTATGCGGGTTTGTGAGCGAACCTACTGCAGACGACAACGCGTCTATCAGAGCCCCAAGTACCTCATCATCCTTAAGTTTGTATCGCTCTACAATATCCTTCATGTAAACCCTCTTGTGTAGTCCCTTCAGATATTTTCGTTTCTCAGTCTCGTTATTTTCCAGCACCGCCAACGGCATACCGCCATAGGTAAGATATTCCTCAAACGCATCGGCTTTCTCCATTCCAGAGATGGCATAGTATTCTTTAAACGAAAGTGGATAGACCTTAATCTCTGAGCCACGGTCACGGAAGTTCGTAACGATGTCTTTTGACAACATCTTGCTGTTCGATCCTGTAACATAGATATCCAGATTACTACGCCCCATCAAGTCGTTTAAGATATCATAGAATGTGGTATAGAGCATGTCGCGGTCTTCCTCAGGAACCAGTTTCTCATCTATATCCTCATTCTTTACTTTATACGATAGCTGAATCTCGTCTATGAAAACGTAATAACGCTTATCCGCATTCCGAGTTTTACGGAGCACATAGTCATAAAGCTCATTAGGATTCCTGTATTTCAGGTTTGCCTTTTTGTCCAATGCCAACTCCACAAAGCAGTCTTTTTCCACGCCCTCTTTCAGAAGATAATCCTTGTAGAGAGTGGAAAGCAAGAAAGACTTACCACAACGTCGTATGCCAGTGATAATCTTAACTTTACCATTCCATCGTTTACTAAGCAACTCGTTTACATATTGGTCTCTCTGTATAACCATAGTTCTTATAATTTTAAAGTTCTACTGCAAAAATAGTCGAATATTCGACCGTTTTTGCAGTGCAAATATACACAACATTATCCAAAACACCAAATTTTACAGAGAAAATCTTTGTTTTAAATTATTTTTTAATCCTCCTCTCACATCTCATATCGGTACGTCTAATGTATCATGGGGTACGTCCCCATGATATACAACGTTTCTTTAAGGAGCATAACATCTACGATTAGAAAATCAGTTTCACGCGGAAACCTCGTTTGGTGGGTTCCTCTATCACCTGACGGCACTCTGCGGAGAGAGTGGTGCGGTACACGTCGTTCAGCGGCGTGGTGGTCATCTGCTCCACCATGAAGTCGAGGGCGGTGATGCCCGACTGTTCGCTATGGGTGATGCGGACGGTGATAGGACGGTACTGGGCCATGATGTCGTCGAGCATCTTGTCTGTCAGCCGCTCTGCTGTCTCCAGTTTCTCGGCGATGCCGTACTTGTGGCAGAAGGCACCCATGGCTGAGTGCATGCCGAGGAAGTCGAAGTCGGGGCCGTCTATCTCGAACACTTCTTTGCGAATGCGCTGGATGAAGGCCTTGGTGGCACTGTGGACAGGATTCTCAAAAATCTGGTTGGGCGTGCCGTCCTCGTGGATGTAGCCGTCGTACATGAAGAAGATGCGCGTCGAGACGTCGTGGGCGAACTTCATCTCGTGGGTGACGATGAGCATGGTCATACCCTCCTTGGCCAACTGGCGGATGACGCTGAGCACCTCGCCAACCATCGTCGGGTCAAGAGCCGATGTAGGTTCGTCGAAGAGGATGACATCGGGCTTCATGGCCAGGGCACGGGCAATGGCCACACGCTGTTTCTGACCACCGGAGAGACTCGACGGATAGACGTTGGCCTTCTCAGCCAGTCCCACCTTGCGCAGCAGTGCCATAGCCTCCGTTTCGGCCTCAGTGCGAGAAAGTCCGAGCAGCTTCATCGGCGCGAAGGTGACATTGTCGAGGATACTAAGGTGGTCGAAGAGGTTGAACGATTGGAACACCATACCCATCTTTTGGCGTAGCCTGTTGACGGGATAGCCCTTAGTGAGAATATCCTCCCCATTGACGATGATGCTGCCGCTGGTAGGCTGCTCCAGCAGGTTCAGGCACCGCAAAAAAGTGCTCTTGCCTGTGCCAGAAGGTCCGATGATGGAGATGACCTCGCCGCGATGTACTTCTGTATTAATGTCGCGCAACACGTCGAAGTCGCCATAACTCTTCTGGAGGTGGGATATGCGTAGGAGGTCGGAGGTCTGAGGCTTGATGTCTGACGTCTGAGGATTCGTGAATGTGCTGCGCCTACGACGTAGGAAAAGCCATGCGGTGCCACCTATTATTATAACAAGGAGAGCCACACCCCACCAAAGGTATCCACTCCCCTCGCCCTTTGGAGAGGGGGCGGGGGTGAGGCTGCCGGGGGTGAGGCTGGTGAGTATACTACTTTCCCCTTTTCGCGTCATCAGCACGATGTGCGAATCGATATAACCGTCGGAGAAGAGTACCTGCTTCTGTCGCTCTTCGGTGATGCTGATGGCTCCCATGGCCATGTCGGCCTTGCCCGTCTGCACGGCAGGTATCTGCGCAGCGAAGTCCATAATGAGGTATTCCAGTTGCCAGTTACGCCGGTTGGCCCATTCCGTCAGCAGTTCCGGCTCCAGACCTGACGGTTTCCCAGTATTGATGAAATTGAACGGCGGCATGGCAGGGTAGGTAGCCACACGTAGGGTGCGCCCCGTGCCGCGTTGTTGGGGAATGGCCATGGCCGAAGGGTCGTCGGCATTGCTCCAGCGATCCAGAATCTGCTGGTAGGTGCCGTCACGGCGGATTTCGGTCAGGAAACTGTTGAAGTCCTGTTGCAATTCGGTATTGTCAAGTCGGTAACAGGCTCCTATCGGAATCGGCGTCAGTCCTGCACCTACAGAATCCACCTTTTCAAGCAGCTCCTTATTGAACATCAGCGTCAGGCTCTCACCGCCTGCCGCATCCACCTTGCCGTTCTCCAAGGCAGCCAGCAGGTCGGTCTGACTGGTCATGCGCAGGATGTTGGCATCGGGAGCCATATCGGTGACGGCAATGTCCTGTATGCTGCCGATAATCACTGCCACATTCTTGCCGTTAAGCGCCTGGAAGGCGGGAGGGATATCCGACGGAGAACCGTCGGACACAGTGGTTGTGTCGCGACCTACAAGCGAGGGTACGTAACTCATCATGCCAAACAATGTCAGCACCACAGCAGCAATGATGGCTTTCACACGCTGGCGCTGAACGAGACTCTGAAGCAACAGCCCGATGAGCCAAGCCATGAGGAAATAGATGATGGCCGTCACAATGAGGGGGAAGAAGGCATCGAACGTGCGCGAGCGTATCAGGTCGGAGGCGCGCGTCATATCGGCCACAGCGATGTAGCCCACGATGCTCGTGCCCTTCAGCAGACTCACAATTTCACCCTGATAGACGGGCATCACTGCTTTGACCACCTGTGGCAGCACTATCTTGAAGAATGTCTGTCGCGGTGTGAAGCCCAAGGCTAGTCCCGCCTCCGTCTGTCCACGGTCAATGCCTTGAATGGTGGTACGCAGCATCTCGCTGATGTAGGCCGCTGTATTCATGGCGAAGGTGACGATAGCCACCACGATGCCCGTAGCATCCAGCGGTGCCATCACCACGTAGTACATCAGCATGAGCAGCACCAGCACGGGCGTGCCGCGCATCAGCTCGATATACACCTTGGCCACTTGCTGCAGCCACGTCCGGCGGCTCATGCGCATCCAGCATACCAGTCCGCCCAGTAGCGTACCCAGCAGGGCGGCGCAAAGCGTGATGAGCAGCGTCACCTGCAGACCGTCGAGTATCATCCTATAGCGATCCTCGGCTATCAGGTTGTTGGTGAAACTCTCGGTCAAGGAACCTATTATATTCTGTGCCATTATCTTATTGATTGCTTCATGTGGTTTACAACAGATACAAGTCTCATTTTCGCATAAACGGCAGTGTCTTGGCCTGCTCCATCATCATGTCGGCCACGATACCATTGGCATCACTTTCTCCATTGATGAGGTCGTAGAGCGACTTCAGACCATCGCGTCCGCCGTCGTGCTTCAGCACATAGACCAGGCAGAGATACTGCAAGGCGGTGTTCGAAGAGAGGATGTCGAGGTCTGTGATGGCCAATTGTGAGACAGCCAACTGATAGGCGTCATCGCTATTCTCGTCGATGAGGCGCTGAACGTCGCCGAGAGTCTCCAGCCCGAAGGAATCGAGCACTGGCAGGTAAGACATTACCGATACTGGCCATATTTCGGCCTGATTGACGGCAGCAATACGCTTATTCAGACGGTCAAACGGATGCAGTTCCAGATAGCTTCGGAATGTGTCGCGCGACAGTGGCACATCGTCAAGCTTGCCGCTCTTTACCAGCGTCAGCGTCTGGCGGCGATAGTCGGTAAGGACTATTCGCAGACGGCTAAACTCATCGTCCATCAGCTCTGCCATTCCTGCCAGTCGGCTGAACTGTCGCAGGTACACGTCGGGAACCTTCACATCGCCTTTGTAACCGATGTCGTGTTCGATGGTAGACCATACATGTTGTAGGGCAGTGCGCATCTGCAGCTCAAAGCGTGGACCACCGGTTTTCAGTCGGCAGATATAGTGCAGCGAATTGTAACCGAAGGAGTCCAGATTGTGCAACTTACGCTTATCGACGCTCTCATGCCAGTCGATGTCGAATACGCGCTTGGCAATGGCCGCCACCTTGTCCACCTCGTCGGTATAGAAGGTGATGACACGCAGTCCCACGAGGTCTGTGATGTCGTCTATGCTCTTGTATTTCGAACCTTTTAGCTCCAGTTTTCCTCTGAGCGACTTCTCGGTCTTCACTCGGTGCTCCATGGCTGTGATGTAGATACCCTGTTCTTTCAGCGCATAGCGTAACTGGTTGCTGGCCTCGTCAGCTAATTGCTGCAGCGTAGGACGCAGTTCGCGGTATTGCTGCAGCAGCATCTCACCATGTGGATCTAAATTCATATACTTTTCACTTAAATTCGAAGATATTGCTGAAGCCCGTAATGGTGAAGACAGCACGGACATTGTCATTGATGCCTTTGATATAGACATGTTCGCCTTTGGCCTGGGCGTTCTGTAGGATGCCCAGGAAGATGCGCAGACCGGCTGAAGAGATATATGCCAGGTCAGTGCAATCGATGATGATATCCTTGCCCTCTACGTCGTTGAGCGGACTCATGGCCTTTTCGGTTTCTGCGGCAGCTGCTGTGTCGAGATTACCTTCCAGAATGGCAACCATGTTGCCGTCTTGTTCTTCAATCGTTGTTTTCATTGTCGTTCTGTATTATTTTAATCTTTAATCTTTAATGTTTAATCTTCTTCCTCAGCGTCAGCACATTGAGCTTGTCAATGCGCTCATAGTTGATGGAGTCCATATTCTGACGAATAATGTGAATGCCCAGTCCACCGATCTTCCGTTCATTGGCTGAGAGTGTGGTGTCTACTTCGCCCTGAACCGTGGGGTCGAAGGGCTGGCCACAGTCGATGATGGTGAACTTCAGGCGCACGTCGTTGGATGCAGCTTCGATGGTCACGTCGCGCTGCTGTCCGGGAGGATAAGCATATTTCATCACGTTGACTACAGCCTCCTCGACGGCCACTTTTATCTGCATGGCAACCATCTCGTCGAATCCTACCTCCTGGCAGACCTCTTCGACGAAGGCATTCAGCCGCGGCACCTCTTGCAGGTCGCAGGGCAGCACAAGGCTCTTCTTCATTTTCACGTCGCTCTGCTGCTTGATATACTGGATGCCCATCATCGTCAGGTCGTCGCTCTGTTCGGCATCGCCCACAAACTCATGGACGGCATCGATCATCTGGCCGATCAGCTGACGGGGCTCCTGCTGCTGGTTGGAAAGCGCCTTGAATGCCACGTCGTTGACACGCTCCATCTGGAACTGCTCATTGTTAGCATCCATAGCCTCGGTGAGTCCGTCGGTAAAGAGGAGAATGGTGGTGCCAGTGAAGATATGCGCCTCCTGCAGCGAATACTTCCACGAGGGCATGAAGCCGACGGGGATATTGGCGTCGCACGGCAATTCGCCTACGCCAGCACCTACCAGTAACGGTGCATCGTGTCCGGCGTTGCAGTAGTGTAAACGACCTGTGGGCAGGTCGAGCACGCCGACAAAGAGAGTCACAAACATGTGGGTCTTGTTCATGTCGGCAATCGCCTTGTTCATCGTCATCACAATGCGGTCGGGCATCGACTCGTGGGCCGACACGGTGCGGAAAGTAGAACGCGTGACAGCCATGAAGAGCGAAGCAGGCACACCCTTGCCCGAAACGTCGCCGATGCAGAAGAACAGCTTCTCGTCGCGGAAGTAGAAGTCGAACAGGTCGCCGCCCACCTCCTTGGCAGGGGTCAGCGAGGCATAGAGCTGCACGTCGTCGCGATCGTCCTTGGTCGGGAAGTTCTCCGGCAACATGCCCATCTGAATGTCGCTGGCAATGCGCAGGTCGCTCTCTATCGAGGCCTTTTGGGCTGTGGTATCCTTCAGTTCTTCGATATATTTCACCAACGACTGTTGCATATTGCCGAACGAATGGCTCAACTGGCCAATCTCATCGACACGCTGGAAGTCGGGCAACTCGGCATCGAACTGACCGGAAGCGATAGTCTCGGCCTCATGGGCCAACCGTCGCAGGGGCTTCAATTCGCGGGTGATAATGCGGATAAACAGGTAGAGCATGAGCAGCAAACCTACCATGACGATGGTCATGACAGTGCGACGCAGACGGTCGAATCCGCTGAAGATGTCACTCTCTGGACAGACGATGGCCATCGAGCAGCCCGTCTTGCCGAGTGGTTTGTAGAACACGTAGCTGTCCTTGCCATAGATATTCATGTGTTTCATGCCCTCCTCACCGCGTTGCATCGCATAGCCCAGGGCTGTCAAGGCCGTGTCTGGGTGTTCGAGCGTCTGTGTGAAAATGGTCTGACGGGTAATCTTCGTTGTGTCGGGATGCACGAAGTAGGTGCCGCCACGACCTATCATGATGCTGTAAGAGTTAGGATACGGTTTGACCGCCGAGATGGTCTGCGAGAGCCAAGAGATGGAGAGACTGGTATTGATAACACCTATCACCTGTCCTTGTTTGTCCGTGATGGTCTGACAGTAGCTGGTCACCATCTCGCTGGTGTTGGTGGCCACGTCGAGGTCCATATATGGTTCTGTCCAACATGGCTTTCCTAGCAGTTGAGACATGAGATACCAGTCGGCAAAGAAATACTGATAGTGATCACTGCCCCCCTGTATGGTACGTAGCGAGTCGCCGATATGTTTGGTGTAGGCAGAGAAGTAGCGGCCCTTGTCCTTGAAGTAGTAAGGTTCGAAGGCGATGGAGCAGTTGTAGAAGTCAGGATTGTTCAGCAGCATGCCTCGGCTATAGACAAACATCGAGTCGGCCTTGTTAGGATGGCGCATCACGAGCCACTTGGTCATGTTCGATGCCACCTCCACACGGTTCAGGATACCCTCTACACGCAGCGAGGTCCTGTCCAGAATCGTTGTAGCGCGGCTGATAGCCTCTTGGCGCACGGCCTCGCGCGACTGATAGAACAGGAAGCCGAGGGCGACGTTGAAGATGATGGCGGCGAAGAATACCACCCACAGGCTGACTCTCACAGAGAGCTTGCGACGGAAATATGTAAAAATTTTATTCATTCGATATTTCGTTATTCCGTTATTTCGATATTTCGATATTCCGATATCTCGTTATTCCGAAAGTTCCTTAAACGTCACTTCGCGGCTTAGCATCTGGTTCTCCACCATCAGGCGGCTGGCCAGTTGCACCATGTCGGGACGCAGCCTGAACTCACGCTTCTTAGACTCGCGGTCTACCTGCAGGCGCAACACGTCATCCAACATCAATTTCTGCATCACGCGGTTGGTGGCGATGTGGTTCTTATCCACGTACTGCATCACAATGTCGAGTGCTTCCTGTGGGTGCGCGGCAGCCCACTCCCAGCCCTTCCTGCTGGCCTGGGCAAAGCGTCGTGCCTGGTCCTTGTGTGTGGAGTAGTACTCGCGAGTCATATAGACGCCGTCCTCCTGCACGTTATAGCCGTGGTCGCAAAAGCGGTACACGTTCTTGTCGGTCATCTGGACACCCGCCTGCACCAGCTGGTAGTATTCATTGTAGCTCATGGCCAGCGTGGCATCGAGGGCTCCCGCCACAAACAGGTTGACATTCTGGGCAAAGCGCACCCATTCGTAGTTCAGATGATCCTTGATGCTCATGCAGATGGCCAACTGACCGAACCCCACGCTCCAGATGCCCACCTTGGCTCCCTTCTGTGTCAGCGGGTCTTTGCCGCGTGCTGATACAATGACCATCGCATTGTTCATCGATGTCTGAAGGATGTTTACCAGGGGTATGCCGTCATCAATAATCTCCAGCGCCTGACAAACCTGTAGCGTAGTGGCCTGACATTCGTTATTGCGAAGTCGGCTCATGGCTGGCTGCGTGGCAGATGGGTGCTCGATGCGCACCTTCACTCCCGCCTCACGGTAAAATCCCTTTGCCTCGGCCACATAATAGCCGGCAAACTGGGCCTGCGCAGTCCACTGCGGTGTGAATACGATGGTCTCATTCTGCGCAGACATCGTTTGAGACGTCGCCACCATTGCAATGAATAATAATAGGTATAATGTCTGTTTCATTCTCCAAACACTTGATTGATGAGTTGCTCGAATTCCTTGTAGGCAAAGGTGTCCTGAAGTTCTCTTAATGAATCGGCCAGTCCACGGTAGTGCCACTCGTGGTCCTTGCGGTCGTTGGCATGGAAGAGGTTCCAGAGGGCATCGCCCTGCTGGGCATAGTCGCGAGCGATGGCCCGCATGTTCGAAAGTTTGTCGCCCAGGGCTACTATCTTGGCATCGTGCGAGGCACTGGCCAGACGGTCGATGGCAGCTTGCTTGCGTGCACGCCAGTTTTCTATGCCGTCGCGGCTCTGATGTGGCTCATCACTCTCCGCAGCAACGAAAGAGGCCACACGGTCACCGAACTCAGCTCTGATTTGTTCTATCGTTGTGTCGGTGTCCTCCACGGTGTCGTGAAGCACAGCTGCGGCCAGCAGTTCCTGGTCGTTCGTCATCGTGGCCACTATTTCTACCGCCTCCATCGGGTGGACGATATAGGGGAACCCCTTGCCGCGACGTTCTGTCCCGGCATGTGCGCGGACGGCGAACACGATGGCACGGTCCAGTAGGGTGGTGTCTAACGGTTTGTTTGCCATAACCTATTTACTTGTGTGATGGATATATTATTCTATCATCTTATAAAGTGTCGAGGGATTGTATTTCCCGAGCATCGCATCCAGGATTTCTTCTTCTGTCAGCAGGTTGAAGTCACCAGGGATGGTATTCTTGAGTGCTGCCGCCGCGAGCGAGTAGTTCAGCTGCTTCTGACGGTCGTCAGGGAAGAGGTTGACGGCATGTAGCAAACCACTCATGAAGGCATCGCCCACACCCACAGAGTCTACGACATCAGGGACGTCGATGATGGGAGCCTGCAGCAGGCGCCCTTCCGTCCACAGCAATGCTGTGAGGACGTGGTGGTTAGAGCTGACGATGTTTCTCATACCCATCAGCCAGTGCTTCAGGCGCGGATATTGTGCGTGGAGCTCGTCAAACCACGCTCTGTACTCGTCCATCTGCATCTCGAAGTGAGAGTCGGTGGCAGTAAACGGGGGTTGCGGATGCTGTGTGAGCCAGTCGAACTCGATGGCATCGCCAAACATCATGTCGCAACGGCCCAGCATACGACTCAGCGTCTCACGTGGTGTGGCGCCCTCATATTTCCAGAGGTTCTTGCGATAGTTGATATCGAAACACACCGTGATGCCCAACTCGTCAGCAATGTCGAGCGCCTCGAACGTGGCCTCTGCTGCTTGTGGCGAAATGGCTGCCGTGATGCCTGAAACGTGGAAGTAAGCACAGTCCTTCAGTATCTCGTACCAGGGAATCATGCCTGGCTTCAGGTCGTAATAGGCCGACCCCGAACGGTCATAGATGACCTTTGCGGCACGCATGCCTGCAGGCGGCTCGAAATAATAGGTGCCGATACGCTGTCCACCGTAGAGGACGTGACTGGTGTCGACGCCAAGCTGTGCCAGATTCATGGCTCCGGCATGCCCCACGGCAGTGTCTGGCAGACGGGTGATATAGGTCACCTCCTCGCCCTGCATGGCCAGTGATACAGCGACATTAGCCTCACTGCCACCATACTTGCAGGTGAACATGTCGCCCTGGGTCAGTCTTAGCTGTCCTGGCTTAGAGAAACGCAGGAGCAGCTCTCCAAAAGTTACTATCTTTTTCATCTTTTATTAAGTTTCTAATTTCTTTAGGGTTGACTCTCACCTTCCACATACTCTTCCAGGAACATGTGTTCACCGTCGTAGACAGCGTAGGTGAACTGACTGATCCAGTCGCCCAGAATCATGAGGCGGGCCTTATGGCCTGAAGCCTCCACAGGACGGGCCAGCCGGATATCCAGTTCAATATGGCGATGTCCGAAGATAAAGTAGTCGATATTGGGGTGGGTCTGGATATAGTCCTTGGCAAAGAGCACCAGGTGTTCCTTGTCTTCTCCCATGTATTGCGGCTCGTCCGATTCCTTATGTTTGATATAGCTGTGGCGGGCCCATGCCAGTCCGAAGCCGATGCCCCAACGGGGGTGCAGTCCGGAGAAGAGCCACTGACAGATCTTGTTATGGAAGATGGCGCGGATCACCTTGAACGACTTATTGGGATCGCCCATGCCGTCGCCGTGTGCCAGGAAAAACTCATGACCGTAGATCTCTGTGGTCTCCGGTTGCTTATGCAATATGACGCCACACTCCTTCTCCAGGTATTCGTATGCCCAGATGTCGTGATTACCAGTAAAGTAATGCACCTCGACACCCATGTCTGTAAGCTCGGAGATCTTGCCCAGGAAACGGGTGAAGCCCTTCGGCACGACATATTTGTATTCGTACCAGAAGTCGAACATGTCGCCCAACAGATAGATGGCTGCCGCCTTCTCCTTGATGCTGTCAAGGAAGCGTACCAGCCGTCGCTCCTGCATTCGCTGGTGAGGAATAGCCAGGGAACCTAAGTGCGCATCGGATAAAAAATAAACATTCTTCATTTTTTCGGAATAACGGTATAACGGAATATCGAAATAACGACTTAGTCGAATCCTAACTCAACGCGGGCTTCTTCGCTCATCATCGACTGGTCCCATGCCGGTTCGAACACCAGGTTGACGTTAGCACCGGTTATGCCATCGACACTCTCCACCTTCGTGCGTACATCCTCTAATATAAAGTCGGCAGCAGGGCAGTTCGGGGCTGTGAAGGTCATGTCCAGTTCTACGCTGCTATCTTCTTTCACGTCAATCTTATAGATCATGCCAAGATCATAGATGTTGACGGGAATCTCCGGGTCGTAGACGGTCTTCAGCACATCCACGATTCTTTCTTCTAACAGTGTTTTTTCTTCTTGTGTCATCTTTTATATCATCATTTATTTTCTTAATCGCCACAACAACAGTCCATAGCCGACAGCCAGTGTGATGCCTGTAGTGTTGGCCATGAGGTCTAGCCACTCGCCACCCCGGTAGGTGGTGCAGTATTCCTGCAGCAGTTCTATCAGTCCGCTCATCAGGACGGGCATGAGCCAGGCATAGAAGAAGAGCTTCTCACCATCTATGCTAGTATGTTTGCGCAGGTATTCTGTCCATAGCACACAGCAGGTGCCTCCATACATCACGATATGTGTCCATTTGTCCATAAAAGGCACTTCCTCCAGAGGTTCCATTTCCGGGAAGGGCAGAAACGAGAGTATCCATATCAGCACGAAACAAACCGTGCTAAAGGGATATTTTTTCACCATTTGCCACAATTTTTGCATATAATCTGTCGTTTTGGTTGCAAAAGTAAGAATTATTTTATACTTTTGCAAGCGATTATGGGAAAATCTGAGATGGCAAAGCTAGAAAGGGCTAACTTTGGGAGCAAGCTGGGTGTTATTTTGGCAACGGCGGGCTCTGCTGTTGGCTTGGGAAATGTGTGGCGTTTCCCCTATATGACAGGCGAGAACGGTGGCGCCGTTTTCATTATGATCTATGTGGCTTGTGTGTTGGTGCTGGGTATCCCCTGCATGATCAGTGAGTTTATTATTGGTCGTAACGGTCGAGCTAATACGGCCCGAGCCTTCAGTATCATGTCTGGCGGTCGTGCCTGGACGATCATCGGCTTCCTGGGTGTGCTCACGGGCTTCCTCATCACAGGCTATTATGCGGTGGTGGCTGGCTGGTGCCTGCAGTATGTCTATGCCTCGCTAGTCGGTCACATGAGTGGTTCGCCTGAGTATTTCCAACAGTATTTTGCCTCGCTGGCGTCCGATCCTGTCAAGCCGGTCTTCTGGACGGTTGTCATTCTGCTCATCACCTATCTTATTATAGAACACGGTGTGCGCGACGGTATCGAACGGGCCTCTAAGGCTATGATGCCAACGCTCTTCATCCTGCTGCTCATCATTGTCGGGGCTGCTTGCATGTTGCCCAATGCCGGTCAAGGCCTTGAGTTCCTCTTCAGGCCCGATTTCACGAAGATCAATAGCGACGTGTTTCTGGCAGCATTGGGCCAGTCGTTCTATTCCATGAGTATTGCGATGGGTTGTCTGTGCACCTATGCCAGCTATTTCAAGAAGCAAACCAACCTGACGACGGCGGCTGTCCAGATAGGACTTATCGACTGTTTGGTAGCCATCCTGGCTGGTATGATGATCTTCCCGGCAGCCTTCTCCGTGGGTGTCAATCCCGACTCAGGACCCTCGCTGATCTTCATCACCCTGCCTAACGTGTTCCGGCAGGCTTTTGGTGGCATCCCGGTGTTGGGTTATGCCATCTCGCTGCTCTTCTTTATCCTGCTGTCGCTGGCAGCACTCACCTCGCTCATCTCGCTCCACGAGGTGTCTACTGCCTTCTTCCACGAAGAGTTGGTGATTACCCGTAAGAAGGCAGCGTTGCTAGTGACCGTCACCACGGCCATTATCGGTGTGTTCTGTTCGTTGTCGTTGGGTGCTACCAATCATCTGGTCATCTTCGGCAAGGCACTGTTCGACTGGTTCGATTTCGTGACTGGTCAGATCTTCCTGCCCATCGTAGGCTTCCTCACCTGTATCTTTATCGGCTGGTTTGCGCCACGTAAGATAGTACGCGACGAGTTTACCAATTGGGGCACCTTGCGCAGCAGCTTCTTCCACACCTATCTCTTCCTCGTGAAGTATGTCTGCCCGCTAGCCATCTTCTTTATTTTCCTCCATCAGTTAGGTTTCTTGAACTAATATGAAGAACGAGCGCGCTAATTTCGGCAGTAAGTTGGGCATTGTGCTGGCTACGGCAGGTTCCGCAGTGGGACTGGGCAATGTGTGGCGTTTCCCGTATATGGTAGGCGAGAATGGTGGCGCTGCGTTTATTCTGGTATATGTCGTCTGCATTCTGCTGCTCGGACTGCCTGGCATGATCAGCGAGTTCATCGTGGGACGTCACGCACAGGCCAATGCCGCTGCTGCCTACGATAAGCTGTCGGGTGGCCGGCCATGGAAGCTGGTGGGCTATTTGGGCATTCTGACGTCGACCATTATCCTTGGCTTCTATGCCGTGGTGGCTGGCTGGTGCCTGCAATACCTGTATGCCGCGTTGGTGGGACAGCTCAGTGGCGATGCCGACTATGTGAGAAACTATTTTATCACCTTCTCCAGCAGTCCCATCCGTCCTGTGTTGTTTGGTATCGCCTTCATCCTGTTGACGCATCTGGTGGTGGTCAGAGGCGTGCGAGGGGGTATTGAACGGGCTTCCAAGATGCTGATGCCTATCCTCTTCATCCTGTTGCTGATATTGGTGGTAGCTTCTTGTCTGCTGCCTGGCGCGATGGAGGGCGTGCGCTTCTTGTTCCAACCCGACTTCAGCAAGTTGACAGGCAACGTGATGCTCGACGCCCTAGGTCAGGCTTTCTTCTCGCTGTCATTGGGCACAGCCTGTCTTTGCACCTATGCCAGCTATTTCTCCCGCGATACTAATTTGCTGGCTTCGGCAGGGCAGATAGCGCTGTTGGATACGCTGATAGCCATCCTGTCTGGTCTGATGATTTTCCCTGCAGCAGCGTCTGTGGGTATCAGTCCCGATTCAGGTCCTTCGCTGATTTTCATCACCCTGCCTAACGTGTTCCAACAGGCCTTCGCCTTCATGCCAGTCGTGGGCTACGTGGTGGGCATCTTGTTTTTTGCCCTGTTGGTATTTGCAGCCCTCACGTCTACCATTTCCATGCACGAGATAGGCACGGCTTTCTTTACCGAAGAGTGGGACCTGCCCCGTCGCCGTTCCGCATGGGTCATCACGGTGGTGGCATCGCTCATCTGCATCGTTTGCTCACTGTCCGTAGGTGCTATGGACAGTCTGAAGCTGTTCGGACTCTCCGTGATGGACTTCTGCGATACCCTGACAGCCAACTTCATGTTGCCGGCAGGTGCCATCCTGGCTTGTCTCTTCGTGGGTTGGTACATACCCAGACAGATCACCCATGACGAGTTCACCAATTGGGGCTCGCATGGTCAGCGCCTCTTTCCTCTGTTCCTGTTTGCCGTCCGGTTTATTTGTCCGTTCTGCATACTGCTTATCTTCCTTCATCAGTTAGGCGTGATATGAATCGACATGATCGTAACGTACTGATAGCCTGCGTCATTACTACTATCATAGCACTCTTGGCCTTTTGGTGGTCAAGTCGTTACCAGGTTCCTGTTGCCAACGTCACCAAGCCTTCCTATCAGCACCGTGACAAGAAAGCGACGCGCGCTTCGGGCTATTATGCCACCGAGGAACGTCAGGTGGAACGGTTTCCTTTCGACCCTAACACAGCAGACAGCACCCAACTGCTACGACTGGGACTGGCATCGTGGCAGGTAAAGAATATCTATAAGTATCGCGGGCGTGGGGGTGTCTATCGCAGCAAGGAGGATTTTGCACAGATCTACGGTCTAACCAAGAAGCAGTACCGCGAATTGGAACCCTATATCCAGATTTCTGCCGACTATCTGCCTGCTTCTCAGTTTGTGAAAAAGCCTGAGCGCGATACCGTCCGGCACTATCCGGAGAAGATGAAGGAGGGTGAACAGGTGATGCTGAACACCGCAGATACCAGCCAGCTGCAACGGGTGCCTGGCATCGGCAGCTATTATGCAAAGGAAATCGTACACCAGCGTCAGCGTCTGGGTGGTTTTGTCAGCTTGGACCAGTTGGATGCCATCGACGGCTTTCCGCAACAGGCCAAACCCTATCTCGTCGTGCAACAGTCGGACGTGCGAAAGCTGAATCTTAACCAACTCTCGCTCCAGCAGTTGCGCCAACATCCTTACTTGAATTATTTTCAGGCTAAGGCCATCGTAGACTATCGCCGCCTGCATGGCTCCCTGAAGAGTCTGAACGACCTTCGCTTCTCGCGCGATTTCACCGACGAAGCCATCCGCAGGTTAGAACCCTATGTAGCGTTCTAACCCGGACAGTCTTTATGGTTCTTTGACGTATGACTTGTGGTCGGGATTGTTCTCCTCGGCCTTGATGAGCTCGATGTTGAGGCGCTCTACAAGGGTCAGCTCTTCATCGACATCATCGTTCGAAGGACGGGGCGCAAACCATGTGGTATTACCGAAATACTCTACGAGGTCGGGCGATGAGAACATGTAGCCATGACGTGCCAGGATGGCGTTGCGCATGATGCGGAGTGTCGACTTCTTCATCATGCGGAACATGCGGTCATTGAGCAGAATCTGGTTGGCATAGCCGAAGCGCGACTCCGAGCCAGCCCATTTCAGCACTTCCTTGTTGCTCTTGCGGTTGAACAGACCATACTCGTCTTGCTCCACTTCGAGCAGCGTAAGACCGTCAAGAGTCTGCACCACTTGCCACATGCCTTCTAGGTTGGTCAGACCGCTGATCTTGACCACGCCTGTCACTCCGCCATTGAAGGTGATGTTCTCATACGTAGCACGGGCAACACCTTTCTCATAGATGGTCTCCATACCAATCTCTATCACGTCGCCATAGCGATCGGTATATTTGCCCATGATCTGCTGCATCCACTTGCCTACAGCCACCTTCGTTCCTTCGGCCATCTGTGTTCCGTCGAAGATGTCGAGCAGATGGCTGTTGTCATCGTAGAGGCAGATCAGCTTCCAGCCCTGCTGGTTGATGAGTCTGGCACGAGTAGCCTTCGAGAAGGGGTTAAAGCCATCGGCGCCAGGCTCCTCACCCACTGTATACTCGTTATTCTTGCTGGGGTTGGGTGTCAGGCGCAGTACCAGCTCCTCGCCCTCGGCACAGGCATTGAGCGTTATCGACCTGTCAGCATTGACTTTAGCTGTATAGTCCATGTCTGCTATGTTCCAACTTGAACCATTTTTAATGACCTGTGCCTGCGCGCTCAAAGCCAACAGACAACTGACTGCAATTAACATGATTTTCTTCATACTCTTTGTTTTTTATTTCATTTTGGAATACCTCAGGATATCTAACACGATTCTTTTCATTGTCGTCATACTTTTCTTTGCTGCAAAGATACATCTTTTTTTATTAAATAGCTGCGAAACCCCGAAAAAGTTACAAAATGAAAAGCGAACCACTGGGATTCCCAATAGTTCGCATCAATATTTAGTGGTTAGTGACCACCAGGGCCGCCAGGACCTCCAGGTCCACCGCCGCCTCCAGGTCCACCGCCCGATGAGGTGTATGCTGAGAGGTTGACGGTCGTGCCGTTGCTGATGGTGCCGCCGATGTTGGCTACACCATCGAAGTACTCAGTACCGCCGCTGACGGTAACTCCCGACTTGAGGGTTGTGGTGCCGCTGGTAGAGACAACAAGTGTGGTACCGCCGCTGGTCGGTGTCTTAAAGGCCAGAGCCAGGTCGTTGCCGTTGTAGAGGGCATACCATGTATTCTTGTTCCACGACGATGCTGAGTAGCACGACTGCGAGAGGCTGCTGCCTGACTCCAGACCGCCGATGGCTACGAGTGTGCCGCCTGTGAAGAAGAACTTTTTCTGCTCCTCGCTGTTGGCATCGATGGCTACCTCGGGTTGTGAAGCGCCGATGGCAAAGATGACACCGCCCTTGATGTAGCAGTTGCCGTTGGCATCGATACCGTCGTTACCCGTCGAGTAAGCATAGAGATAGCCGTCCGTGATGGTGAAGTCACCGGCATTGCTGAGACTCTTGGTGTCATCGTTATACGAGGCGTTGATGGCGTCGTCTTTGGCAACGACCGTGGTCTGTCCACCGTTGATGTTGATACTGGTCTTCGACTCGATGCCCTCGCCGCCGGCACCTGTGGTGGTGACGCTGATAACGGCGTTGTCGCTGATGGTGATAGCGCCATCGACCTTGATACCCTTGGGCGACGACTTGTAGTCGCTGTCGTATTTATCCAGCTGATTAGACTGAGTGACCACAGAGAGTGTGCCGCTTGACGATGCCACGACAGCATTGCCCGTTGTGCTGATGGTCGTGGTGCCACCCGTTGCCGTGAATGTTCCGTCGACATTGATACCCTTGCCGCCGGCTCCTGTGCTGATGAGCGTCAGTGTGCCACCGCTGATGGTCATGTTGCCGTCGGCACTCAGACATGAGGCAGCCTTTGTTTTTACCTTGTCGCTATCCCACACGCCACCGCCACTGGTTGATGCCACGATGGTCGTGCCGCTGATGCGCATGTCGCCTTCCGACTTGATGCACTTGGCAGCATCTGCCGTCACGCTGACGTTGATGGTGCCGCCTTCCAGATAGACATTGCCAGAGTCCTCATCCTCATGGTCAGTAAGTTCGCCTGTCGATTCCGTGCCGTCCAAGTCGCACTGGATGCCGTCATCGCTCGTGCCGCTGATGCTGATAGTGCCGCTCTCCATGAGGAAGTACTCAGCGCAGTTGATGCCGTCGCCAGCAGCCGATGTCACGTTGATGGTGGCATTCTTGATGGTGAAATACTCGCCCGTCTTGATGCCGTGCTTCACGTTGCCAACAACGTTCAGCGTACCCTTCTGGGCAAACTCGGCATGTCCCTTGATGTAGAGACAGCCCTTCTGCGAGCCGCTGACAGCATCGGTCAGTGTATTGGTGGTTCCTGTCACCACCTTGACCTTGATGCACTTGCCGTTTTGGATGTGTACGGCTGCACCACTATAGATTGGGGTTGTGTTGGTCAGTGTCAGACCGTTGAGCTCGATGGTGGCCTTGTAGGAGCCCGACATATAGAACTCGCCGTCGCTTGACGTTCCGCTGAGGTTATAGGTAATCTCTTCAGCCAAGTCGTCGCTCTGTGCAATGCTGACGTGAGCACCGTCGACGGTCGGTGTGACGTACTGGGCGATGTTGCCTGCCACCGTGACGTTGGCCGATGAGCCATCATAGGCTACGCCGATGCTGCCGTCGGTCACGCTGGTGTTATCTATCGTCATGCTGTTGATGTCGCTGATGCTGAATGCCTTGCCCATGATGGTCAGCGTGGTGCCGTCGATATATGTCATGTCGCCGGTTTGAGCAGCCGGAAACTGATAGGTAACATTGCCTACCTTGACGTTCAGCGTCTGAGCCGTTGCCGTCAGCGCGATGAGCACAACGGCCAAGAGAGTCATGATCTTTTTCATTTTACAGCGATTTTATGAGTGCCACTTTTGCTCTTTACCACATATACGCCCCGCTTCATCTGATCTTTCGTCACCTTGCGTCCGTTCAGGTCGTAGATTTCTGTGACTTCATTCCAGTCGGAGATGGTGAGCGTGTTGATGCCTGTTGACTCGTTGGTGTTTGAGAAATACATCTTGCTCAGGTTTGAGAGGGTGAACGTCTGCGAACCGGCGGTCAGCGTCGTTCCGGAGATGGTGATAGTCAGCGACGATATCTCGACGGACACCTTTGCCCCATCGGTCGTCTCAAAGGTCAGATACGCGTAGTCGTCAGCATGTGCCGTGAACGCGCCAACCATGAACATCAGCATTAAAAATAGTTTCTTCATTTGTTTAACAATTAATATGAATCAATTTCTGTTGCAAAGGTACCCTTATTCCACCCCTTTCCCAAATCTTTTCAGCGAACGGCTCTTTTTCTTCAACCAATAGGCTCTCTGTTGTTTATACGGTAGCTCTTTTCCATTCACCCTAGGCCTAAAGTTGATTCATCGTCGATGAACGTTAATTCACCGACGATGAACGAGAAATCATTGTCGACGAACGAGAATTCATCGACGATGATTTGATGACTTGTCTTATTTTGAGTGATTGTTTTCCGTTTCCGTTACGAAGCAGGCCACGAGCCCGTAGGTAATGGTGGGACGAATCCAAATTTCAATGAGCATATATTCGGAATATTCGTCGAAGGGTTCCAAATAGATGTCCCAGTTGTATAGTGTGGCAATGATGATGTCGACGACGCAGATAGCCCACAGGTTGTGCTTGGTATAGCTTTTCCAGTTTTTGCGGGCATAGAAGAAGGTGAGCATGCAGAGCAGCAACACCGACAGCGTGAGACACAAAAGGTGCAAAGCATAGAAGGCTAGGGGAGGTGCGAAGAGGATGTCGCGTAGCAGCACCGTGATACCCACTGATATGGAGCACCAGTAGTTGAACTGCTGGGTGGTGATGCGCGGAGAGTTGAAGAAGTACATCCATATCATCGCCACACAAGCGATGTAGAACAGGTTAAGTACTAGCTCGGGCCACGCGTTGCTCAGTCCGAAGTGGAAAATGGCATAAAGCATGACGCCTATTGACAGTGTAGCACCGACAGAGGTAATCACAATGTCGAAAATCTTGGCTCCTTTCTTGAATCTTGTCTCCATAATGCTATTCGTTTGGTAATGTGTGGAAAGGACGGACGGTGAGGCCGTCTACTTTATACCAGCTCAAAGGCTGAATTATAAAGGAAGGGTCATTGTCAAGATGGAGGGTATATGCTAGATCATCATTATAATTCGTTGAACTCCAATAATAGCCTTCAGTAGAAACGAATAAAAAGTCGTGAGGATTATTATCTCCATCATCAAGTCCGGCTGCAGGCAGGAAGAGCGTATTACTGCCAATGGTAAATGTACAGCCATTCACACCATTCTGAGTTGTCCATGCATTTGTGTAAGTGTCTTTAAGACTTACAAGTTCAGCCTGCGAGGGCACTTCCCAACCGTTTGAAAGTCCTGACGCTCGGTTTTCGAAGGTATAGTAAGTTCCATAGGCTTCAGGGCACAGTGCTCCGGCATTCATCAGGGCGACGGCTTTATTGCCACTAATGACAATGGCAGGGAGTCCGCCAATCACGCCGATAGTACCAACGGGAGAATTGCTGGCGAGTGCAGGCAACTTCGTCAGCGTCACGCTGGCCGTATAGTTCTTGCCATTTGTAAGTTTGGCATTTTTCGTACCCGTGTACCAGTTGCTGGCGTTGTCCTGGATGGTAAAGGAATATGTCTGCTTTTCGCCAGTTTTGTTGCGCAAGGCGATATAGACATCAGAGGATGCGGTACCGAGGGTACCGGTGACCGCTCCTACCGTCTCGGTAGAAGTGGCATCGGCTGCGATGCTCTGTACCAGACCTGTGGCAGCAATGCCGAAGGTTTTCACGCTCACGGGACTGCCGCCGCAAGTGAATGAGAACTTCGTGATGGACTGCTTCGCACTAAGTGTGACACTATTGGAAGATAATGTCAAGGAAGGACTAGTAGCAGTTACAGTAAGGGTTCCTTCTGCATAGTCCTGACCGGTAGCAATACCCGCCAGTGTGCCCACTTGACCGTCATAATTTGCTGTTGCACTGCGATAGCGGAAGGCAAGCACATCGTTGACCGCAATGTTTCCTGATATTGCTCCATCCAACGTAGTGCTGGCTCCTGCTGTCTTGGCAGTTAAGGTGCCAACAAGCGTACCGTCTGATTTCAGTACCTTTACCTCATCATTCTCAGCAAAACTTGCGGTGATGGTATTGCCGTCCGCACTCAGCGCACGCGTTGTTTCATCGCCCATCGATGCCGTGAGGGTGACGTGCCAGAACTGGGGGGTGTTAACGGCCTCGTCGGTATTGCTTGAACATGCGGTGAATGCCAGTATGGCCAGCAGTCCGCAAAGGGTTTTTATTGTTGTTTTCATTGCTTTATTCATCTGTCCAGCCATTATCTTCATATTGGTATCCCCTAAGCGTAGCACTGCTTTGGAGCAGTGCCACGTTGTTATTCAGTTCCACTACCTTGACGGTAGGTTTCTGGTATGTTCTTTTTGTTTTCAACATATCAATTATCGTTTGAATATCTTACGTCCATTCTTGATGATGATGCCACGATAGCTGTCGCCAACCTTCTGTCCATGCAGGTTATAGGAGTATCCACTCCCCTCGCCCTTTGGAGAGGGGCCGGGGGTGAGGCTTTCAATCCCCGTTGTCTCCGACTGTTCTGTATAGCCATAGACCACAATCTCGATGCGGTCGTTTGTCAACGGCAGATTCTCGTATGTCTTATTGTCATACGCCGTGAAGCAGTAGCTCATCGGCTGCATGGAGAAGCCGTTAGAAGCTCCAACGCGGTAGAAGTAGTTGTCGCCAGTGGTATTGCCGAATACCAATGCGCCGTACTCATTCAACAGGTTGTCGTTCTCAGGCAACAGCATCTGCCAAACATCGTAGCGTCCGGCAAATGTGGAGCACCAGTAGTGACAGTTGTCAAATAACGATTCGGCAGCTTTCTCTGCTTCCTCCTCATCCATCTCTTCTAGCGCCTCTCGCATGAGGGCAATCAGATCGGCACCCATCTCCGCGGTCACTAACGGCTCGACATCAGCACGCTTGGCGCGTACCAACAGCGGCACTGCGTATGGCAGCGTCATGCCCTCTTCTACCGGCTCATAGATGACCGTCACATCATAGCGCTGGTTGTCAGCCTTTTGCTCGTAGATATCACTGAGACACAGTATCTCATAGTCGTCGAGCATCTGCGCCGTAATCGTCGGCGTGATGGTGAGGTCAAGGATAATAGGCTGCCAACCCTGAGCCAACAGCGTAGAGAACGAAGCGCTTTCCTCTGTTCGCCTCTGAGGAGCCTGTTGTGACCCACCACTGTTCCTCTGCTTACGTGCCCAGTCGGTCTGCTCATACTTCAGGAAGTTATTCGTAGCCTTGTCGAGGTATTGCAGGTAGTAGCGGAAGGGTATCACTCCCTGTTCGCCGTTACCCATGACGAAGTCACCCTTGTCGTTGTTCCAGAGATACATTCGTTCCTTGACGGTCTTAGCGGCAGCAATGCTGTCGTAGGTCACCATCACGCGTGCGATATCCTTCGTGCTTGCCATCGATGCAGCTACGCCGTCGAGCGGCATCTGGATGGTCATCGACTGATTCTTACCATCTTTGACCAGCTTCATCTTGAAGGCAATCTCGTCAGCATTTGTTGAGCGGAAGGCCAGCGGCTCATTGGCAGCAGCCTGATAGGTCTCGCCGCTATTGATTTGCTTCGTCACGATGTTACCCACGCTGTCTTTCTCGAACCAATAGAACTCCATACCTTCACCCAGCATGCTGGCGTCTATCGTATAGTCGAAGGGCAGCACCCAAGGCTCGTAGGCTCCGTCCGTGCCACGACGCTTATAGGTAATCTGGTTTACCTTCACCTCTGCCGAACACTTGAAACGCTCACCATCGTTGATGGTCAGCGATGACAGACGCTTCCCGGGAACATTAATAATCTGGTTGCCTAAGACGATTTCCGGACCCACTGCGTCGAGGATACCCTTGGCATAGACGGGATACTCTGCCTTTGCAGCCAGGGCTGCTGCTCTCTGGGCAGCATAGTCAGTCTGATCGTTGGGATTAACCCAAGTGCAGTTGGTGGCGCGACCCATATCTTTCGTGATAGTATAGGTCTGGACATCATCGTCCCCTTTGATGAGATACCCCGTGAATGTGCAATGGTCGATGGTGCCATTATCCGATACTTTTACAGCAATGCCGGCAATATCGGGAGCACTGCGTAAAAAGCCTTTATTGCCACGAATGGATCCGTGGAAATGGCAGTCGCTGATAGTACCCTGATTTTCGTAGGCTATACCTCCGAAGTCAGACGATGATCTTATGTTAGCCAACACCTGTAGATGCTTGACAGTTCCCCCCTTTTCTATCCTTTTAAAGAGTTGTCCTCCATAGTTAATGGAATGTCCGCCACCGTCAAAGTTTCCTCTCAGGTAGAAGCCTGTTTTACCAACGTTAATGTCCTGCGTCAGATGGATATCGCCTTCCTTTTCAATAAAGGCTTCGAAATCTTCCCTACTGCTGATGTAATATTGAGGCGTCGTAATCACCGTGTTGCTATATGCATCTTTATCATTCCGGCGGTAACGATACACCACACTATGGCTGTCTGTGAATACCGGCACAGTGTCCGTGCCTAAGGTCTGTCGCCATACCACATTCTCGGTCTTTCCGTCGTTAAGCAGATAGCATACCTCACCGCTGCTGAAGCTCTCAGCATTCATGTTTGGATTGGAATCCATGACCTCACCCTTGGCGTAAGCACCTAACATTTTATCGCCGTCCGTATAGCATCGAACAAGCTGAGTGCCACTCATCATTTCGCCACAAAGATAACCTCCGGAAGTAACAGAACTTACCTTGCTCTGGTAAACGAAGCAGTTGCTAATGATACCTTCATCGTATATATCGGCAACGATACCGCCGGCAACACCATTTTGATTTTCTTCTATCGTACATCCCTTGACATAGCAGTTGCTGATTTTGCCAGAGCCTCTCACACGTCCAGCGATGGTTCCCACACGAGCATGGCCGGCATTTTCATTATTCTTGCTGGTCAAGTTCTCTACACCGAGACGTTCCACTTCACCAGTGACAACACCGAAGATGCCTCCAAAGCTCGTGGTTTCAATCTTACCATTGCGGATGGCATAGCCGCCACCGTCGTAGTGACCCTCAAAGCTCTCTACGCTGGAAGCGATGGGCGTGAGCGAAGCATCCTGCATGTCGATGTCGCCAACCTGCTTGACATAGATTTTGCTGTCCTTGGTCACCTTGATATAATCATTGACCGCCTTCAGGTCTGCTGGGTTTTCCACCTGGAACGGCGATTCTGCGGTTCCCTTTCCTGCCAAATCCATGACGCCAGGCGGCAAGATGGTGACTGTGAGCTCTAATCCCTCATAGTTGTTCTCTGCATCGGACACAAATTCTATCGTGATCTCTTCTGACGAACTGATGATACTGCCAATGTCCACCTTGTCGCCATTCGACTGGCTGTAGAAGACACTCTCACCTTTCTCGTTGGTCAGCTTCACCAGCTGGTTGTCTTCGTCTTTCTCATACACGGCCATATAGTCGCGGGGCTTGCCGTCGCTGCCTGGTGCTTCTGTAGCAACGGTTCCGGTCAGGCGCAGACAACGGCCTGCAGGAGCCTTCAGCGTGAGTTTGCCGCTACTGTTGGCTGCGTATGGTAAACGGCCGCCACCGTCATAGACTTTGCAGACGGCATCATTTTGCAGTATCTCGGTTCTCGTTGTTCCATCTGCAGGAACCTTATAACTCCATACGGCATAGAGATGCATGGTCGATTCGCCCGGCGTGACCTCTCCATCGTAGGGATAGAACGTCCCCTGTCCGTTCTGCTCCGTGCTCCATCCTTCCAGTTCAAATCCTGGACGCTCCAAGGCTTGAGGCTTCAGTTGGAAGGCTGGTGCGATATACTTGTCGTCGCCCTTGAACAGCTCATAATGTTTTGCCGCCAGCTCATTATAGTTGGGATACAGCAGGAGCCAGATGGTGTAGGGCAGCTCGTTGGTATTCGTGTACAGCACCTGTCCGGCGTTGGCATAGCGGTATATCGGCTCGTGGTCAGGATGCGGCAGAGGCCAGCCATCGGCACGCATGGTCTGACGCCATACGGTGCCGTTATCCTTCGAGCCGTTCAGCAGCCAGCACACCTCGCCGACGGTGAAGCGGGACTCGGAGACACCCTTTTCAGCATGAGTGATATTCTTGGCACCACTCTGCTTGTCGGCACAGAGGGCGGAACCGTCCGTAAAGACAAGGTCTTGCTTGGCGTTCTCTCCTATATAGCCCACGATATAGCCAAAGTGCTTCCGTCCGTCGTTCTGTCCGATGACGGTGTTCTGGTAGCCGTAGCAGGCTTCGATACTCGAGTTGTCGGTCTGTTCGCCCACCAAGGCACCTACGACGACACCCGGAATGTCATGGAAGTCTACCGTGCTGCCTTTGACGAAGCAGTTGCGCACCACACCGCTGCCACTCACCCGTCCGGCGATAGCTCCCACACGGGTGATAGGACCGTCGGCTTTGAACGAGCTGTTCTCGATGCCGAGACGCTCCACGGTACCGGTGATGTTGTTGAAGAGTCCTAAGGTCTCGTCCGTGTTGCCCTGATAGTAGGTCATCTCCACGTTTCTGATGACATGGCCGCCACCGTCATAGTAGCCTTCGAAACCTGCGGTACAGGTGCCGACAGGAACGAGCAGCGAGTCCTTCAGGTCGATGTCGGCGGTTTGCAGCACATAGAAATTGCTCCGCTTCATAACACCGATGGTCTTGATGAGATTCATGAAATCTTTTGCCGTACCTATCTTATAGGGATCTTCCTTGGTGCCTTTGCCTAAGCTGCTGAGGTCAAAGTAATCGTTGGTATAACCACCCTTAGCATTCTTGAACACCATGGCATGGTCGCTCGATAATACCGGTATAGAATCCATGGCGCTGCCGCTGCTCAGGTTCTGATACCAGGCAGGCTCAGGGTTGATGTCCGAATCATTGTTCAGTCCGTAGGCTACCTCTCCCGTTCCGAGGCTGGCTTCATCCACACCGGGGTAACAGTCTTTGAGGGTGCCTTGATGGTCATGGCTTACCAGCGCGTTTGCATCCGTATAGCATCGCTCGATACGGGTTTCGGCTTTTGTGTCGCTGCAGATGGCTCCCGTTCTGCTGGCTGAGAGCGTGGTCTTTACAACCAAGCAGTTTCTGATGGCTGACTGGTGGAACATATCGGCAACAATGCCTCCCACGACACCGCTAAGACCATTGTTCTCCACCTTGCATCCTTTGACAAGGCAATTGGAGATTACAGCGTTGTCGGTGAGACGTGCGGCGATACCACCTGCTCGCATGCCCTCCTTGAGGTACTTAATAGTCGAATTCTCCACGCTGAGGCGCGTCACCGTACCATTACCATTGACAACGCCGAATGGACCTACCACGCCGTCTCCATCTATGTAAGCATTGCAGATAGCGTGTCCACCACCATCGTAGTTACCGCTGAACGATCCAATTGATGTCAGCCTATCGCCCTTCAGGTCGAGGTCTGCCGTCTGGAGGAAGTACATGCCTGCCGACTTATTTCCGCCATTACAAAAATCAGCCAGTTTGTCCCAATCGTCTTTGCTGCTGATGAGGAACGGGTCGTTGCGTCTTCCCTTTCCTGAGAGTGCAAAGATGGTACCTGATGGCTGGTTGGTGTATTTCTTGCCATTGTAATACACTGGTTTGCTTTTGCTGTCGAGTACAGGATAGTCGTTGGGAGTGCCTTCCCCGCCCACGTTCTGATACCAGGTGGTGGCAAAAGCAGTCTTGTCGTTCAACAGCCAGGTAATCTCACCGCTCTTCATCTTGTCGGCACTGACAACCGACTGCGAATTCGTCGCCTTGTTGTAACCATTGCTTGAGACCACTGACCCCATTGTGAAACACCAGTCCACCTTGGCATCGTTATGAATGATGCTGGCCAGGCTTCCCTGGTAAGAGCCGCTCAGCGTGTTGCCGTACTCTAAGCAATGACTCATCACCGTCTTCTCAGCCATCTCGCCTACCATACCGCCCACATAGTTGCCATTGGTGCTATTGCCAGTAGAGAAGCAGTGACGCAGCTGACCAGATACACCGTTCTCCGTGCAGAGCATACCGGCAATGGGGCCACAGAACAGATTATTATTGGAGGTATTGATGGTGACATCTCTGACACCCAGGTTGTGGATGGTTCCCGCTACCTTTCCGAAGAGGCCTACGGCTGCTCCGTCCTGGCTGATATTGATCTCGGCATTACGGATGACATGTCCGCCACCGTCGTAGTCGCCATAGAAGGTATAGGTTTGGCCAATGGGTGTCCAGTTCTTACCCCTGTTGTGCTGCTCCAGAATATCCTTCACATTGATGTCGCCCTGCTGCTTGAAATAGAGGTTCCGCGTGTTGGCGCCACTGTTCACATAGTCGGCCAGGGTAATCAGGTCGTCGTCTTCGATGATGTAGGGATCACTCTTGGTTCCACTACCCTTTTCGAAAATATCCTTATAGTCTTTCCACTCTATATAGAACTCCTTGGTCGTGCAACCTACCTTCACCGTCTCGTCGACTTTTACCCATGTGCCTTTACCGTCTTTCTGGGTATTCCATTGCGACAGGTATTTGTCTTGTTGAATCAGTCCCAGTTCTTCAAATGTCGGCATGTTGAACTCGAGTGTCTCATTATTGACATTCGACAGATAGCTGGCAGCGAAAGATTTCGACTCATCAATGTTGCCGTCGAATTTGTCCATCACGTTAAAGCGGACTTTGTATAGGTTGTCGGTACTGCTACTCTGACTACCACCGTAGTTGGCACCGGAGCCGGCACTACGCCGTCTGTCAGTACCACTCTCCCATTTTTGATCTTTATAACTTGCACCGCAGAGGTCATTATGGATTTCTGGCTGATAAGCATCTGTTATTTCGCTGTTGCCACCACTTCCTGCCTGGCTGCCATTGGCATTATAACCTCCAGAGCCTCCGTATGATCCTGCCCTGTATAATTGAAGATAGTTGCATCCAATGCTGCCACCGGAGCCGCTGCCACCGCCGCCACCGCCGGGGCCACCGGTACCGATGTCGTTGGCTTTGCCGCCGAAGCCGCCGCCGCCGCCGCCGCCACCACCGGCTATACTATAATTGTACGAGGAAGTTTGATGTTTGAAAGCATCTCTTCCTTTGGCTCCACCGCTACCTCCGCGTGAGCCTGCTGCACCTCCTTTGGCAACAACCTGGAGGCCGTAGGTCTGCTCTACCATGAGAACACCCATCGGCTGGGCGGTATCACCCTGGCTACCATTATGGCCGTATTCGCCGTATTCAGTTGTCCATCCTTTTCGAGATGTTTGAGCTTTGCTACCACCGCTACCGCCATCGGCGCCACGCGTACCGATGCCGGCTCCGGCACCACCGCCGCCAGCACCACCGGCACCGCCGGATCCAGCCCATGGTCCGTCATCTGACCAGTTTCCGTCATCGCCTTGATCGCCATTGGATCCATTGGCAGCATCGCCACCCTCTGCTATGACTCGGCCCTCACCCATCAGATAGAGTTTACTGCCTAGGGGAAGCTCGATGCCTGCACCGGCACCAGTCCTGCCGGATGCCTTGCCGCCTTTGGCTGTGAGCGTAACACCCTTGGGGATGTTGATAAATACCGTAGCACCTGGGGCTATGGTCAGTCCACTCCTGCAATCACTGTTGGTAAAAGACACATTTTTAGTAATATAATATGTGCCGGACGCAAGTTGCTTCCCGGAAGTGGAACCCGTCGATATATAGTTCCACACTCTGCTCATATCAGGCACGGCCTTACCGTCGACAACTATCCAGTTGTCTCGACCAAGTGCCTCGACCATCTCGCTCGCAGTCATTTGGCCGTTGTACCATCGGTTATCACCATCGGAGTTGAACATCTTGGGATATAACTGACCATTCAGATTCCAGTTGCCTTTGCCCAGTTTCTCGTGCAGTTTTTCAATAGTCCAACCGGCGAGGTGGGTGGTTCCTTCCACGTTGCTAGTATAAGAATAGTTGTCATAGCACCATTGGTTCGCACCATTTCCCCAGGAATCCTTCCAACTGGTAAAGCACAACGCTATAGAATTAACTCTTTCATAGTTACCTCTTTCCAGACAGTTATGCACTCCGCAATATAAACCTCCATCTCTGGATCCGATGATTACTCCTGCATAGTTCAACCCCAAAAAAGACCAGTTGCATTTAATAGTGCCGTCGAACAGCAAGTTACTCACATCAGTATAATTTGCTTGCCCAAAGAAACCGCCTACTACATTTTGGTTAGATGTGCTATTCTCTATGGTGGCCGATACACGGCAGTTGTCAACATGGTTACGATTAGCACTATTGGATACTTCACTATAGCCAACGAGACCTGCTGTATATTGATAACCTCGGATGGTACCTGCGACGTGTAAATTCTTAATGGTATAGTCTTTGCCATAGCGGAAGAGGGCGATATAATGTTCAGAATTACCATTAATGTCGACCGTTATCGTATGGCCGTTACCATTGAAAGTGCCGTAGAACGGAGCATTTTGGTCCATGGCTGCCGTCTGATTTGTAGTGATGTCGGCAGCAAGAGCAGCATCCACCCAATACTCGCCCTTGGCATCGTTAATCATTTTTCGGAACGTGTCCCAGTCTGCACTGGTACGGATAATAAATACCGAATACTCCTTAGTGGCATAGCAGTTGCTAACTGTCACAGAACCTCTATTATCCTGACGTGCCCATGTTCTGCATTCATCGAACTTGGTGTTGATATGGTTGGGGGCAAAGAGACAATTTTCGATAGTAGCTGAACTCTCTTCGTCAACCCAACTTATGAAGCCACCATTTCCATAGCTATTAGCACCCTCAAAACTGCCATCAAACTTACAGTTGGATATCATGACATTGGTTTTACTTACACGTCCTACGAAGCCTGCGAGAGTGCCTTCGCCATTCATGGTACCCTTGAGGGTGACTGATGAGATACAGCCCTCTATAGTCGCCGGACTATGATATACTTCTGCGACGAGGCCAGCAGGATACATTTCGTTGGACTCAATGGAGCCTGCCGTATGAAGGTTCTTTATAGTAGCATTGCCTACATAACGAAAGGGAGCAATAAATCTCTCGCCCGACCACTTTTTGTTGAAGGTCAGCGTATGGCCGTTACCATCGAAGGTGCCGCGATAGTATGCCTCATGGGTTACTCCCACGTGCTCACTGGTCGTGATGTCGGCATCAAGAACAGCATTCACGTCATACCGATTTCTGGCATCATTCACCATCACGGCAAACGTATGCCAGTCACTAGCATTACGGATGTGAACAAGTTCTGAACCATACGCTTGAGAAACGAAGCTGGCAAGCAGCGTCAGTGCTAAAAATATCTTTTTCATAATCATCTCCTCCTTTTACTTTATCACGACCTTACGACCGTTAATAATATACAAGCCCTTCGTAGGTTGAGCAACCTTGCGACCCTGCAAGTCGTAGACATTATTTATTATTTGTTCTTTATTATTTAGACGCGTAGCGTCGCTTATGCCTGTCGTCTCACCGGTTGCCGAGAGGAACTCTACGTAAACGCGGTCGCCAATCAGCGGCAGCAGTTCGTAGGTGTCGGTGTTGTACAGCGTGATGCAATAGCTCATAGGAGTCGTAGTACGGGTGTCATTGTCAGAAGCATAGAGGAAGGACTGGTCATAGTAGTTGTCTTCGAACATCATAGCACCGTATTCTGCCAAGTCGGCATATTTCTCTGATGAGGGCAGCGCCCAGATGTCGAGACGGTTGCCATACGCAGCGCACCAGTAGTGCGGCAAGTCAATGTCGTCATCATCCAGTTCATTACCCGTCTGCTCATCAGCCAACGGCTTGGCATCCGAACGCTTGGCACGCACCAGCAGAGGCAGTGCTGCAGGGAGGTCGGTGTGGCTGTCTACCAGCTGATAGACGAGTGAAACCACAGCAAGCGGTTCATCGGCATCCTCGTCGAAGACATCGGCATTGACATCGGTCAGACAGGCCACATCGTAATAGTCTAACATACTACTGGTGATGCTCTGCGGCTGACGCGGATCGAGGAAGACAGGCTGCCAGCCATCGGCTATGACAGCAGCGGCACGGCGTGGTGCACTGGCCGTAGCGGCGCGCTTGTTTGTTCTTGCATCTTCCTGTCTGCTCCACTCGGTCTGCGTGTATTTCTCAAATTCCTTATTGGTCTTGTGGTAGAACTGCAGATAGAAGCGGAACGGCAGGATATCTCCATTGTCGGCCAGCTCAAATTCCTGCTTAGTGCCATTCCATATATAAATAAGGTTGTTAGCTGCTTCCTTGGCAGGTATGCTGTCGTAGGTGGCATAGAAATGGCCTTCTTCCGTGGCGGAAGCATAGCTTTTGATATCCGTATGGTAGGTAGCTTTGATGGTGATGGGACCGGCAGAGCTGGTCAGCACGAATTCGTCACCGTTACCTTTCACTAACCACGGTTCGTTGGGATGATAGCTGATGGACGAGGGCGTATTGCTCAGCGTCAGCGTATGGCCTTTCTCAATGGTAGGCAGTGCCCTTTCGGCTTTCATCGTCTCATGATATTCGAAACGGCCTGAGCCGGCGATACGGTCGAAACCAAACGGGAGCACCCACAGATCCAGGTTGTTGGTGCCCTGACGCTTATAGATGACGCGGTTGACCTTGATGTCGCTCGTACAGAGGAACGGCTCGCCGTCGGTGATGGTCAGCTCGTCAAGCGTCTGACCATGCTCAACACGCCCGGTCGTACTGCCCGTCACGTAGCGGGGATTGATCTTGTCGAGAATGCCTTCGGCATAGACAGAATAGTCTTTGCTTGCAGCATTGGCCAGAGTGAGCAACTCTTGGTATTTGTCGGTCTGGGTGGAACTTACCCAGTGGCTGTCGGTGATCTTGGCATCACTCTGGGAACACAGCGGGTGGTTGTCGATATACGTCTGGTTTTTATCGTTTTTCAGTTCGCCTGTAGCTGAACAGTGGTCTATCAGACTTCCTTCCCCGGCCGTGTTGCAGGCAATGGCAGCAACCTTGCCCTTTTTCTGGGTTTTCTTAGTCGTTATTACCGATTTGTTCGTGATACGGCCACTGAAATGACAGTCGCGGATGGTGCCGTTGTTGGTCAAGGCAATACCGCCACAGTTGACCTCGGTGTCTACATAACCCACGACACGCAGTCCCTGGAGCAATGCGCCACTTGAGATTTCATAGAACAGTCCGTTGCAGGAACTCGAGGCATTATACTGGATGGTGTGTCCGTCACCGTAGAAGTTACCGTTCAGATACAACTGCTTGCCCCAGTTGTTCAAGGTGATGTCACGCACCAGGTAGTAGGTACCGGGTACATTGTTCATATCGATCAGGTTCTTGGCAGTCTGGATCAGTCGGCCTGCCTTCGTCTGGAAGACGACATTGACATCATGAGCCGGCATCGTGAACGAGAAGGCATAGCCGTTCTCGGTATTGTCGGTAAATGCCACACGCTGACGGTCGCTGCCGTCGGTGCCTTCCATGAAGATGCTTTCAAGGTGGTTGTTGCCAGTGACACGCACGGATGCCGTGAAAGTGGCACCGGGTACAGCCGACTCTCCCGACAGATTGACAATCTGCACCTCCGTGGTGGTCTTGAGGTCGACGTTATAGACGTTGGAGTATTTTTTCCTGATGCTGGCGGCATAGACGGGACAGGTGTCCGCCTCGTCCTTGGCTTGTTGTACCAGGTCGTCAGTCATGCCGAGTGTCACACCGCTCACAAGCTCCGCTTCCTGGTTGCCTGGGTTGGCGATGTATTTGTTACCCTCAATGGTGCTGTTAGTGATGCCGTTGCAAACCATATACATCTGTTTGGCACTCTGTCCGAACTGGCCGTTGAAGACGTTGTCCCTGACGGTGCCATTCTCTCCCTGCCAGGTGATGCCGCAGGCCGTCGGTGCGTCGATGGCATCGCAGATGACATGACAGTGGGAGATAGTACCTCCTGCGTTACGGCCTGCTACACCGCCTACGTATGAATTTTGCGATGCGTTGGCTACCGGGTTGCTTACCGTGCCGCTCACCTCACAGTCCTCGATGACACCGGAATTTGTCATGGCTATGCCGCCGACGTACGAACCAGAGCCTTTCACGTTGGCATTGACATACAGATGACGCACGGAACCGGTAACGGTAAAGAAAAGACTTTGTGAACCACCGTAGGTGATGGAGTGGCCGTTACCGTCGAAATCGCCTGAAATAGAATACTTTTTATTCCATGAGTCACCCAAGTCCAAATCGCTCGTGAGCACAAACTCGCCCGACTTTGAAGCAATCTTCGCCAAGTCTTCTGCGGTGGTGATGGGGACGGTGAACTCTGGATTCAGCCTGACGTACGAGGTGGGCATGATGAACGAATATTTGCCGGCTCCGGTTGCTTCATCGACGTCTTCTTTTGAGAGGGTCACAGCACCGGCAGGATTAATCTTGATCCGTCTCAGCTTGCATCCCGGATTGGTCTCGACGGTTAGTACTACCTTCTCGCCCTGTTTGGCTTTCGGGTTATCAGCCGTGACGGTTCCTCCGTAGCTGTTCCTTACATATACTTGATATCCTCCCACGGTCAGCTGAATGGTCTCATCAGCCGCGTCACTCTTGGTGTAGTGACAGTAAACCTTACGGTTGTCGATGTCGAGACTGTCGGTAGTCAGGATGTTAGGCTGAGGCACTTTCACTTGGTAGACGGCATAGCCTTCGTCAGCCTGTGCCTGAATCTCGATAACATCGTTTTCCACCGCTTGGATGGATTCGCCCTCCTGCTCTGTGGTGACATTACGCAGGGTTACGGTAGCATGGCTGTTTTTCTGGACGCTCACCGTGCTTTGCTTACCCGATGGCGTATAGTTGACGGTCACGTCGCTGTTGTCGATGGTCAGGTTCAGCACATCTTCGTTATGGATAGCTTTCCCGTCTGTGGGTATCAGCAGGCAGAGGTCGTCGAACATCGGACCCTCATAGCTACGCTTCTTCGTCTGATTCTCACCTTCTGAGTTGACCTGTAGCGTCAGTGTTTCGGCTTTGCCATTCACCTCGCCCGTGAAGTATACGGTCTGCCAACCTTCTGATTGATGACTCAGGTCGGCAACCGTCAATTGGGATTCGGTCATGTCTTTACCATTGGCCACAATGCTCACCTTTGCACTACGGCCACTGCATGGATTGATGCTGGCAATGGCTGCAATGCGCAACTTGCCATCGTTCTTGGCATTGTCCGGGAATTTACGATCGGCAATCGACACGCTCTGCCTCACGATGTTCTTCACACTGCCCCGCCAATAATTATTCTCTGGGGAATCGCTGAAAGCCTTCATCTGCAGTCCTGCGTTGATATAGTCGTCGGTCTCTGTCCAGCCCGACATGCCCTTATCTGCGAAACTGTTACGCAGCTCATTATGGTAAAGCACATCGGACGAGGGCTTTCCTTGGACAGTGTACGTGGCACTAAAACTTTCAGGCATCATAAACACCACGGGCACGTTCTGTCCGCTGCGTGCCAAGCCCTGGAAACCGGGAATCACCTCGGGGATATACGTCTTGATGCGTCCGGTTTTCAACTTGTCGTTGACGGTGACAGTATATACCCGCTCCTGATTCACGAGCATCGAGACATTCTGCAGACCTACCTTGAAGCGATAGACCACTTTCCATTTGCCATTGCTTTGCTTCTCAGGCTTGTCCACCAGCCACCACGTGCCATCGCAGCCCGTGATAGTGAAATCCTTCGGGATATAGCCCTGGTCACACAGCAATTCAACAGTTACCTCTTCGCGAGCCTTCGGCGTCATATTGCTCACATCCACCTGTATATACTCATGTTTCCCGTTGACAGTCACCTTGTATTGATTCTTGCTGAAGATGGGTGTCACATGTACGGTGTCATGGTCATCGTTAGGTATTTTAACGGTGATGAGTGTGTCCGTCGTGGTGCAGTATTTTCGGGCAACATTCTCAAATTTCACATCCAGAAGTTCGTAACCTGTATTAGGAATGACTTTGAGCTTGATAGGTTTCAACGGCACATTCCTGACCACAGTGGAGTCCGGTTTGGTAGCTTTTTTTACACCATATACCGGTTCCAGTTTGCCACCTGCTGTCTGATGAATCTTCAGTATGCTCAAAGGGACAAAGTCAGCCCATACCTCCACCTTGGCGGCAGGCATCGTGAACGTAAACGTCTGTTCTTCATTGGCACGGTCGTCAGGGTAGGTACTGGTATTCTTAGCCACCTCGGTCAGGATGTATTCGCCCTTCTCGTTTTTCACGCCGAAGTAAGCGCCCTTTGACAAGCCATAGCCGTCATTCGGCTTACAGACAACAGTCACCATATCACCGGCACTGGCCGCTGTCACACGAGGCGTAACCACCCCGTTCTTCATACCGCTACGGGGATTGATTTCATATTGTTGTGCTGATGCACTGAGTGAACAGAGCACCATCAGTGCCAAGAAAATTCGGGACGCTTTCTTCATAACTCTTACATCTTACCTCTTACTTCTCACATCTTACCTCTTCACATACTTCTTGCCCTGATAGACATAGAGTCCACGGGGCAGCCCGCTGAACGGATTCTGCGCATCCGTCACCCTGCCGACCACGCGGCCCTGCAGGTCGTAGATGTTGTGATCCATACGGCCTTTCAATGACGGCTTATTCACCGTGGGTATCTCGATAGCCGTAGCAATGGGATTGGCAAACCAGCCGCCAACATATTCATAATACATATACGGACGCAGGTCATTGGATCCCTCGACGGGGGCGAAGGCCACCGACTGCATCAGCGAGCCGTCGTCTTCGAAGATGAAGTATATACCGCTGAGCAGCGTTGTCACGCCATTCTTCACAGTCTCCGTACGCGTTTCAATGAGACACTGGTCGGAAGCACGAAGGATATAGTGTTCACGTATGACCGTATTGGGGTCGTCGGGGGTAGTATTATTGAACAAGATATGGATCAGATTGCCCTCTGTGTACTCTATATAGGAGTTGTCTTTCTGGGCATCACCACTGTCTTTATTGTCGTATGTGTAACTATACTCCAGCCGCTTCTCGCCTGTGACGTAATTATGTGAGAAACCGCTGGTGACGGAAGCATGTCCTGTTTCGTTATATTCCGTCTCAATGCTCCAGACTGTTCTCATGACACCATCGGTATTTTCCTGATAGAGGATGTTGTTTTCGTCCTCATAACTGATGCGCGACTTGAGTGTATAGTTTTCGTTATTGATGGTGTATTGGTCGATGCTTTCATAATTTCCGATTTGGTAATTGATGATCTCGGAAACGGCTTTCAACTGAGTGGCCGATACCAGCGTGTATTCTCGTAACCGGATGTATGACGAATCATCAGGAATGAGATAGGATTCCAAGCCCAGCAAATCGCCTCCGCTGACCGGCTCGTAGAGTTTGGAGCCCTCAGGAACGGTGCGTGAGACAATATACAGGCAATTCAGATCGGGATGCAAAAGGGCATTCTTGCGCATGACATCCTCTACGGTATAGAAATACTGAGTAGGTGAGTTCTCACTGACATAGTTGCCGAATTCCTCTGTCCCGCTATCCTTTTCGTGGGTATAATAATCGTTGCCACCGTCTGCCGGAGCACGTCGCAGGGAAGCACGCATCGGTGCTCCAAGGGCTTTGTTATGCTGAGCAGTGATGTCGCTGTTGACAACAGGTATGGGATAGTGATCCGTCTCCGACATCACGAAGTAGGCCGTCTCGCTTTGTTCCTTGAGCAACTCCAGCATATCGTATGATGAGAAGACGTCCTGACCGAGGCGGGTGAAACCGCTGATACCGTCTTGCGTGGAGAAGCAATGACGTGATGAGGCGGTAGCCAGCAGATCCAAGGTGCCGCCACTGACGTTGGTAGAGGCACTGTAACTATTGAGGACATGTCCGTTAGGCATGCCGCACGCTATCGGGTTCCATGTGCCTTTGGTCTGGATGTTAGCTGCCGATGCACAATGGTGGATGCTCACCTGCAAGTCAGCATAGCCCACGATGCCTCCGACATAGTTGGTACCTTCCAAGGTGCCGAAACTGGCACAGTTCAGGATGTCACAATTCTCCGCGTAGCCCACGATGCCGCCTACACAGGCATCACCGTTCAGGTTGTTTTCGCCATCGAAGATGAGGTTGGCAATGACGGCATGTGCCTGCAGCGTACCCTTCGCTACGCCCACAAAGCCCAGACAGTCGGTACTCTGATAGCAATTGCTGATGCCGCGAATACGGTGACCATTGCCATTGAGCACGCCCTGGAACGGATGGTCGGGGGTGCCTAAGGGCATCATAGGCAGATCACTGTTGAACACCAGGTCGGACTTGATGTCGACGCCGATGTTACCGGAAACCCGACCAATCGATATCATCTCGGCCAGGACGCGCATTTCGCCGGCAGTGTTAACCTCGTAAACCGAACCGTCGGCATTGGATTTTGGCATGCTCAGTCCGCACACCTTACACTTACCGTTGTTGTCGAAATCATGTTCTTTCAACACGCCATCGTGTTCTATGCTGGTCATCGGGCAAAACTCACACCTTGACAACTTGCCCACGTTGCTCATACAACTGGCTTTCTGACCAGATGACGACACAATCCAGCTGTGTTCTGTATGTGAAGGCATGACAATCTCCAAGCTATCTTTGCCACAGCCGTCGCAGGTATAACGGTTCGTACCCTTTACACCACATACCGGCTCCTTCGCCTTTTCCTTGAGGACGAACTGATGGAGATGAATAGACAAGCTGTCGATACCTCCTGAATATTGTAAATCGTCAGGCATGAAAAGCACCTCTAAAGAAATCTGGTGCGTGCCCGAAGGAACCGTGACTTCATCGGCCTGACGACTGAGGGTGGACATGTCGTCATGTGATACCGCGTTTATTCCATCAACCTTCGCATCGAAAGTGATTCTGCTTCCGGCTGGAACTTCTTCATCCATGAACATAGACGAAATGTTGAAGAAGAGCTTATATTGAATAACAGCTGTTTTCCCATTTGGCACGGTGACAGAGAAATTGATAGAAGGACTCGCGTATTGGTTGTCCACCTGATACGACTCCTTGCCTGTCATCTTCGTGAAATGATCCAAAACAGGTTTGGTGACGATGATACCGTCACTGGTCGTACCTCCCTCATGTGGGAATTGTGCCTTGCCCTGCGCTTCTGCGGGGCAAATGAGTAATGAGAAATGAGAAATGAGAAATGCTGCGCACAGCAAGGTCCTCATCGTCATGTTTATTTTTACACTCATCCGTCTTATATTATTATTGGTAATCATAATTATCAATTATCAATTGTCAATTATCAATTATTGTTCCGCCGCCGTTTCCGGTAGTGCAGCATCCGATCCGCTGCCACAGATGGCAGCGTAGGTGTTGCCAGAAAGGGTTCCCCCTTCGTTGGTGCCGCAGATACCGCCGGCATAGTCGCGCACGCCACCTACCCAGACATTATTCTCCGTGGTACAGCCGGTGATGCTGCCTCTGTTCAGTCCGCAGATGCCGCCGAGGTTCATGCCCGAGCCGACACTACTCATGATAGAGAACACCACATGGCAGTCTTTGATGGTACCTTCGTTGACACCTGCCACGGCTCCGACATTGTTCCAGCCGCGCATATTGCAGGCGGCGATGGCCACGTTTTTCACGGTGGCATCCTTGCCGATGGCACCGAAGAGTCCACGGTAGCCACAGCCTGCCACGGGTTCTTCCGTCTGAAGCATGCTGATGACGTGGCCGCCACCATCAAAGGTTCCCTGGTATGCCGTGCTGTCGGTCGCCCCGATGGGGCGCCATGGCAGCATCATATACTTATCGGCGATGAGGTCGTTGGCCAATCGGATATTGGTCTTGGGTCGCCGGTTGTTCACATAGTCGGCTATCCAATAGAGGTTGCCGAAGGTCTTGATGACAAACACGCTGTCCTTGCCGTCAGCCGTCTTCTCCACCTCAGGCTGCTGATAGGGATGGAGACAGCCCGTGCGGCTGCAGATGCCATAGGCGTTGTAGTCATGCCCCAAGCCCGGTTCCTCGAACAATGCCACATAATAACAGTGGCTGCACGTATATTCCACCAGCGTGTGCTCGCAGTCCTTGCCCTTTTCGGAGCGTTTGTACGAGTAGTCGTGTGGAACTTTCTGGAGGAATCCACAGCTGTCGCAGTAAAGCATGTGCGAAAATTCGTCAACGGGAATCTTCTTCTTGCCGAAATTGACATGACCGGCCGGCTCGACCAGGTCGCAATCCAGGCATCGCTTGTTGTGTGACGTCCAGTCAGACGTGTAGGTGGCAAACTTATGGGTTTCATAGACCACCTGTCCGCAGTCCTTACATTGCTTGTAGTGCCGTTCTAACCGCAGCGGATCGGTCTCGGGCAACTGACACCACTTGTCGTTGCCATAGCGCTGATCGAAATTGTGTTTCTCTACCCTAAAGAGCTTACATTGGTCGAGATCGCAAAAGTGCTCATGGGTGTTCACATCACCGGTTTTCGTGTATACAGAATTATGGCGATGCCAGGTAAAGACAAAATAGCGTCCGCCGCCGGCATGAGGACCGCTCTGCGTCTGGTCTTTATTCAAGCTTGAGGGTCTGCTGGCAGTGACTTTTACCGCCTTGAGCACCTTATTATTAAAATCTTTGTTGCCAGTATGACTGATATAGACATGTTCCTGACCAGGGTAGGCACCACCATAAATGCCATAGTTACGACCGTTCAGACCGCCACGGTAGAGCCCGTCCTTATGCGCCTTTTCCTCCTGATAGAAGGCGGCAGGCAGGTATTTTTTTGCATTGTCATCATACTCCATGCCATAGTTGTCTTTACGGTCTGCCGTCACCACCACGTCGGTGATATAGTTTACCGTATCGGCAGCATCGGAACTGTTCTTGGAGAGGGCAAACACATAGCCACCACCCCTACCCTTGCGGAAATCCAAATCTTTATCGCCACTGCCGCTATAGCCGCTGGCCTGGCCTGCCAGCTCTTTGAACTCGTCAACGGCAACGACTTTGATTTCCGTCACCATACCCGATTGGGCCATGGCAATGGAAGTGAAGAGTGAAGAGTGAAGAGTGAAGAATGCTGCGCCTAACAACCACTTCATCGTCAATCCTCTACTCGAATGCTTTCTGTCATCGTATTTCATAGTCATATCTCTAACCTCTTATTTAAACATAAAGTCCTTTCTGCGCAGCAGTGCCTGTCCCATGGTCTCTTTCGGCCAGGAAGTGACAACGGCTTGTTTCGGTTCCAGACTGAAAATACCGTACTTGTCAGAAGTGTTTTTGCGCAGGATAAACTGTTTGTTGGTGAAGAACGGTGGAACACTGTTCCACTCGATGCGGTCAGCAGCAAACACCTCACCAGAGTAGTACATAAAGTGTAATATCTCATTGAGTGTCAACGAGTCTGCCACTTCATAGCCCAGCGGCACATCCTGAAGCAACGTATATACGGTGTTCATCGCCGACACGTCACTGCTGGTATTGGCCAGTACACCCTGATGCAGGAAGTAAGGGCCTATCTTCATGCACGACAGACAGGTGTCGTTCCACATATAGATGGCACCCGGGATGATGTCGTCGACAGGCACATAGGACGTTGCGTTATCGGCTGGTGCGATGTCAATCTCACCATTATTATAATAGACGTAGTCATCGTAGTTGAGTCGCAAGAGGGGTGTGACGTATGCCTTCGCCTGCTTCTCTGCGCCGTCCAGATACTGCCACGTGATGGTGAACAGGCTATCGTCGCTGCAACGGCGGCCAAGACCTTCGCGACACACCTTGCCACCCAGCGTGGGATAGAACACCGTATATTCTACATTGTGAACATATTCGTTGAGCACCTCACCGATAATCTCGTGGTTGACGACCACCTGAGTGTTGCCGGTACGGTTCATGGTCTTAAGGCCGGAGAAAGGTATCCGGGCATAGATCTGGTTCCTGGCGCGCGGCATGACCTCGGTCTCGTACTTGACGTGTTCGCCCACCAGCGTTTTGTAGAGGTCGGCTACTTCCTCGTCAAAGATGAGGTCGGAGATAGGTGCCACCTTGATCTCAATCAGTTCGACATTACTGCTGTCCTTGGGCAAGGTGGGGTCGAACTTCAGCGACTTGAACCACTCGTCTATCTTCTGGCTTCTCGCTGTCATGTCATTGCTTTCTTGCAGCGCTATGAACTCCAAGGCGATGGCACTGTTGCCACCGAGCGCCTCGATATGGGTCTCACGGTTTTCCGACGTGTTAACCACCCAGTTGTCTTTCTGGGTGCCCTTTTTAGTTCCGATGCAATGGAGGAACGATATGCCCGCTTGCTCATCCAACGAGTTGCGACTATCGACCACATGGCGGTTCATGGTGGTCGTGAACTTCAGTTTGCCACCCAACTGGGCATGATAGATGATATGCGTACCATAGGTCTGCAGCATGTTCTGCAGGACACGTTTGGCTTCCGTCAGGTTATTATTCTTCTTGATAGCCTCTTTAGCGAGCTCCTGATAGCGTAGGAAGCCCGGTGAGAGCGCCTTGGGATGCTGACGGGCGATATAATACAGATCGTAGGGCTCCAAATGGCGCGATGCCACGGTCAGTCCGTCGTGAATAGTGCAGAAGGCATACTCGTTACTCGTCAGGTCGGTCTTGTTGAAGGTGGTCGAAGCCTCTCCCTGGAAGAGTAGCAAGTCAACCTTCGCCGAGGCTTTAGCCGTGAGCTTCTGGCAGATGGTCATGGCGTCGGTACCGCTGTACACATGATGGAAGGATGACGGCGATACATCGTCGACAACCGTTGAAGAGCCATGCTCAGCATCGAACTGCTGGATATACGACAGGTCGATGACGCGGTCGCGTACCTCGTCGTAGTTGCTGTACTTTCCCGTGCCGTTATAGCCGTAGCCCACACCATAGCTGCGATACAGGTCGCCGATGTAGGCCTGGCGCTGTGCCGCATGTACCCTCGTCCAATAGCTCTCACTATAGTCGCCATAGGCATTCGCAGGATCGTACTGCTCCAGTGCATCTTCACGCGTACAGGATGTGAAGATTAAAAAAGTAAAAAGCGAGAGAAGTAAAAAGTTAGCTTTATTCATAATGCTCAAAACTTATCTATCGTGATATATATCGGGAAGAACTTGAAGAACGCCTGGTCGGAGTAGTTAAAGGCCCTCACATACATCGGATATTCCAGCAACAGGTCGGTACCGGAACCGCTCAGACGCATGATTTGCACCTCTTTAGCATCATCGGTGACGACCGGTATTCCCTGATCGTCGTTCTGTGTAAAGGTGGTGGCAAATTCCGTCTGATAGGGGTGTGAGATAACCCAATAGCCGGTAGGCCAGTCCAGTCCGAGCATGTTACGCCCGTCGTAGTCGTGGCTGTAGAAGATGTTCATGCGGTTGCCCAGCATCTTGGTGATGCTCTTCGACTGGTACACCGAGGGCAGGTAGCTCTCCAGTCCCAATGCGTTCATCGAGCGGCTCACGGCTATCGTCCACTTCTTGTCGGCATTGTTGTCGTCTGTCTGATCCTTGACGCGCTTGATATTATCGCCGCCGTCCAACAGACAGAAGTGATATGTCTTGTCACCGACCTGATGCTTATAGATGACGCCATCATTGTCCTTATTTTTTTCCTCTGCGAACTTCATGAACAGCGAGTCTTCTTTCCAGTATTTCAGGAGATTGTCCGTTTTCAGTGCCACCGGACGTACCGACCAGAAGGTGCTGGCAACCTTGGCAAACGTAGTCGGCTCAGCCAGCGTGGCAGGTTGCGCTTTGAACACGGTCGCGCTATAAGCGGCCGGGGTATCCGTTTTGGTGGGACATGGATAGGGATGCACGGCATTCCAGTAGAAATACACGTTCTTCAGCTGATGAGTCTTCTCGTCGAAGAGATTGTGGATGCGAGCACTGTCGCTCTCGAAGAAAATGCTGTCGGAAGGCGTGTAGACCGATGCGCTACCCTTCCAGATGACGCGTCCGGGACGGTGGCTCTCATCGCCCACGAACAGTCCAGCGAATAAGTATGGACGAATATCTCCATTGATGTCCTTCAGTAACGGGTAAGCCACCACACAGGGCTTGTCGCTACGGATGGAAGGCACATACTCCTGACACAGGATGGCGGCCTTGTCGCTGCCAAATGAAGCCACCCGCACGTCGGCACCATAGTTGCCCTTGACGGGCAGGACACCGTAGGCAGGCTCCTCTTCTTCCTGGGTGGGTGCCTCTTTTTTCATGTAAAGCTTATAGACCTGGCGCAGCACCTGACGCGTCGTGGAAGTCTCAAACAAGCTGTATAAGGGCAGGAAGCGTCCGCTGACAAAAGTGGCATTATAGCTGTCGGGCTCGATGCTGACATTGTTGGCCCAGGTCGTATAGTCGCCGTCGCCGATCTTCTGGGCTTTCGCGCCTTTATGGTCGAAGGTCAAATGCAGCTTGTTGCAGTCGGCTTTCCGACCGCCTTTGACCTTAATAAGTCCTTCATACATGAGGGTATCGGTGGAAACCTCCTTGATGACCTTCGAGCTGGTGGTCTTGGTCACCTGCTTACCCAGCACGACCTCGCTGACCTGCTGCGTCGCATATTCTTTGTCCACGCAGGAGTCGCGATTGATTTCCATCTGCAACTCAATCATGGCACCCAGGTTGGAAGATACCACGAGGTGCGTGCCGTATTTTTCGGAAAATTCGGTGGCATCAGCCTCGGTGATAGCACCCTCGCCTTTACTGACCAGGGCAGCCACCGCCTTGCGGAAGTCGGCTTCCAGCACGCTTTCAGCATCATTCAGATCGTCCAGTCTCAGACAGCGCAGCAAACCGGCATCAATGGTCTTGGTAGCCATGATGTGCTTGACGAACATGTGGGCTTTATAATGATGTTTCCACGTAATTTTAGCAAACGTGGTGTTCTTGCGGTAATACTTGCCACTGCCGATGGCTTCGCTGTCGTCAATGGTGTACTTGGTCTCCTCACTACCCATTTCCTGAAGCGTACTTCCACTGAAGATGTCCACCGATGTGTAATTGCGGCGCTCAGCACTGACAATCGGTCCATACTTCTTTTCTGCTTTTTCGAGTTGCGTGATGCTGAGGATCGGCTTTGTGGAAAAGCTGCTGTCGTCCATCACATTGCCGGCTGCATTGAAGGCATATCCCAGGCGCTGCATCTGTATCTGCTCATCTGAATAACCTCTCGTCAACAGATTGCCGTTGGCGTCAGCATCTGCACCCGTCAGGTCATCTGAACAGGAAACGAAGACCAGTTGTAGTGATAAGATCAGTGATAAGTATAGGGTAAATTTGTTAGTCTTCATAGTTGCGTAGTGATTTGTTCATATAGTTCTGCAGAATGGTGCGCGTCTTTTGATCGTAGATCACCTCGTAGATAGGCACCAGACGGATGTCGATGAGGGCGGCATCCTGAGGTGTCACCGTTGCCTGCCACTCTTTCAGTGTCTCCGTGTCTATCGTTCCCTTCTGACCGGTGGTGAATGCCGTTACCTTCGACACGTCACCACCACGGGCGATGATGTGGCTCTCCGAATTGCGGCTGCACTGCATGGCGGCGTCATGATATTCAGAACTGATGCTGGTGCCGACGGAGATGAACTTGATCTGAATAGACAACTCCAATGCCACCTTCACGTCGAGCGAGTTGGACACGGAATCTTTGGTGGTCGTGTTGTAATAGTCCAACGAACAACCTAAGACGGAACGGATGACGAAGCCGGAGCCTACCTCATCGATAAACTCACGGCAGATGCCGCTGGCAGCAAATGCCGTCGGGGCGGCATGGATCTTACGGATGAACTTCTGCATCACCTCTGCGAAGCCTGGCGCATAAACCTCGCGGAACATCGGTACAACCTTGGCCAATGAGTCAGCATCGATGCTGGGATAGGTGTTGGCTACCGGCGAGTCGGCCAGGGCATTGACCACCTGTTCGCGCAGGTTCAGGTAGTTGAGGTCGCGCGAGAAGTAGCTCTGCTTCAAGCTCAGCATGGAATAATAGCGCTGCTGGGTGGAGAAACTCTTCTTGTTGAAGGCCACATCCACATCTACGGAGAACACGCCGGCGGAGAAGCCGATACCGATGTCGAGACCCAGCGAGTCCTTCAGACCCTGGATGTCCTCGCTGTAGAAGAACTTCTGGCTGCTGTATGGGATGTAGTCATCCACCAGATAGGTGGTATTGTACTTCCTTTCCATATCGCGCAGTTTGCGCATGTTGAACACTTCCATGTCAGTACCGACACAGTATGATTCGTTGTCTCTGTAGGTATAGCCCGCACCACGGATAGCGCCTATGGCCTCTTCCACTTGCTGCAGGTCGCCAGGGGTATAGGCATTGGCTATCCATGACTCTGGTTCTGAATTGCCTGAGGAGGCGTTGGCAACCTGGGGCGTCTCGGGGACTACGGATATGCCGTCGTCACTGCTGCATGATGCCAAAGTCATCAGCCCTGCTGCTACTATTATATATAATAAGGTGTACTTCATTCTTCCTTCTTACTTCTTACCTCTTACTTCTTACCTCTTAATTGTACGTACGCAATATATAGTTCACTCTGTCCTGCACCTTACCGGTGAAGAGGTTAGCAATGGATGCAATCTTCACGTCGGTCATGGCGCACAATTTCAGTTTCTCACTCTCTGGCGTCGGGGGGAAGTTGACACTCTCTAACCACTCCTTGATACCCTTCGGTGACGAGGTCTCACCCGACAACACCTCGGTGACAGCCTGTACATTGCCACCACGGACGTGGATGTCAAGGTTGTAGCGGTCACGCGAGATTTTCGAGAACTCCTGGGTTCCCACACTCGATGAGGCCTCCGCACCGATGATGATTCCAATACTGGCATTGAGTGCCATCTCGAGACTCTGGTTCTCGCTGAGTGACGACTTGTCGATCTGCAGTGTATACTCCAGCACGCCACCCATGAACGAACGTGCCACGAAGCCACGTCCCCACTTGTTCACGAAATCCAGGACATCCTGATTGCTCACACCAGCCGTCTTGGCGTTGTTGCCTTCGAGCTTCTTCCAGTCAGCATAGAAACCGGGAGAGAAGACCATGCTGTCGCCCGTCTCCTTATAGTACATAATGATATTCTTGTACTGAAGGTCGCGGCAGTAGGCCACGCGCTTGGTGCGCTTCATGGCAAACACCGACTCGCTCTCCTTCACGCTACCCTTGGAGTAATTACCTGACACATTGATGTCGGCAACGATGAAGTTGACACCGACGCTTGCCGACAGTGCCAGCTGCTTGGAGACGGCACTGCGTGTCTCGCCGGTGATAACCTGTTCCTCGCTGTACGGCGTGTAGTCGTCGCTGACGAAGTTCAGCCCCTTGACATACTGGATGGAGTCCAGATAGTTGAGGTTGAAGATGTTGAACGTCACTCCTTCCAGATATTCGGCACCAGTGGCATAGGCATAGCCCACACCACGTTCGAAGCCCGGAGGGGCCAGCAACCTGGATACGTAGGTCGCTGTCGGTTGTCCGTTTCCGTCGGTTCCCCTTCTGTTCATGCCATAAAGAGCATAGTATTCTTCGTCCGACAATGGGTCGCCCTGACTGCAGGAAGCCACCGCCAGTACACCGACAAGAAGGAGCAGATAGTATAAACGATTCATCATTTTAATATTTCAATTTTTCAATTCTTCAATTTTTCAATTTTAAATTGAAGTAGTCAGCCAGCACCTGACGGGCATAATCGTTCGCGATGAGTGCATAGATGGGAATGAGCGACATGTCGACCATGACGGCACGCGTGGGGGTACAGCTGGTCTGCCAGGCGGTGACCTCGCTGTCCAACAGCTGGCCGCCGGTGACGAGGATGCACACCTGACTGACATCGCCGCCGCGCACCTTGACGGTGGAAGTAGTCTTGTTCTGCAGGTCGGTAGCTTCTTTGGACACACCGATGTCAATCGTTCCGCCGCCAGAAGCTTTGATATTCTTCTGGAAGCTGACTTCAAGTGCCACTTCGACACCTAAGTTGTCTCGCAGTGCGGTGCTATCAACGCTAATCTGATAGTCGAGCACCACACCCATGACCGACTTGTTGATAAAGCAAGGACCAATCTCGCTCACGAACTTGTCACAGAGGTCATTCTGTTTCGCCGTATTACCTTTCGCAGCAGCGATGTCCTTGGCAAACGTCTCCTGAACGGAGAGGAATCCCGGCGACAGCAACTTCCGTTTCTCTTCACGCGTGGTGGCTTGCTTCAACAGAGCCATCACGTTCATATAATGAATCTCGCGCGTGAACTGGGTAGTCTTCAGACGCTTGAGCGCATACTTGCTCTTGGATTTCTCCTCATGGCCTTTTCCTACGCCGACACTGACGCTACCGCTGCCGCTGCCCTTGCTCTTCACCGAACCGTAGTTCATGCCTGCCGAGGCATTGACAGTCAGTCCCTTCGTGAGACCCGACTCGCTGTCGGCGGTGATGTATTCCTGTTCGGTCGTGGGGAAGATGTCATCGGAAATCAGCCTGACTCCCGTAGCCTGCTGTATGCTGTCGAGCGTGACCAGGTTGAACAGCTGGATCAGCGCTCCGTCGCAATATTCGCCGCCGGGCATATAGCTGTAGCCGGCACCTTTGTTAGCCGAGAACACCGTCGAGATGGAGTCCAGTGAGGGATTGCCCGACTGGACAACAGACAGCTTGTAATTGTTCTCATTCTCACCAGCAGCCCGAGTGGTTGTCCCCTGGGTGGTGAGCGTCAGCACATTCTCGCGCGTGGCACCCCAGTTCTCACCCACCTGAACGATGGCCGTAGTAGGGCCTTCGCCTGATGACGGATACACGTTCGCCAGTCCCTTCAATGTTGCCACAGACCACTTGCCCGGCACGTTGATATAGGCAGTGTACTCCCCGTAGGACGCATCTGTATTCACGACGCTACCCGCAGGAGACCCGAGGATGGTAAAGGGAGCATTGCTGCTCTTGTCACCGACCATCCCGTTGTCTGTCATATCTTCGCTGCTGGAGCATGCAGCCACGAGAGCGGCTGCAAGCACCAACGCCGAGTAGGATATGTTTCTGTTCATCATTTAAGGTCACTTAAGTCTATTTTAAGCTCGTTCCCGTATTTATTCTCATCAAGAGAGAAGCTCTTGTCAATATAATCCTTAAGATATGCGCGGGCCAGAGCCTCATTGCTGCCAGAGACAGAACCGTCGAAGATGTCGTAGATAGGATGTACCTGCATGCCTGTCATTGTAGCCTTTTCAGGCTCTGCACCGAGCATCCACTTAGCGAGGTCGTCACAATTGAGTGAACCGCCGGTGGCCAGGATGTTCACCAGCTGGATATCATTACCGCGAGCCTTCACCTTTGCCTTGGTAGAGGAAGCAGCATCAAACTGAGCATCGGTCACCTGTACCTTGCCGCTGAAGAAGACGTTTTTCAATTTGGTGCTGTCCTTCATCAGTTCTACCATCTTGGCCTTGGCAGCTGAGTCAAGCGCAGCGGTGTCCTTGATCTGTTGCTGCCACTTGAAGTCGAGAGCAGCCTGCACATCAGTGCTCTTATAGACCTTCTTAGAGTCAATAGTCATACGGTAGTTGAGTTCGCAACCTAAAAGACATTTTGTAATGACATGGGTTCCTACGATTCTGAAGAAATCGTCAGCAGCGGCCTTCTGCTTGGCTTTATCCCCATTGGCATCCTTGAACTGAGTGAGGAAAAGATTCTTGTAATACTGGTAGCCGTGGGTGTAGTTATCCTGGTTAAACCAAGCCTTTTCCCATGCGAGTTCACGGCTGTACATCGATCGTCTCAGCATCTTTTGTACGACAGTCTGTCCTTTTTGTGATACGCGGTTGACGTTCACGTCGGCACTCGGACCCAGTTTGACAGCACCGAAGTTACCGCCAAAATCACCCTTTACGGCAACCAGCTTGTCCATCATACTGTCGCTGGTATGATGGTAGTACTCCTCCTGTGTCTGTGGTACAAAGCCGTGCTTGACAAGCGTATCAACATCGTTGAGCTTCTCCATTTCGAAAATCTGAATGCCAGTACACAGTTCTGGAACAGGATTCTTCGTGGCATCGAAACCGTAGCCGACAAAGACGTTGGAGTTAACCACCTTCTTGAATCTGTCAAGACTTAGCAGTGCATCCTGCGACAGCGTCGATGAACCGTCACCGGTGCCACGGGTAACTGACTGAATGGGCTTTCCGTTTACGTCGAAGAAGTTGACCTTGTAAGTCAGCTGACGTGCCTGTGCCCAGTTGTTACCAATATACACGGGTACGCGCATGCTACCGCTACCATACATTCTGGAAGGAGTGAATTCCATGTTGTTGTCAGTCTCAATATACCACATTCCATCGGACTTGATGTCCAGATAGTAGGTGCCAAAATTGGAAGACACCGATGTCATTTCCTGACCACTGGCATCAGTCAGCACCGCGGTATTCATGGCGCGGAGGTCAGATGGTTCCATAACGACAGACTCCAACTCACTGAAATTAGAGTCTGAACAAGCTGTAAGGGCTGATAAAGCCACGGCAGCTACTAGGAGCTGTTTTGTCATTTTCTTCATAATCTTAATCTTGTTAATTATTGTTTTAGATATAATTGTTTTAGTTTAAAATCTTGTTTGCAAAAATAGCAATTTAATCTTAAATTACAAAGAAAAAAAGACCCTCATAAGCAGTTTTTGCTTATTTTGAAACAATTATTGCATATTTTGAAAGTCGCGGGTAAGCGAAAGCAGACGAAAAGCGAGTTTTCGTCTGTCAGAAACGGAAGTTCAGTTGAACGTCCAATATGTTATAGTCTTTCCTGTCTATCGTGCGGTCGTTGACGCGGGCATACTCGAAATTCAACTGCATGTTCTTGCTGAAGAAATAGTTGGCGCCCACCTCGAAGAGATTCTTTGACGAGCCCCACTCCTTCGATTCACGATAGGTCTGGTAGCGCGCCTTGACTTGCAGCTTCTTCTTGATGACCGGCACGATGCCCAGCACATACCATCCGTCGGCCTTGTCGCCAAGGCTGTAGTCCACGGTACGGCTGCCTATGACACCCGTGCCCCATCCTTGCGAGTGGATGTATTCGGCGCGGAAGGTGTAGTCGTCCTTGTCGTATTCGGCCAAGAGGCAGTAGCGGTTCAGTGGCACGTCACCCTCGGTCGTTCCACCCGCATCGTCGGTCACGATCATGCCGCCATGACTGCCCGTCCACCCGGATACGCCTAAGCGCAATCCCTCAATAGGCATCACCCAGACGCTCGCGGCCAAGTCCTTGTGGTTGTTCTTGTCTTTGCGGTTGATGCCCTCGCCATTGAACAGACCCACTTGGTAGTGCAGCAGCGCACGCCCGGCACTGTTGGGCAGGATGTCACCCTGCACCTGCACACCGATGTCGCGGCCTGCCGATGATTTCTCGCCTGCACGGTCACCGAAGCCCGTCAGCTGCTTGATGACGTCGGCCAGGTCGAAGAATCCCTGAGAGATGGGGTGTATCGTGCTCTCGAAACTGAAGGGGCGCTGGAACTGTCCGGCGCGGACGCGGAACGCCTTGTAGCGTGTCCATTCGGCATACAGGTCCAGCAACTGCACCGTAGGCTCGCCTGCTCCACGGACGTTGGTTCCCTGTATCTGGGTGCGCCAGTCGAAGTCGCCAATCTTGCCGTCGAGTGTCAGGCGCATAAAACGCAGGTTGAACGTGCTGGTCTCGTTGTCGTCTTCCTCGTACTCGTCCTCGTATGTTGTCTGATACTGCACCATGGCAAAGCCGCTCAACTTGATGTTCTTGACCCACTGTGGCACCTCAATAGTAGCCGGTTTTTCTGCCGTGCCCTTCTCTCCATGCTCCTGGGCATGGGCTGTCAAGCTGCCGCAGATGGTGAGGATAATGAGGATGGCACCGTCAATGAACCAGCTATGGCTGAACAGTCGGCTGTCCGGCTCCCAGTCCTCTACCGCTCCTTCCTTGCAGTAGCTTTCAATCTTTGTTTTCTCTTCAGGAGTCAGCAGTTGGGCATTTTTTCCTTTTGTTCCAATCATAGAATCTTATGTTGTGGAATAGGGGGTATCAATTTTGTCGCGCGTTTTCGTCATGAGCACTCATGTTCTTGATAAACAGATTGACAAGACGCTTCGTGATGAAGGTGTTCCTGACGGTATGGCGAACCTTTTCTGCAAATGAGTTTGTATCGCCGGATGACGTTGCCGTCTCTGTTTCTGCGACACGCTGCTCACGACTGTCAATCTTAGCGCGTAGGCTGCTCGAGGCGTGGTTGTAGAGGAAGTTATAGCAGGGAAGCGCAGCCTTCATAATATAAGGCGTGAGGAAGGTGGTCACCACACTGGATGCCACGATGATAGGATAGATGATAGGATTGAGAACCCCCAAGCTGGTACCCAGTGAGGCGATGATAAACGAAAACTCACCTATCTGCACAAACGAGAAGCTGGTCAGCATGGAGTCGCGCATCGTAGCGCCACCCCACCAGCAACCCAAGGTGGCGAAAAGAATCATGCCGACAATGACCACCAGGCTGACCCAGAGGATGCTATACCAATAATCCACCAATGAGGAAGGGTTAATCAGCATGCCCACGGAGATGAAGAAGATGGCAGCAAAGACATTCTTCAGCGGCGTCATCAGCTTTTCGATACGATGCGACTCCACTGTCTCGGCGAGGATGGAACCCATCACAAAAGCACCGAGCGCACTGCTGAAGCCGGCTTCCTCGGCCGTCAGCACCATACCCAAACACAGGCCCAAGGCGAGGATGATCAGCGTCTCGTCGTTCAGATGTTTCTTTACGAGGCGTAGCAGTGTAGGAATAATCAGGATGCCGGTGACGAACCATGCCGTGAGCGTGAGGGCCAGCACAAACACCTTGTTGAGCAGTTCAGCGCCTTCGAACTGATGTCGGATGGCGATACTGGAGAGCAGCACCATCAGCACCACTGCAACTACATCCTCCACTATCAGGATGCTGGTAGCGCCCTTGACGAAACGCTCCTTTTTCATACCTGCCTCATCAATGACCTTCATCACGATGGTGGTGCTCGACATACAAAGCATGCCCGCCAGGAACAGCGAGTTGATCATATCCAGTTTGGCATCCTGTCCCACCCAGTAGCCCATCGCCATCATACCCAAGATGATGGTCAGTGCACCTACTGCCGCAATCTTGCCGCTGCTGATGAGGTTCTTCAGGCGGAACTCCAGGCCGATGCAGAACAATACGAACAGCACACCGATGTCGCCCCAGACCTTGACATTGTCAGCATTCACAAGGGTCTCGCCGAACAGGTAAGGACCTACCAGCACACCAGCCACGATATAACCCAGCACTACCGGCTGCTTCAGAAACTTAAAAATAATACTGACCACAGCAGCTGTGATCATCAAAATATATAGATCCTGTACCATAATTGTCCCTGCTTAAATCTTACTTCGTACCGCCACCGAGTGCAATGTAGAGGGCGATGACGGCCTCGGCAGCATCGTACATGTTCATGGCCTCGCCGAGCTGAGCGTTAAGCAGGCTCTCCTGGGCGGTGAGCACTTCGAGGTAACTAGCCTTACCATTGTCCATCAGTTCATGGGTGCCTGTATATGCCTCACGCAGCACCTCCACCTGACGGTGGTAGTAGCCATGTTTCTCACGGGCCACCTGACAGTCGGCCATCGCCTCATTCACCTGATTGCCAGCGTCAATGACCGTCTGCACATATTTCTTCTGCAAATCCTCTTCAGTGAGTTTGGATATCTTGTAATTGGCAACAATCTTGCCGCGGGCGAAGATGGGCTGTGTGAGCGAGCCGATGGCTGTGAGCAACAGCTTTCCAGGGTCAATAACCACACCGCCAGCCGAGTTAGTCCAGCCTGCCGATCCCGTCAGTGTAATACCCGGGAAGAAAGCGGAACGGGCGGCCTGCGTGTTGTAGAAAGCCTCCTCCATAGCGTGGTTGGCCATGCGGATGTCAGGACGGTTCTCGAGCATCATGGCAGGCACGCCAAGATGCAGGTACTTGGTGTCAAACATCTTCTGATCGTCATCGCCCTGTGCCTCTGCATGATGCAGGATGGAGTTGCCCCACTTCTGGCGACTGATATGTTGCGGGCTGATGGCCAGCAGACGGCAGATGGCGTTCTCAACGGATTGGATGTTACGACGGGTATCGGCTATCTGCGTCTTTACGTTCAGATAAGATGCCTCCATCTGGTTGACGGCGGTGCTATAGGCCTTGCCGTTTTCCCAGAGTGACTTTTCAGTCTCAAGTGACTCATTCCAGAGACTTTCAGTCTGTGTGAGGATTTCCAGCTGACGGTCGAGCACCTGTAGCAGGAAGTACTGCTGGGCAGTGGTCGAGATGAGGTTGGCACGTACAGCCTCCTGTTGCATCTGAGCCTGTAGGAGTACAGCCTTGGCTGCACGTTTCTTGCTGGTGATAGAACCGAATACGTCAATGTCCATTGACAGCTGCAGTGGCAGGTTGTAGGTCTTTGACCAGGGGTTATTGTCGAACTTGGCCAGTGTGCCCTGTGGCGAGAAATAGAGTGACGGCAGATAGGCCAGTCTGGCGGCCTTAAGCCCCGCCTCGCTCTTCTCCACTGCGATACGGGCAGTGTTCAGGTCGGTATTGTTGGCCAGCGCCTGCTCGATGAGTTGCTGGAGCAGCGGGTCGGTGAAGAACTCACGCCACGACATCTGGGCAATAGATGTTTCCCCCGTGGCTGCCTTGATGTTCATGTCTGTACCAAAGGCATCGGCGGGCGTTTCCGTCTTCTGCTCATACTTATTATATATACCGCAGCCCGTGAGCATCAGGCTCACGGCTGCAAGTGTGATGATATTCTTGATTTTCATAATTTTCAATTATCAATTATCAATTCTCAATTGTCAATTCTTCACTTGTCCCTGGAAACGCTCGTGCAGTTTCTGGAACACGATGAAGAAGGCGGGCACTACAAAGAGAAGAGCCACAGTACCGATGCTCATACCGCCGATGACGCCAAGGGCGAGAGCACGATTACCATTGGCACCGGCACCACCCTCGATAACGAGCGGTATCATACCGATAATCATCGTGGCCACAGTCATTAAGATCGGGCGCAAACGCTCTTTACAAGCCTCGAAGGCTGCATCGACGATACTCAAGCCCTGGGCGCGACGCTCAGAGGCGAACTCAGTAATCAGAATGGCCGTCTTAGCCAACAAACCGATGAGCATGATGACACCCGTCTGCAGATATATGTTATTATCCATGCCCGGCAGTTGTAGCAGGTTGCCGAAATAGGCAAACACGAAGGCACCCATCAGTCCGAACGGCACGCTGAACAGCACAGCCCATGGTGTGAACCACGAGTTGTACAGCGAAGCCAGGATGAGGTAAATCAGAATGGCGCAGATGACGTAGATGATGGAGGTGGCATTGGAGCCGGCAGCCTCCTCCAACTCACGCGACATGCCGCTGTACTCGTAAGTGGCCGTGTTGGGCATCTCCTCCTTGAATACCTCGGCGATAACCTTGTGAACATCGCCCTCAGTATAGCCGCCATTAGACGAAATATAGCAGCTGATGCTCTGGAACAGGTTGAAGTGCTCAATGTTGGCAGGACCAACAATCTCCTTCAGTGTTACGAACTCGGCAATAGGCGCCATCTTGCCGTTACCTACCTGAACAAAGATATTATGCAGCGACTGCGGGTCAAGGCGGTATTCGGGCGAGGCCGCCGCCATGATGCGATAGACCTTACCAAACTGGTTGAAGTTGCCGATATATGCACCACCGCAGTAGATGCCGAGGGTATTGAGAACGACTTCAGGTGTCACACCAGCGCGGTCGCACTGGGCAGCATCGACATCAACCTGATACTTCGGGAAGCGCTCCGAGTAGGTTGATGAGGCGGAGGCAATCTCAGGACGCTCAGATAGTTTGGTCAGGAAGTGCTCTGTCTGCTTGGCGAACTCCGACAGATTACCATCAGTGGGATCTTCCACGACGAGACTTACACTGTTACTCGTACCATAGCCGGGAATCTGCGGCATCTCGAAGGGCAGTACCCTTACGTCCTTGATCTCCTGACAGGCGAAGTAGAAACGGTACATGACAAGGGTCAGCAAGTGGTTCATACCCGGACGCTCCTCCCAGTTCTTCAGACGAACAACCAGCGTAGCGTAGTTAGAACCGGCACCAGACAACATACCATAACCGCAGGCGACAGCAAAACTCTCCAGTTCGGGAATCTGCTTCACTTTCGTCTCCACCTGCTTTACCATCTCACGGGTCTGCTGCAGCGTGGAACCTTCCGGTGCTTGCAACTCAGCCAGGAACACGCCCTGGTCTTCTTGTGGCACAAGACCTGAAGGCAGGCTTTTCATGAAGAATACCAGCAGTACGGCGGCCACAGCCAACACACTCCATGCTAAGATGGGGCGTTTGATGAACTTCTGGACGGCCTTGCTGTATTTGTTGTAGATGGCATTATAGCTCACGTTGTAGGCCTTCTTCGTGTAGTAGGTCAGGCCCTTGCCTTCCTGCTTACCTTCTTTCATACGCATCATGATGGCGCAGAGAGCAGGACACAGCGTCAGGGCCGAGACGCACGAAAGACCGACGGAAGAGGCAATGGTGACACCAAACTGGGTGAAGAATGTGCCTGACGTACCCGGCATGAACATCACGGGGATGAACACGGCCATGAATACCAAGGTACACGAGACGACGGCTACCGACACCTCGCTCATAGCCTGACGGGTGGCCTCGCGGGCATCGCTGATGCCGCCCTCCATCTTAGCCATGACGGCCTCGACCACCACGATAGCATCGTCCACCACCGTACCGATGGCCAGTACGAGTGCAAACAGCGTCAGGATGTTGAGCGAGAAGCCTGCTAGCGAGACGATGGCAAAGGTTCCTAGCAGCGATACGATAATCGAGATAGAAGGGATGATGGTGGCCTTGAAGTTCTGCAGGAAGAAGAACACAACGAGTACCACGAGGATGATGGCGATGACCAGCGTCTCGACCACGTTGTGGATGGCAGCGAACAGAAAGTCATCGCTGGTCATGAGGGTGACGAATTCCAGTCCGGCAGGCATCGTTGACTTCAGCTCTTCAAATGTCTTGTTAATGCTGGCATTTACCTGAGTGGCGTTGGCACCCGGTGCCGCAAACACCATGAACATAGCACCAGGCTTGTCCTGAATGTTTGACGTAAAGTTGTAACTCATGGCACCAATCTTCACTTCTGCCACATCGCTCAGGTGCAGCATGCCGCCACCGCTGGTGCGCAATACGATGTCGTTGAACTCCTCAACGCTCTTCAGCGTACCCTTGTACTGCATCGAGTACTGGTACGAGTTCTTCGACTGCTCGCCCAGGGAACCCACAGCTGCCACGAAGCTCTGTCCACCGATGGCTGCGAAAATGTCGTTAGGGGTCAGACCGTACTGAGCCATCACGTCGGGCTTCAGCCAGATGCGCAGGGCGTAGGTGTTACCCATACTCTGCACATTACCCACACCGGTGATACGCATCAGACGCGGCTTCACATTGATGTCCACATAGTTCGACACAAAGTCCTCGTCGTACTTACCGTCGGCACTCTTTACAGCGAAGATTTGCAAGATGTTGTTCTGGCGTTTCTGCACCGTCACACCAATTTTGTTCACATCGGCAGGCAGCAGAGCCTGTGTACGGGTGACGCGGTTCTGCACGTTCACCGTTGCCATGTCAGGATCGGTGCCCTGCTTGAAATAGACGGTAATCTCTGCATCACCGTTAGACGATGCCTTCGAGGACATGTAGGTCATATCGGGCACACCATTGATGGCCTCTTCGAGTGGCTGGATAACCGACTTCATCACCGTGTTCTCGTCAGCACCAGAGTAGCTGGTAGTGACCATCACAGTAGGCGGAGCTATGTCAGGATATTGCTCTACAGGCAGTGAGCTCATCGAGAGATAGCCAACCAACGCTATCACAATCGAGATGGCACATGCCATCACGTATTTATTGATGAAAATATTGTTCTTCATATTTCGAAATATCGGTATTACGTTATTACGAAATTACTTTTCACTCTTTACTTCCTCTGGGAACAGCACCTTCTGTCCCTCTGTAACGTTATTGGCACCAATGGTCACAATCTTGTCGCCCACGTTCAAGCCACTGGTGATGATGAAGTCCTTACCGTTACCAGTGTCTGCTGTCGTCACGTCGACGGCGGTAGCGGTGCTGTCGGCCTGTACCTTATACACCTGTGCCTTGTCCTGCAGGCGCACTACGGCATACTGCGGAACGATAATCACATCCTTCTCGGCGAAGTTCATCACCACTGTACCCTGGATGCCAGAGTACAGATGACCTTCAGGATTGGGGAATGACACCTTGCTGGTCAGCGAACCCGTCGATGCGTTCACAACACCCGTCATGCTAACCACGCGACCCTTATGTGGATACTCCGTACCGTTCTTCATGATAAACGTGGCATCGGGCAATTGGCTAATATACTTTTCCACTTCCGATGCTTTCATACCCTCCTTCACCATGTTTTCTACGATGGCTTCCGTCACCGAGAACTCCGCATACATCGTCGTATTGCCGCTCAGCATGGTCAGCTGGGTCATGGGGGACACCTGGTCGCCAGGGCGCACAGGAATCTCGCCGATGACGCCAGGTACCGTTGCCGTGATGGTGCAGAAACCAAGGTTCACCTTCGCACGGTTCACCGCTGCACGAGCCTGAGCCACAGCAGCCTGTGCCTGCTTGTACGAGTTCTCCGAGTTGTTCAACATGTAGCTGCTCACAATATTCTTCTCGAACAGGTTCTTGTTAGACTCGAACTCCAGTTTGGCAGAGTTCTCCTGAGCCAGCGCTGCCTGCAAGTTGGCCTGTGCAGCCTCCAGTTCAAGTTGCGCGTTGCGCGAGTCAATAATAAAGAGCGTCTGCCCCTTCTTCACCTGCTGCCCCTCTGCCACGCAAATCTTCATCAACTGACCACTGACCTGTGGTGTTACCGTTACGTCGTTCTGACCTTTCATCCTGGCACTGAACTTGTAAGGAAGCTCAATGTCTGATTTCTTCACTGTCATAGTTTCAAACGACGATTGTGTCTCTTGGGGCATGTCAATGTTGCATGCCACCAGCCCGAATAGCGTTCCGAGCATCAAAGTACATTTGATTGGTTTCATTTTCATTGTTTTATTTATTATTGTTAGAATTTCGTAGGTTTTTATTTTCTGCAAAGATAATACAAATCTCCAAACTTTCAAATCTAAAATGCCAGAATCGAAAGATTTTGCTAATTTTAAAACAATTATTGCTTATTTTGAAAGTCTGTCAGAAGCGGAAGTTCAATTGAACGTCCAATATGTTATAGTCTTTCCTGTCCACCGAGCGGTCGTTGACGCGGGCATACTCGAAATACAACTGCATGTTAAATGATTATTGTTCCGCTTGACGCATCCAGGTGGTGACGGTCTGGCCCGTGCGCTGCTTGAAGGCTAGGCCGAAGGTGCTATAGCTGCGATAGCCACTTTCTCTGGCCAGTTGCTGGGCAACGATGGGTTGTCCGGCAGCGGCAAGTTCTTCGTAGCGGGCGAAGAAATGGTCGATGCGCAGATTATTGATGTAGGTGTTGTAAGTGATGCCCTGACGCGAAAAATACTGGCTGAGATAGAATCGGTTGGTGCCAATAGCCTGGGCCAGTTGTTGCACGGTGAGGTCGTGCTTCAGGTAAAGTTGTGTGCCCACGCAATGTTCTTTGAGCAGTTGTTCGATCTGGACGAGGTCGATGTTTGAGATGAGAGGTGAGGGATTAGACGACTCTGTCTCTTGTGTCGCCAGCTCTGGATCCGATGCAGTTCGCGTAGCTTCTGTTGATGTGCTTTCCAGTTGCGGCAGCGTCTCCACGCGCCAAAGCAGGAGGCCCACAAGCACGAGTGCGATGATATGTAAGAGCCAGATGAAGACTATGTCTGTGGCAAGTGCATAGAGGACAAACAACAGCATACTGCCAAGTGCCACGGCCTGGAACAGCCATACCTTCTTGTTCTCCAGGTCGGCATAGTTGTCGTTCAACCACCGCCCGTACTGTCTGATGGACACCACCATATATCCGGTAAAGGCCAATCCGAGCAACAGGAGATATACACTTACTATCTGCTCAATCAGTTTACTGGGATAGGCTATGTACGCTCCCCATAGTACTACGAACAGAATCATGGCCATCAGAGCGGGCCTCACCGACCGCCGACGGTCCTGAAGCATAGCCAGCAACGTGCCGGCGAAGGTGGTGAACATCAACACACAGTCGAGCATGACAATCACCAGATAGGCCACGGACTGCAGGTCGCCGGAATAGATGTAGAACAGTAGCCACCACACATGCCCCAATGTTGCTACGGCAAAGAACGATGCCGTCCAGCGGCGCAACCGCACTGGCGGCGTGACGCCTGGCGCAATAGCATTGCCTCGGCGCAGCAGCAGGTAGAGGGCCGCAATGAGTGGCACTACGCCCGACACGCCGTAGAGGATGAAAAACAGTATCATTTCTGTGGATGATTGCCCGAATAATTCCATCTTTATTGTTGCTTGTCTGGCAGAAACGGCATATTAGTAACCGCTCTGCATACGTTTTGCATGCAAAGATAATAAAAATCTGATAATTAGAACATCAACCGGGCATTTTTTTTACGTACCAATGCTCGTATATCCGGTGGTCTGCCCCATTGATGCAGTCTTTTGTAAAATCTTTTCCATATAGTCTTATTATGCTTCAAAATTGTCTGTTAATGAAAAATATTGCGAGGATTAATGCTGGCAATTTTTAGATTTAAGTCTCGCAATTTTTATCCTTAATACCGCCTATGTGGTGTTTTATTCTAATTACACGAAATGTAAAAATACTTCATGTTTTCTGTAGAGTCTCAAAAGTGTACGAGTGTATGTGTACGAGTGTACGTTTTGGTGATTTTAAAAATACAAAGAAGAAAAGAACATATATATAATATATATAATATATATTATATATATGTTAATAATATTAACATTTAATTCCCCTTTTCTCTTAGTCAATGTGGAAGTTCTACTTTTCCACTAAAAAAATGGCAAAACGTACACTCGTACACATACACTCGTACACTTTCCCTTCCGGACTCGCACGGGGACTGTCCCCGTGTGAGGTTAGGCTGCTATCATGCGCTTGTAGTATCTAAAAGGGTACGAACAACTAGGAATATCTAATACTAACTATTTGTAAAACACTCATTTACAATTATGTACGAGAATTGGGATAATATGGTCTGATTTTCCTACATTTTTAATATTAAATAGGTAAAAAAGCCCCAAAAAGAGGATTCCCGAGTTTTCATTGTGATGGGATACTCATCTCTCTTCGCGCATCCAGGCGGCGACGCTCTTGTGCATGCGCTGCTTGAAGGCGGTGCTGAAGGTGCTGTAGCTGTGGTAGCCGCTCTCCTGGGCCAGTTGCTGTGCGACGATAGGCTTATGTGCAGCGGCAAGCTCGCGGTAGCGGGCTACGAAGTGACGGACGCGAAGGTCGTGGATGTATGCATAGTAGTTCATGCCTTGACTGGCGAAATACTGGCCGAGATAGGTGCGGTTCACGCCGACGGCTGCCGAGAGTTGCGTCAGGGTCAGGTCTTGCTGCAGGTAAAGTTGCGTATCCTCGCAGTGTTTCTCCAGCAGAAGGGCTATATTGGAAGCCTCACTCAATTCTCCTCTCAAAAGAAGAGGGGTGTGGTTAGTTTCAACGGTAGAATTGCCGGTACTCAGCTCGTTTAATGTTTCCACGCGCCACAGCAGGAGGCCCGCCAGCGGGAAGCCGATGAGGTGGGCGATGGTGGACATCACGTAGTTGTCGGTATATTCAAAGCTCATGAGCAGTATCATGAGGCCGATGAGCAGCGTAAGGCTGAGCCACACCTCCTTGTGCTTCAGGTCGGCGTAGTTGTCGCGCAGCCACCGTCCATATTGTCTCACTGCCACCACCATATATATAATAAAGGCCACGGCGATGACCAGTCCATAGACCATGTTAGGGGTCGTGAGGTCGATGTCGGGCAAGGCTGTCTGCAGCACTGCGATTACCGCACAGGGCGTCATGACGATAAAGATGGGCCACAGCGGTCGTCGTCGGTCCTGCAGCATGTTCAGCAGTGTGCCAACGAAGACGGGGGGCAGCGCCGTGCAGTCGATAGCGACGAGCAGCCCATAGATCACAGAGCGGGTGTTGTCCGAGTACGTGTAGAACAGTATCCACCAGACGTGGGCCAGGGCCATGACACCGAATAATGCCGCTGCCCAGCGGCGCAGTCGTGCGGGCGGTGTGATGTCTGGAGCGATAGCTTTGCCCCGACACAGCAGCAGGTAGAGGCACAGCACGGTGCCCACGGCAATTCCTGCGCCGTGGAGCAGGAGATATAGTACCGACAATGGAGTTATCTGTTCAGGCATATCCTAGTTTTTATGCGTGCAAAATTACTACTTTTTCAGTGAAATGGGGCGAGTTTTCAGAAAAATAATGTATTTGGAGACGCGGCAACTCTCAGTTAATGCAAAAATGTCTCAGCTAATGCAAAATCTTCGCTCGCGACGATTTTGACCTTGCAAGTTTTACTTTTTTTGAGTACCTTTGAAGAAAATTTAAACAACGATTTCTAAAAATATTATGAAAAAGAACTTATTTTTATTTGCATTGGGACTGGTGACATTCATGCCGGCCCAGGCACAGTGGACTCATTATGACACTCAAACAGCTATCAGTGGTGTATTCGGTGCTATCAATCATAGTATAGAATCCGCCGAGCGCAAGAAACAGATGGAAATCTTTGCCCAAGAGAAGGCACAGTATGAACAGAGTTTTAAGGACGCTATGGAAAGTGCCAAGGACTATGAGGGAGGTGAATATTGGGAGGAAGCCCTCAGCAAGTATGAGGAGGCAGCCAAGTTGAACTGTAAGTACGATTATTCCGACCAGAATCAGATCACCCGAAAGATCACCGGTCTTTATGCCAAGGCAGGTCGCACGGAAGAGGGTCCCAGCATTCTGAACAATGACAAGACCATCCTACCTGATTACTCTAAATACAGCTATGTACGCGATAATCCCATCTATGTGAATAAGAAGAATGGAGTAACCAAAATTGTGCGCGTGGCTTGTTCCGACACGGAGACACGCATTGAACTGGAGCATCCAGGTCCGTGGATGAATTTTGGTCTGAACATTAAAGCAACGGCCTATATCAAGGGCAACAAGGGGGGTAAGTTAACTTTGGTCAATATCGAGAATCTCTCATTGGCTCCTGGCAACACCATAATCCCCTGGCCAGGTCAGAAACTGCGTTTCGCTCTGGTTTTCCCACCACTGCCTGAAAATGCGACGGAGTTCGATTTTATCGAGCCATCTACCACATGGAAATTCCAGAATATCAAGTGTAAGTAAACATTATTAATATCAATAAGTAATTAAAATTTAACAATGATGAAAAAGTATCTAATGGCCACAGTTGCCTTAATCTGCATGACAATGACAAGTGTAGTATTTACTTCTTGCAGCGAGGAAAAAACAGAGTATAAATCAGAAAAAGTCTATTATAAACTTAGCGATGACATAAAGTATAGTAATCAGGAAGCAGCAGTCGCTTTCACTACTGAACTGAGCAACCTGATGGCGTCAATCCAGAACACCGTTGTCGATGAGAATAACTTGATTAACCGCTTACAGACGATAGTTGACACCTACAACAACCAGTACCTCCAAGGTAATCTTTATTTACAGAGGTCATCTGACGGCTCAAACTTCACCACCATCAAGACTTTTACGATGAAGTATGCAGAGTAATGAGTAGTCTTTATTAAGAAACCGTTTTTTACGGAATATTTAACATTTAACAAAGAATTATGAAAAAAATCATGATGATGCTGTTCATGGCAACAGTTGCCCTGACAGCCAGTGCACAGAACACTTTGCGTGACAATGGTACATTCACACTCCAGCCCAAGGTCGGTATCGGTATCGGTATGTTGTCTGGCGAATGGAAAACATACTCTGGCGTTGACAATAAGTCACGCGTAGGATTGGTAGCCGGTGTTGAAGGTGAATACTATGCCACGGAGTGGCTGGGTATAGCCGCTGGTTTGAACTACGCTCAGCAAGGTTGGAAAATGGAGGGAAATGGTTTGAAAGAAACCTATAAGCTCGACTATCTGAACGTTCCTCTGACAGGTAATTTCTACGTTGCTAAGGGCCTCGCTCTGAAGACTGGTGTGCAGTTCGGTTTCCTGATGAGTGCCAAGGCTGAAGATACTGATATCAAGAATAGTTGCGAGAAGCTCAACCTCTCCATTCCCATTGGTGTTTCTTACGAGATTAGCAATGTTGTTCTTGACCTTCGTTACAATTTAGGTCTTAGCAATACGAACAAGGCAGACGACGGTAACAAGTTGCGCAGCGACCTGTTCCAGGTTACCTTGGGCTATAAGTTCGCCCTTTAAACAAGCGCCCGGGGCGCTATACTATTATCCCCTTATGCCGTCGAGGGTTCGACTCCCTCGGCGGCTACAAATATTTAAAACGATAAGATTATGAAGAGAATGAAAAACTATCTAAGTTGTGTACTTGGGCGCCTGTTCCTGCTGGCCTGCCTATTGGCAGTAAGTCTGAATACGAAGGCTGACGGCAGTGCCGACTATTTCAGGAATGCGTCGAACTTCTCGTGGATGGTCTGCGGCGATGCCGAGATTGAGTTTTCCATCCCCGTGTTTATCTGGGACACATCGTCGAACGATGCTGTCACGTGGGGTTACATCTATGTCACGCCTGAGGGTGAGAGCGAGACACAACTGCTGTATTATTACTACGACAGTTCGCGCGAAAAGGACAAGCCAACCACCTTCCAGGCGAAGGCTGACGGCGAATTCAGTGTAACTAACACCACCAGCGGTACTGTCAGCTTTACGCGCAACGATGGAGGCAGGTCGTGGACGCTGAAACGCGATGTTGACGACGATGACCACCAAACGGCGAAGATTCGCTGGAAGGTGCCTTACCAGTGGTGTGGCAAGACGCTTAAATTCCGCGTTAAGTTCCGTTGGGACAGCCGTTATAATGGCGGAGAGTTAGAGTATCAGCTCAGTTCCTATGATTGTCCGAATTCCTCGCAAGCCTCCATCACACTGAGCGATCCCGTGCTGGCTTTCGACAAGTCGAGTGCCGGTTATATCATGATACCCTGGTATGCACAGGTGAAGTCACTGAGCGATACCAAGCTGCGTATGGTGGATGCCGAAACCGATCATGTCTCCATTAGCAAAGTAGAATCCAGTAAGAATCTGTCAGGCTATGTCCACATTCCGATGGACCGACCCTATTCGAGCGTGGTCATGAGCGGTGAGGCAGTTGCCACGAACGGCAAAGTCATTCCCGGCAGGCTGGAATCCAACTCCATAGAAGTCCCCATGCTCCATACGCCTACAGGCATGACGGCAAGTATGAAGCCTGACGGCAAGGTGGTGGTAGGGTGGAGGATTGATTTGCCCAACACCTACGACATCATGGACAACGACCTGTTTGAAGTGCAGCGTAACATGACGGGCAGCACCGACCCCGACGATGCCGCATGGACGACGATTGCCTTGGAGCAGTATGAGCGTACGAAGGGATACTACGAAGTCATCGACTCCTTCATGCTGGACCGCTATGAAGGCAAGCCCGTTACTTATCGCGTGCGCCGTCAGTGCACGTCGGTGTGGGGATGGGTGGATGCCGCCAAATATACGCAGGTGCAGATACCTGCCAATATTGCGCTCTATGGCATCAACAATGCCACGGTTACTCGCAGCAGCATCTGGAACGACGATGAGCACCATGTGGACTTCTCGTTCAACTTGAGCGGTCCGGAATATGATAACGACAACCGTTTTATCATCCGTACTGCTGCCGACTGGGAGCGTTTTGCCGCTATGGTGAAAGGTAGCGGACGGAATAATCTCAATGCCATCCTTGGCGCCGACATCTACCTCGACGAGAGTCAGACCATGGTAGGAACCTCGGACAATCCCTACAGAGGCACCTTCGATGGCAATGGCCACACGCTGACCGTCAATTACAAGAGTACACAAGAATATACGGCTCCCTTCCGCTATGCTCAAAGAGCAAAGTTCAAAAACCTGAGAGTCGCCGGTACTATCAGTTCGAGCGCGAAATTCTGTGGCGGTATAGTAGGTGTAGCAGGCGCCGATTTGTATTCTGAATATGATATTGAGTTCCACAACTGTCAATCTTCTGTTACCCTTGAAAGTTCTGTCGATGGCGATGCCACCAATGGTGGTTTTGTTGCCCACGTGATTAAAAGAGGCTATATATCTTTTGATAATTGCCTTTTTGATGGCAGCTTTACAGGCGACAAATGCCACAGCAATGGTGGTTTCGTTGGTTGGATAGATTATGCAATTAACAACCCAAGTTTTTACAATTGTTACTTCAACCCTGCGCAGATAAGCACCAAGCTGGATAACTGTCGGACCTTTGCCCGCTATAATACGGATAAGATAGAGTTGGATTTAATTAATTGCTACTATTCCGAGCTCTACGACGGCAGTGAGACAACAACCATCGATGGCAAGGAATTCTTTATCATTCGCAACTCTGACGACTGGAAAACCTTCAAAAACAAGGTGGAGGCAAGCAACGGCGATGTCAACGCCATCTTGAATGCCGACATCACCATCACTGAGTCAATAGGCACGGAAGCACACCCCTATTCCGGCTTCTTCAATGGCAATGGTCACACCATCAATTGCAATATCGATGCCACTAATGGAGGCTCAGCTGCCCCGTTCGCTTACGCTGGCTCATCGTCAATCTTATATCTCCATATCTCGGGTACTATTCGTGGTGATGATCCGGCAGGTTTGGTGAAGAATGTTCGTACTTCGGGAAACTTCAATGTGATGCATGTCCGCGTATCTGCCGACATTACAGATACTTCCAAAGACTGCAAAGCCTCTGGGTTCATCCAGAATGCAGGACGCTCCAATGCTTACATGTCTAACTGCCTGTTTGACGGTACCATTACAGCCTCCAATTCGAATGACTCCTACGCCGCTCCCTTCATTTGTTATTCCGACATTGGGTCTGTCAATTGGACTATTTACAATTGCTACGAGAATGGTTCCTACTCCAATATTATAAACCTCGCTATGTGCTTCAAAATATTTGAACACCCAATGGGTCCTAAATATAATTACTTAACTCCATATAATTGTGACAACACGAACTATAGCACGCATGACTGGGCTAGTGTGTACAGCGGCAACCGCAATGCCGGTAAATTGTCGAACCAAACGCTGATAGCGAAGTTAGGTGGTAATTGGACTGAGGAAGGCGGCATGGTGGTTCCGAAGATGGAAGCCAAGTCCATTGGTCAGGGTAATACCGCCATGAATTTCTCTGATACCGACCTGCTCTCGAAGTTAGGCGACAAGTGGCAGATAGCAGGCAGCACCCTTGTACCCCAATTCGAACGTACTGAGGGTAGCATCTACTGTAGCACTGTCTGGGACAAGCGTGCCAAGATGCAGTTGCGCATCAACATGCACGGTGAGAAGGGCGTGGAAAGCAAAATCGTGGACTTGTCAGACAACAAAGAAGCCCTGGAGAAGCATCAGTTCAGGCAGGAGCTGACGCGCAAGTGCGTGGACTACTCCTTCGACCTGATGATTATTCGCGCCAAGTCACCTCTGAAGATTGCGGGCTTTGAGAAGGATACAGCCGTCTATGCTGTCAGCAAGAAAGAGACTGGCGACCTGGCTAACTACCGTTTCCAGAACGGCAACCGCATCACCACGCTCGAAGCCACGAAGAAGCAGAGCAGCGTAGAGCTGAAATGGTCGACGACCGGTGGCGACCACGACTTCTTCCGCATTCTTCGTCGTAACCATACCGACAATTCCAATGCCGCTTGGACCGACACCATCGCCACCAACCTGAATTTGCTGTCCTATGAGGACAAGACTGTGCTCGTGCAGCAGGTGTACGACTACCGCGTAGAGAGCGTCTACCAGTGTGAGGGCACCAACATCGAGAGCATGACCTGTACGGGTGCCTGTGAGACCACAGGTATGATTGAAGGTTACCTGCGACTGGCCGATGGCACAGCTCTTGCAGGAGACACCGTCTATTGTGAGCCTGTGGGAACGATACCTGGAGCCAATGCTTACTATATGACTATATCCGACGCTACGGGTTACTATGTGTTCCGCGGACTGCCCTTCCAGGTTGATGCGAACGGTAACACCAACGGCAACTACCGTGTATGGGTAGCTACGTCGGGCGACCGGGGTTCTTATACCAGTCCCAGCGGACAGGACGTGGGCTTAGTTACCTTCGGACAGAATTCCAACTGGGCGAAGAACTTCAATTTCCACATGGACACCTACTATGTGCTGTCAGGCAATGTCTATTACCGCGACACCTCGATGCCTGTGTCTGGTGCATCGTTCAAGCTGGACGGACAGTTGATTCACGATGCCAGCCAGCATCTCATCACGACCGACACGCAGGGCGCCTTCTCGCTGAGCATACCCAAGGGTAACCACAAGGTGCAGGTGGTGAAGAATGGTCATAAGTTTGCCAACGACGGTTTCTTAGAGAACCATAATGCCACAGATCCAAAGCATCGCTTTGAATACAATTTCAATAAGAATGTAGCAGGCGTGTACTTCTGGGACTCTACCACCGTCATGCTGCGCGGTCGCGTGGTGGGTGGCGACGTGCAGGGCAGCAAGCCCCTGGGCAAGAGCCTGTCGAAGAACAATCTGGGCGACTCTATCAAGATTGTGATGCAGTTGGAGGGCGACAACGTCTCTTACCTCATCCGCAAGCAGGATGACGAGACGGTGAAGAGTGCCTCTTACAAGAATGTCTTCGGTGCTGCCGAAGGGGACACGACACGGGTGGATGTCACCCGCCACATGCTGACCATCCGTCCCGACGCCAAGACGGGTGAATACCAAGTCATGCTTCACCCCGCCAAGTACAAGGTGATAGAAGTGTCTGGCGAAGGCTATGCCACCCTGTTCCAGCAAGGCAAGGTGGGTGAGACCGTCGACCTGTCGTTCAACGTCATGGGCGACACCTGCGAGTACAGCCGCATCTATCATGCCGCGCCTACGGTGGAAGTCACCCAGTATAATCCGGGCGGCGAGAAATACTACGGTGTGAAGAAACTGACGGCCAACGACAATATCGGCAACAAGGCTGAGATGACCATCTGGTACCAGCAGAAGAACAAGGTGGACACCACAAGAGTGGACGATATCTATGCCTTCGGCTATCCTGTCTTCATGGCTGGCTCACCCTACGGATGGATCTTGCAGGCCTGTGAGAAATACTATTGGAACAACAAGATAAACGGCGAGGCGGACATCGTGAACCTCAGTGGCGGTAAGGTCAAGATTCAGAATGCGCTGACCACCGAGTCGAAGACGGCACAATGGGAGTGTGATCTCGACGAGCAGGGCGGTGCGTCTTATATCTTCACGCCCGACAACACCACCTTCACCATGGAGGGTGACCATGCGCTGAAGAGCGTCAGCATCACGCTGGAGTACGACAACTCGTTCTACGACATTAAGCCCTTCAACGGCAAGATTCTGCAAGGCTATGTGATGGCTACCAGAGCCAAGGCACAGGGCCGTAAGGCAGTCGTGGCAGGAACACCCCAACTCTTCGACATCCTGCGCGACCCGCCAGGCGGCGGCAGTTCTGCCTACATTGAGGCCGGCACCAAGCTGAGCTATGGCTACAACTGGGAGTTAGGTGCCACATTGGGATTCTCCCTCACATCGAAGACGGGTAAGGCCATGACCATCTATAATGGTATGGTTGCTGCACCTGAAGGAAGCGGTACCACTGCCGGAACGATAGAAACCAGCAAGGTTGAGAATGGTCTTAACCTTAAACTTCAGACCAACTTCAACATGTCGTGGACCTATAACTACAATATGGACGTCACCGAGCGCATCCAGACATCAAGCGGCAAGAAGTGGATTGGTGGCAAGGCCGACATCTTCATCGGTACGACGGAGAATGTGGTCTTCGAAGACGCCATGGCCGTGCGCGTCATTCCCGAAAGCATGTACCAGATTGTGAAGCAGCATGGCGGCGGTACGTACGAGATGACCGACAAGGACGGCAACACGGCTAAGATTAAGGTGCCCGACGGTACGACCAAGGTGCTTGCCACAGGCACTGACAATAATGGCAAGCCTGTCTATCTGGTGCGCGACGAGGTGATGCAGGTCTATCCAAAGGTGAAGTCGACCTTCATCCATACCCAGCACTACATTGAGAACGAGCTGCTGCCCGACTTGATGAAGATTCGCAACTCGCTGCTGCTGCCCAAGGGCACTGCCGACAGCTATGCCCAGGCGCTTGCCAACCAGCGTGGCTATACGACTTACGTCAGCACGGTGGATGCCAACGATGAGAACTATGGTTTGAAGGGCTCTTACAAACCTTTCTATCCTGAGGGACAGACCCTGAAAAACGACAGCATCAGCGCCCTCAACCAGGAGATGTATGCCTGGATTAGCATGCTGGCCAAGAACGAGCAGGAAAAGCTCAGCGTTCTGGATAGAAATCTGGTGAAGCGCTACGACTTTGACGGTGCTGCCAATATCCAGTACAGCGAGAACTTCAGCACTGTCACGAATGGCACGCGCTATTTACGCTACCCGCTATTGTCCGGCTTTGGAAACCTTGGCGTTTTAGGTGGAGTCTTCGAACCGCTGATGAAGACTATAGAGGCTGCGTTGACAAGTGGTAAAGCCACTACATCAACGGAAGGTGCAGTTTCAGTCGATAAGGATAATAATGTAACAAGTGTATCGATTAGTTTCGGAGAGACTACCACTCAGATTTCCTTCCTGCCTATCATTTCGGTCAACTTCAACGACAAGTTCACGACCTCTGAGACTTACTCCAAGAAGACGGGCTTCACGCTGTCGGCATCGAGCAAGTCGAGCCTGATGGTGGATGTCTATCGTACGGAGACGCAATACACATATAACAAAGACCAAAACCAGTTCTACAAGTTGACTGAAGAGGTGCTCGACGACGTGCGCAACGGACGTCTGGGCAGCACAGGCGGCTTGAGCTGGGTACAGGATACGACGGCAGTCTATTCTAACTTTGTATTCCGCACCCGTGCCGGTGTGACCTGCGAACCTTACGAGGGTGAGCGCGTGACGAAGTGGTACCAGCCGGGTACCGTGCTGGATGCAGCCACCATCGCTGCTGACAAGCCCCGCATCTGGATTGACGAGCCCGTGGTGAGCAACGTGCCGTTTGACCAGCCTGCCCGCTTCACGCTGCACATGGCTAACGAGAGTGATTATCCGGAGCGAGCTTCGCTCGTCTTCAACTACTACCTGTTGGGGAGCAGCAACCCCAATGGTGCCAAGGTGCTGATAGACGGTACCCCAATGAACTCGCAGGGTGTGAACATCATTTTGTACCCCTGTCGCGACAAAAACAACGAGGTGACGGTATTCACCAAACAGATTGAGGTATGGGCCGGCAAGGAGTTCGACTATAACGACCTGACGCTATGTCTGTACGATCCTGAAGATGCCAACCGCGTATTCGAATGCAAGTTCTCGGCACACTTCGTGCCTACGGCAGGTCTGGTGAATGTGAGCTCGCCCAGCTATAACTGGGTGATAAACACCGAGAGTCCGTACGACGGCAAACAAGAGTCATGGTACATGCCCGTACGTATTGACGGCTTCGACACCAACTATCGCGGCTTCGACCATATCGAGTTGCAGTATAAGCTGACGACGCAGGGCGACAAGGACTGGGTGAACGTCTGCTCGTACTATGCCGACAAGGAACTGATGGCTAAGGCCAGCGGTGTCACCGACACCATACCGAGTGACGGCATTATCGTGGCCAGGTTCTATGGTGAGACCAATCCTCACGAAATCGAGCAGCGCTACGATCTGAGGGCCGTGAACTACTGTCGTCACGGCAACGGATTCCTGACAGGCAGCTCGCCAATCCTGACAGGTATTAAGGATACGCGCAGGCCAGTAGCCTTCGGCACACCAAAGCCTACCGATGGCATCCTGGGTATCGGCGATGACATCAAGATACAGTTCTCTGAACCCATTGCCGGCAACTACCTGAGCAAGATTAACAACTTCGAAATGTTAGGCACGCCGAACAGCAATGATCTCTCGATATCGACATCACTGAGCTTCGACGGTAAAGCTGTTGCTTGTACACAGGGCAACCGCAACCTGTCGGGCAAGAGCTTTACGGTGAACTTGATGCTGAATCCTGCAACCGATGCAGTGCCCATGACCGTCTTCGCACATGGTGGCGAGGAGAAAGGTCTGCGCTTCGGACTGACTGCCGACCGCAAGCTGACGGCTACCATCAACGGAAATACCGTGACGTCAGACAAGAGCATCGACTTTAATAACACCTTGCATGAGGTGGCATACGCCCTCGACCAAAGAGGTGACGACATGAAGGTCAACTTCTTCGACGGCAGCACACCTATCGGCAGCAAGCCTCTCTCCGATAAGTATGAGGGCTCATCGCTCATGTTGTTAGGCGCTGACAGTAAGGGCGAAACGATGTACAAGGGCGAGATGCTTGAATTCCGTCTGTGGAACCGCGCCATGGAAGGCGGCGAGCTGTCCAGCTATAGCAATAAGAAGCTGACTGGCTATGAAAGCGGACTGCTGGACTACTACCCGATGAATGAAGGTGAGGGTGAATTATGTTACGACAAGGCTTCTGGTAGCATGGATCTCATGTTACTGGGCACCAGCTGGAAACGCCCCGCAGGTATTTCTATGAAGTTTGACGGCAGCAAGGGACTGCTGTTGGACAAGAACAAGTTCGTGCGTACCAATAAGCATGACTACACACTGACCTTCTGGTTCCGCACGAATGACGAGAATGCTACGCTGTTCTCTAACGGTGAGGCTGAACGCGGACAGGAGAACCAGATTAACATCGGTGTGAAAGACCGTAAGCTCTACGTGCGCTCGTCAGGCTTTGAGAAGGAGACATCGGCCTTCGTATCAGAAGGTAGCTGGCACCACTTCGCCATGACAGTGAACCGTTCACAGAACGTGGCCAACATCTATGTGGACAAGAAACTCCGTGAGTCGTTTGCTGCCGACAGTCTGAGCGGTATCTTAAGCGACCAGGATATTGCTCTGGGTGCCACCTATAAGGACAAGAATACCGTCGTGAATGCGATGAAGGGCAACATTGACGAGGTGGGTATGTTCTCAAGCGTACTGCCCGTGAACCTCATCAAGGAGTATTCGAACCATACGCCAATCGGTACGATGACTGCGCTGATGGCTTACTTGGACTTCGGCCGTTCGGAGAGACAAGATGACAATACACAGCTCCTCATGCCAACAGGTATCAGCGTGAAACGCTATACAGACGATTTAGGCAACATACTGGCACGTCGCGACACACTGGTGGCAACAGCCGAGGTGGAAAAACTGGCAGATCGCAGCACATATGCCCCGATGGTCAGCAACGCTCAGCTGAGCAACCTGAGATACGGCTTCGTGGCTAACGACAACGAGCTGTACATCGATATCAACGAACCTGACTTCATGATTGAGAAGACCAATGTCTACGTCACCGTGAAGGAAGTTCCCGACCTGCAGGGCAACCTGATGGCATCGCCCATCACGCTGAACCTCTTCGTCTACCGCAACCCATTGCGCTGGGATGTGAAACGCATCGAGAAAGATCTCAAGTACGGCGAGGGAGTGACGTTCGAGGCAACCGTGAAGAACCTGAGCGGTGTGTCGCAGAACTACGCACTGGAAGACCTGCCACTGTGGATCAACGTTTCACAGACAGAGGGCGTGCTCGACGCACTGGATGAACAGAAGATTACATTCACTATCTCGCCGTATATTAATATCGGTACGTATAACGAGCAGATAGCACTGGTGGGCGACAACAAGATGTCGGAACCGCTGCCTATCACGCTGCGTGTACGTGGCGACGAGCCTGATTGGGTTGTCGGCGACAGCCTGATACAGAAGAACCAGACGATGATGATGGTGGCGCGTGTCAAGATAGACGGTGTGGTGGCCAGCTCGAAGGAGGACATCCTGGCGGCATTCGACGATAACTACCGGCCGCTGGGCGTGGCCCATATCGAGGTCAACGACAATGCCAACGCCAACGAGGCACTGGCCTACCTGACCATCTTTAGCGACCACAAAGCCGATGCCTCGCTACCCAAGATGACCTTCCGCTTCTTCGATGCCTCAGAAGGTAAGGTCTATAGTGTGAAGCCTGCCGACGGCAAGGAGTACACCTTCGAGAAGGATGCCATCATCGGCACGGATGTCAACCCCGTCATCCTGCAGAACAGCTATGACTACGTACAGGCCATCAAACTGAAGAAGGGCTGGAACTGGGTAAGCTTCAACGTGATTCCGAAAAAAGGTACGACGCTGGGGCAGTTCCTGAACAGTATATCGAAATGGGACAACGAAGACATGATTATGACAGTCAATGGCACCAACTCGGAGACATACACATGCCGTGCAACCAAGAAGAATGCCATTGGCCAGAAGTGGGATAAGGGGGATGAGGTGGTTGCCATCAATCCCGCGCAGATGTACAGCATCTTCTCGAAGAGCGACAAGACCATCTATCTGGAAGGTGAGTTAGACCGCGAATACATCACTGTTCATAAGAATTGGAACCGCATTGGCTACAATTCGACTATTAATCTGCCTATCGCACAGGCACTGGCCGACTACTTGGAACAGGCTCAGGTAGGTGACGTGGTAAAGTCGCAAGACCAGTTTGCCATTGTCAGCCAGACGGCTACCGGACTGGCATGGAAGGGCTCGCTGCAGTATATGGAGGCCGGCAAGGGCTACATGATGAAGCGACTGGCCGACAGCGAGGTGAAGTTCCTGTATCCGCTCTACTTCAACGACTCACGCTACAGCAGCACCAGTGAGGCTGCCGCACCGAAGCGCTCAGCCGTCAGCACAGCTACAACGATGAACATCGTGGCTGCCGTAGAGGGCGTAGAGACTGAGGCCGGCGACAAGCTGGTGGTATTCAGAGACGGTGACCGCATGGCAGAAGCCGAGTTGACCATTGACAACGAGACTCAACACCTGTTCTACTTAAACATAGGCAGCGATACTAACAACAACGAGGCGCTGACCTTCGTTCTGGAGCGCGACGGCGAGACGGTTGCCATGACGGGCAGCCACATCAACTACGTGCCGGACCAGGTGCTTGGTACGCCTGAACAGCCTACGACCATCAACTTCACGGCTCTCGACCAGATGCCGCACGACGGACAATGGTATAACGTGGGCGGTGTGCTGATTGGTAAGAAGCCGACACAGAGCGGCGTATATATCTACAACGGTAAAGCAGTGGTGGTTAAATAATTGATAATTGACAATTGATAATTGATGATGATGAAAAAGAGTATATTAGCATTAGCAGCCTTCGCCTTCATGGCGTGGGGCTGCTCCTCGGACGGTGACGGAACATCAACGCCTCCAACACCGACGCCAACGGATATTTCTGCGGGTACGGATGTGCGTCCTACATGGCAGTCGCCTAACTACGACCTGTATGAACAAACGATGATTGTTGAGGTGCAGCTGCAGGACGAGCTGGCCAAGTATGCCTCGGAACAGGACCTGATCTGTGCCACTATCGGCAATGAGGTGCGTGGTGTGGCCGAAGCCCAGCAGATAGAGGATCAGTGGCTGTTCTCTCTGGTCATAGGCAGCAATGATGTTGGTGTTAACGTCGGCCTGTCGTACTACTGCGACAAGCTACATCGTATCTTTACCATCCAGTGGACCAGATTCGATGCCACTGTGACACCGACGGGACAGGGTGGTATCTATCAACCAGATTTTGTCAAATAATAAAATAGGAAAGGAATATGAGAAAGTATTTGTGTATGTGGGCTACCATGATGATGTGTGGCCTGATGGTAACAACATCGTGTAAGCACGATATGAGCGACTACGTCAAGAAGCCCTACACGGTCAGTGACAGTGAGCGGGTGAGTTATGCTGAAAAGACGCTGGGGACTACACTCGACAAACAGCAGAACTGGGTGCTGACCAACCAATATAACGTCAAGGTGACAGCCGATGCTGACCTCGAAGGTATCAAAGAGATAGCCATTCTGGACGGCAACCCATTCATTGGGGCTACAAGCATGCTGCTGAAGGTGTCTGCCAAGAAGAATGAAACGATAGACCTGACATTCAAGGCGCCAAAGGCTGACAGTCTGCTGTATGCTGCCTGCATCACCAGTAACCAGCAGTATATTGCACGCCCCTTCCTGCCTGGTAAGGATGCTGCCGTATCGTTTAAGGCTCCAGGCAAACAAGTGGCTTCTGCGATGGCCATGACCAGAGGCTTGGCAGACGGTGCCACAAAGGTAGAAGTCGGCAACTGCTGGAACGTCAACTATGGTGTGACAAACTTGCGCGACCTGGTGGCCGAGGTCAACTGCTTTATTCCCGCCAACCAGAACAACCGCGCGAAAGTGGAAGCCTTTGGTAACCATTCGTTCGTCATCAGCAGCGACAGCGAAAGTAACATTACGCTGCAGTGCGTCTATTCCCGTCCTGGCGTGGACAATGTCAACATCGGTTGTCGTATCGACCCCGGACAGTCGGGAACGGGCGTGCAGACATACGTGCTGAAGGACGGCATTTCCCGAGGAGAATACTATCGCTATGAGACACCGCTCTTTATGTTGTGGGGTGCAACGATACCCTGGAACTTCGACCCCGAAGAATATGAGTACAAACTGCCGGCAAACTCAAAAATCGACTTCTTTGTGGTACATGGTGACAAAGACCTGAGCGACGACATGAACCATGCCACATGCTTCTCGGTCAACAACAACAGCTATCTGGCTTTCGATACAGGCGACCAATGGGACTATTTCGACCGCGTGTTCCTGATTACAGGAAGTGGCAAACCAGCCCCCAAAGCAGATGTCAAGCCCATCGTCCCCACACCACAAATATGGACCTACGTATGGGAGGACAAGGATTTCGGCGATTACGACATGAACGACTGTGTGATTGAGGTGCAGGAGCATGCTGACGATGCCAGCCAGATTACGGTGACGCTGGTGGCACTGGGTGGTGCCCGTAACCTGTGGTTAGGCTTCGACTCAAAGAATGCCGAGTCGTATTTGGACCATAAGCCTGTCATCGATAAAGAGTTGCATGCTGTGCTGGGTGAGCCCCTCGGTACGCTGGTCAACACAGGACGTGCCAAAGCCAATCCCGTTGTCGTCTATGACGGTCCCAAGCCAGAAGGCTTTGACTTCCAGACCTGCTCATTCGTTCTGGGTGCCATGTTCATGGACGACCAGAAAGGCGTCTATGAGAATGACTACTATCACATCCATATCGCTACAGCAGGACAAGATCCTCACGGCATTGTCATACCTGGCAAGTGGCAGTGGCCTACAGAGACAACCTGCATCAAGGATGCCTATCCCGAATTCGTTACATGGGCGAGCGACCGTACCAAATGTCAGGACTGGTATAAACATCCCGTTGCAGGAAAGGTGGTCGTTCGGTAATCAGGCTGGCACCTACGAGGTGACGGGCGGCATCCACGGCGGCAACCGTCTGGGCGGCAATGCCCTCACTGAAATATTGGTATCCGGCCGCATCGCCGCTACCAGCGTCACACAGGATGCAAAGAAATAGCAACGGGAGCTGAGTATGAGGCGAAGTTTGCCCATTTACATGGCGTTGTTCCTTTAATAAAGGACAGTCTTTCACAAGTCAATTGCAGTTGCCGGTTGAATCTGCGGTGCCTAAAAGAAGGTTAAATAAGTTAATTCTTCACCCTTCAATTCTATCATTATCCCCCCAAGGCCACTTTTCTACCGTTCAAGGTGTAAATTATTGATTATCAGTATTTAAAACATTCCAGAATTGTATTAATACCATCACGCCTGCATAAAACATCAAATAGAGTGTATTTCCACTAATCTGTTCGTACATGTTTGAAAATTATGCTGCAAAAGTACTAAAACGATGGGAATAATTGGCTTTTCTCCCCTTTTTTTACGTACCAATGCTCGTATAGCTCGTCTTGTGGACGTTCCTCGTTGCGGTGACGGATATATGCCTCGGCTTCCCGTCTGGTACGGAATGACTTGATGAGGTAGTCGCTGTCATCGCCCATTTCGTGACACCTCACTTCGTAAACGGTACTCATCAGTCGTCAAGATGTTCGCAACGGTAGTGATAGTCTATGGCCAGCTTCTTGTAATATGCTACGGTAGCGGCGCTGGACGTGTCGGCACGCATAATCTCATAGTAGTGGTGTGACAGCCCCGGCTCGACGCCCGACTTGGTGCGAATGACGGTATAGAGGCTGTCGCCAATGACGCTGCGCACCGAGGCCTCATCCAACGAGGCATAGAACATACCGTAGGTCTTCACCTGAATCTCGGTATACAGCTTCTCAAACTTCAGGTTGACGAGGTCGCCCCAGTAACCATAGTCGCTGGTCTGATGCTTGTAGCGTCCGAAGAAGCCACGCTCCGTCGCTGTCGCCACTATGTAGTTGATGACGGGCTTGATCTCGGTGCTGTCCCATCCTGCTACAATGGTAATGCGTGCCAGGTCCTTCAGGTCGTAGGGCCGGCTGTTGTCTGTCTTGCATTTTCGCGTGGCACTTTCTCGCGTCTTGTAGTTGATGTCGGTCACACAACCATTGAAGTGCGCTGCCACTTCTCTGGCAAAGGCATCGGTTTGCGGACCATAGATTTGTGCGTCGGCCAGTGCCGCTGTCATCTCTTGCTCAAACAGATCCGCTTCGGTCGGGTTGTCGTCATTGGCTGAACACGATGTCAGTAACCCCATGCCACAGAATAAGATGGCAATAAGCGTAAGGAAATAATACTTTTTCATTGTAACTATCAATTTTAATTATGCTTTAAAAACTTCTTCGCCGTCGACGATGGTGGCCACGATATTGGCCTGTGCCACCTTCTCGATGTCGTCGTGCAGGAAGTCGCAGTCGAATACCGTCATATTGGCAATCTTGCCGAACCCAATGCTACCCATGCGATGCTCCTGATGCCACTGACGGGCCACGTTGATGGTCATGGCACGCAGCGACTGCTCGCGGGTGATGGCCTCCTTCGTATTACGAGGCTGGCATAAGTCGCCATACAAAGCCTGCGGATACGTGCGCTTTTCTGCTGTGTAAATGCTGTATTTCACATTCATCATCGGCGAAACGGGATAGTCGGAATGGAACACCACATTGGCACCCGCATCATAGAACGACTTGATGGGATAGGCCTGATCGGTCAGTTCCTTACCGACATAGGAAACTTCCTGTTCGTAAGGACCTCCAGGAATCTTCGCAGTCCACAGGGGCGGAACAGCCGGCACGGAACCTGTTGCTGCCATGCGACGCACATCCTCGTCGGTCACGAAGTGCAGGTGTGCCAACACGTTGCGCTGGTCCTTGTCGCCGGTAATCTTCTCGGCATCCTCGATACAACCGAGCATGAAATGCGTAGCACCGCCTCCCTCAGAGTGAACATGGACGGCGAGTCCTTCCTTGTCGGCTTCAACAATCAGCTGCACCATCTTGTCGTGATCGTTGAAGCGCTCCACACCATGATAGCCGGGCTGATCAAGATAATCTTGGTTCTGCCAAGCCGTGTGTGCTTCGGTCACGCCGTCGAGGAACGCCTTGATGCCGACAACATGGAAATACTCACCGCTGTACTTGGCGCGGTCAGCAGCAACGCGGGAAACTTCTGCCTTCGGGTCGGCAACATTGTCGGGCGCCAGCAAATAGGCATAGGTGCGCATCTTCAACTTGCCTTCCTTTTCCAACTCATGGTACGCTTTGGCACAATCCTTGAAGAATATCTCCACGCCGGCGTCAGCGACTCCGGTAAAGCCGCTATTGAGGGCAAAGTCCTGCCAGGCCAGCAGATAGTTCTTGGCATCCTCCAACGTAGTGGGGAGCTTGGGCATGATTTCCATCACCGGATTCTCACAGATGTAGCCGTCTGGTTCGCCATTGGCATCGACGTGTACCATGTCATAGCCTATTCTCTTGGCGTATGCCGCATCGATACCAGCCCATTCCAGTGCCTTGGTGTTGAGCAGCATGGAGTGTCCGCCGGGGGTTTGCATGATTAACGGTTTGTCAGAACAAATCTCGTCCAAATAAGCCTTAGTGACGTGCTCCTCGTTCTCCACCCATCCTGCTGCCAGGTAGAGCTCGCGCTGTGGGTTTTTAGCGATGAATTCCTTGATAATTTCGCGGTATTTGGCGTAGTCGGTCAACCCCACCTGACCCAGGTTAGCCTGTCCTATAAAGCGGTCGCCGGCAAAATAGCCGTGACAGTGCGACTCAAGGAATCCTGGATAGATGTAGTTCTCGCCATAATCCAGCACCTGCGCATCGGCGCCTGCAAGCCTCTTGGCCTCTTCGGCACTGCCGATATAGGCAAACACGCCGTCCTTTACCAATGCTGCCTTGGCAAAGGGCCGCTTCTCATCCATCGTGATGATGTTGCCGAGAATAATCGATTGTTTCATAATTACTTATTTATGTTCAGGTTTTGCACAAAGGTAAGCAAAATCCTCAAAAAAACAATGCTCCAAATACTTAAATATTCAGATTTTGCTAATTTTGAAACAATTTTTGCATATTTTGCAAAGTCGCGGGATAAAAATATAAGGTTACGGTTTAAAACCTTTCTGCCAGACAGCCTTCACACCTTCGCAAAAGTCATAGAGGATATGACCGCCCTGAATGCGTCGGCCTGCTGGTAGGAAACCGCAGATGACGCGGGTGATGTGGCGCCCGATGTTGAAGTCCTCGGGTTTGTCAACACCGATACTCTCTACGCGAAGACTGAAACGGCCGATGCCTGGAAGAATGACGGTCTGTCCTTCCGACAGCCGCTGTTTGAGAATCTCCTGAAGTTCGGTGACCACCATGACCACCGTTCCTTCGGAACAGCTGCTGTTACGGCAGGCCTCTTCGGCTATTTCTTTAAGTGTTACGTCACCCTGGCTGACGGCCTTGGCATAGTATTTGCCATAGCCGCTGCTGCGCTTGATATTGTTTCTGATTAATTTGATATGTACTGCCATTTATTTATTACTGTTTTTTATAAAAGCATCACTTTTTGCATTAACTTATTTACTGTCAGGTTATTAGCTTAGGTGATGGTATTATGAAAAGCATCACCTGCCATCACGATAGCAAAACAAGTTGTTTTGGTATGCTTAACATGCCTTTAACCGATCCAGCCACTGTGCCACCATCGAGAGCATCCACTTGTGGAAGTCCTCTTCCCAGTAGGGATTCTGCGTCTTCACTCTTCTTGCCACCTCGCCAACATAGTCGTTCTTGCCATTCCATTTTGGCAGATGTTCCATGTAGTCGGCCATCGGCTCATAGCGCGGAATGAGGTTTGAGTCGATGTAGCGGCTCAGGTCCTTGTCCCACGTGTCGACGCCAGCCTTCAGAGCCTTGATAGCCATGGTGTTACGGGCTGCCTGATCCAACGGCTGGAAACCGTAGCCAAGGGCGTTCATGCGGTATTCAGGTACACCCGTCATCACATTCAGTCGTAGCGTGTAGTGTTCCTTCATATAGGCCTCCGTCTTGTAGGCCAGCAATGCCGAGGGACGCGTGAACTTCAGGGGAATGGTCTTTAGTGTCTCCTTCAGATAAGCTGATTTGAAGACACTCTCGATGGTGTCGCGACTGACGACTTCTGAAATGCGCGGATAGTACGAGACGACACGGGCGCACCAGGCCTGGGGCAGTCCCATCTGACGGCAGCCATCGGCCAGCTGTTCAAGAACCGCTACGGCAAAGAGATATTCGTCCTCTTCGTCGAGATGTGCCTCGGTGGCGGCATCCAGACAGTCGTGGAAGCGGCGCATCCGGCTGTCGTGTACGCTCATGCCAGGAATCTCCTCAGGATAGTTGTAGTCGCTGATGTCTTTCTGAATACCTTTGAACTCCGGCGTGTCCTCGGGCTCTGACGACACGGTGATGGCGAGAGCCTCGGGGTTGTAGTACGGCTGCGGATCGTAGCTGGTCTTGCAACTGGTGGCCAGCGTCGGCTCACGATCGGCCATCTTTGTCCCCAACTGAGAGGAGTAGATGTAGTGGAGCTTACGGAAGGCGTTGATTAATGGATGACAGACAATGGATGATGGATGATGATTGTCGTTCGCAGCAGAATTGTCCATTGGCAATTGTCCATTTTCAACAGCAAACGGGCAAACGATTTGCAGCGAGTGACCGTCGTCGCCGAGTTTCGCAGCTTTGCTGCAAAGATACAAAATTTTGAGGCAATTAGCAAGATTTTTCCTGAAAAACATGTTAAATCGCCTCAAAAAGTGATGCTTTTGCCAATTGACTGCTACTCAGCAGATCAGGTCTTTGCAGTGATATAGAAAAGATTTGCCAAAAGAGAGCGTCCCACTAAGACGACAGGGGGATACATTATAGGTTATTTCGTGTTATATTGAGAGGTTAGAAACTCAAAGCAATGACGTAGCGCAGACCCCACTTGGGGCTGGTTGGCAGGTCATTGTAGCTCAGACGGCGAACATATTCAACATGCCAGATTTTGAAAATGTTGTGAATGCCGAGCACCAGCTCTGCATAGGGTCTGTTAAGATCCATCACATGGCAGCCTTCCGGAAAGTACATCAGCCGGCTGTTGCCACGATTCTGCTCCAGAAAGGGATTGTTCTTGTCGGTCAGCGTTCCCCAGAGCATGCGTACACCAATGAACTCACGCCAGTGAAGTTTCTTAATCAGCGGCAGACGGTTGAAGATCTTGCCATTCAGGTCCCACGATACCATCAGCGAGGCAAAGCGGTCGTTGAGAAACTCCATCGTGTTGATCAGGTTGAACGTCTCAGGGGCGATGATGTACGACTGATTGGCGGCGGGTTGGATGAGTAGCGGATAGGGCACTTGGTTCCACTGTATACCGCCCTTGGCGCTGATGTCCAGTTTTCCCCAGCTGCTCAGCCAGAAGCGCTTGAAGATGCCCACCTCGGTGTAGTTATAGTTGTAGTTACCGCCAAGGACACCATCGAATCCCATGGTGTGGGCCATGCTGAACACGGGAGCGTCGAGATTGATGACGCGACGGCGCAGCTTGTTGTTGATATAGGTCTCGCCAGGCGCATAGCGCAGACGTCCGGTCACTTCTGTAGTGCGCAGGAAGTCGCCATTACCCGTCCGCCGGAACTCCGTAGGCTTGGGCATGTCAAGTGTCTGGAAAGTCATGTGCCCACAGCTCTCGTTCTCTTCGTGTTTACCATTGACGGTCAGTTTCAGTCCCCAGTCGGTCTCGTACTCGAAGGTGACCTGTTGGCGGTTGTAGAGCATCATCTTGTTGGTTTCCGCCCATTTCAACGCTACCATGAAGTTATCCTTATCGGTATCCATGAAGCGGTCGCCGGGCGAGCAGACGTCCTTATTGATTTGGATGGTCATGGTGCGTCGGGGAAACTCATGGGGCAGGTATTTCTTCGGATTCAGCGAATAGGTAAACTCTGCATTGTAATAGTCTTTTTTCGAGCCCCAACCGTGACCATAGTAGCCTGACAGAAAGAAGTGCTTTGAGAGGTTGGCTGTGGTCTTGGCCGACAGTCGCGATCGCCATCCGTCGACATAGTTGTTGGTCAGGATGGTGTTGACGGGGCAGATGTCGACATAGTTTGGCGTACTGGTCTCGACAGAGTTCTCGAAGAGTGCCTTGAGTGCGAAGATGACGTATTTCATGCCCTTGACATTCTCGATGCTGTGGATGAACTTGTCCATCGAACTCTCGCTCTTGGTCAGTTCCACCTGCCGGTACTGGTTCCAGAACGCCTCGTCACGCATCTGTGCATCGGCCTCCGTCACCTCATTGCTCAGACCTTTGAACAGTTTCTTGGGAATGGGGTCGAAGGCATAGTCGCTCATTCGTGTCGTTCGGGTAACGCTGATAGAACGGAGGAAACTCAAGAACTCCAATTCGGTACTCATATCGTCCTTGGTGAGTACCCATTGCCCATTGGGCAGCTGCTCATAGTCCTGCAGGATTTTGACGTTCTTTACGAAGTTGACATTCGACTGCTTGGGAATGGTCATCTCGCAGCGGCGTACATGTAGTGACGGGTCCTTCAGGATATAGAGGTCGCCACGAAATCCCATGTCGTTCTGGTTGTTGGGCAGAAAATGCAGGTGGAAGCATGTGTCACGCTCTACAGTCAGCGTGTCCTCAATATAATACCGGTAGAAGCCAATACCCTCTTTGGAAATAGGTGAGATGAATGGATACTGGAGCAGCCGGATATGATCTTGATAGAGATCTACATTGGTAAACACATCCTTGACCACCGTATTGATGATGTCGCCTGTTTGGAACAGGTCGTTGACTCCCTTGCTGCTCTGGCCGGTGATGATGGTCTTCTCGGAACGGGGATTGCGACGATATACTTTCTGCGAGACGGTTTCATCGACACTGACCGGCAGGATCATCTTACCGGTAACGTTGCTGGTCTCCACCTGCTCCACCAGCCACGGATGCTTCTTGAAGGGGCCTTGTTCAAGCTGCTCAGGTTTCAGGTCGTTGAGCGAGAGGGTAATCTTCTCGTACTTATTATACTGATAGTAATCGTTCTGTCCGAGGTCGGTCTTCTGCTTGGCAGCCACCACGCGGCGCATCAGCTCCACGGCAGGATTGTTTTTGCGGCTATACCTGCTGCGTTTGGTCTGTACGGTCACCTCAGCCAACTGCTGCTGGTCGGGTTTCAGTTTGATATTGAGTCGGCTCTTTGTCTTGTTGGTAATAGCTATGATGCGCGACTTGTAGCCTACAGCACTGAACGTGATGTTCCAGCCCTCATGACGGTCAATCCGGTATTTACCGCTGACGTCAGAGACTACGGCCTGCTGATGCCCCTTGTAGACCACACTGGCAAAGGGTATGCTGTCGCCTGTCTCGGCATCGGTGATGACGCCGTGAATTTGCTGTGCACTAATCGGGCAGACCAGCACACAGGTGAAGAATAAAAATAAGAACCAGTGTCTTGATCTCATTTAAAAACGTATTCAGAGTAGTCTTCTCCCCGCCCATTCATGCGGAGTGTGCGAAGTGCCTTCGTCTTGGCGTTAACGGTCAGGACGAACGAGGTGAACAACTGGCGTTTCTTCTTACCCGTCGGCACAATAGTGACAGTGGTGGTATTACCCTTGGTCGCTATGGTCATGTCGTCACCTTGAGGAATATCCTGCTGATTGATGACCGCCTTCAATACGGTATGGAAGGTTGCAAACTGAGGATTCTTCTGACCGTCGGTCACATGCTGGCGTCCACCCATAATCATCGTGAACTTAGTGCCCTCCATGATAAGCTGGTCCTTGCCACCATCGGTCGAAATGCAGATGTAGTCAGGCTTGCGTATCGTCAGCGTACCAGTAGTGACGACATCGGTCTTGACGGCCTTTTTATGACTGGTTTTAGTGACAGTTTGCGCGCTAACCGTTATTGCCAGCATGCAAAATATGGATATCAGTAAATGTTTCATCGCAGTCCTCCGTTGATAGAAATCACCTCGCCAGTAATATAGCCGGCACGGGGTGAAACCAGAAAAGCCACCAGGTCGGCCACCTCTTCAGGCGTTCCGAACCTTTGGGCAGGAATGGTCTTCTTGAGGGCCGCCTCATCAAGTCCTTCGGTCATGTCGGTCTTGATAAAACCTGGGGCAACGGCATTCACCGTGATACCACGTCGGGCCACCTCCTGGGCCAGCGCCTTCGTTGCAGCGATGATACCGCCCTTGGCAGCTGAGTAGTTGGTCTGACCAGGCAACCCCTTCAGCCCGCTAACGCTGGCCATCGAGACGATGCGTCCGAACTTATGCAGCTGCATGGCAGGGAGCAATGGCTGGGTGACGTTGAAGAAACCGGACAGCGTGATGTCCACCACGCGGTGCCAGTCGTCCTCGGGCATCAGTGCCATCACATTGTCGCGACGGATGCCGGCATTGTTGACGACCACCTCGATGTATTCGCCATCATGACGCTTCTGCCACTCATCCAACGCCTGACGCGTCTGCTGGCTGTCGCTGACGTCGAAGGACAGTAACTCGCCGTTACCCCCAGTCATTTCCAGTGTCCGCAGGGCTTCTGTCTCGTTACTGGTATAATTGATAATCACATGGTAGCCCTCCTGTGCCAAACGGACACAAACGGCTCGTCCTATACCTCGGCTACCGCCGGTTACTAATGCATACTTCATATTCACTTATCGTTTATCGTTTATCACTTATCACTTTTCACTTTTCACTTATGCCAACGGCCGCACTTAATGTATTGAATGCAGTACGGGTCACCCCCTCCAGTCCGTGCAGCACAAGGCTCTGTCCGGTCAGGAAAAGATTAGGGATAGGCGTCTTGGGCGACAGCATGGTGAGCAACGGAGCCCGACTGTCTTTCCTGACACCGAAGGCAGAACCGCATGGTGACAGCGTATAGTCGCGCCAAGTGAGCGGCGTACTGGTGTAACGCTTCTCCACCATCTTTGACAGGCCAGGAATGACGCGCTCTGCCAGACGGATGCAGTCGTCGGCCATCCGCTCTTTCTGCAGTTCGTAGATTTCTCCGCGACGTCCTATCGTTGAACGACTGGTCCTCACCGTCGAACGACTGGTCCTCACCGTCGAACGACTGGTCCTCACCGTCGTTTTCTCCCAATGGTGGCACATCTCCCATGGCATGGGTGTCAGCAGGTCTATCTGGCGCACGAACTCCGTCCCGTCCTCTGGCACTCTTGCACTGACCATCACGCCACCAACGCCACCTACATCTTCGCTGAAGGTCCATACATTTGCCTTCCGATAGACGTACTTGTTGTGGTTGAAATAAGGCAGTTCGCCAGGCTTCAGTACCAATGAGACGGTAAACATTCCAAAGGTATTCTCCAAGGTATTGATGCGTCGACGGAAAATGCCTTTCAACAGGTTGGAATCCTTCAGCCAACTAAATGTCAGCTGCGGATGCACGTCGCTGATAAAGAGACTGCCTTCGAACATTCTGCCATTCGGACAACGTGCTGCTACGATTTTGCCACCTTGTTCCTCCAGGCGCCTGACCTCTGCGCCACAGCAGATCTCACCACCGGCAGCCTTGATGTCGTTGACCAGTGAGTTGACAATCAGATTTCCACTGCCCTTCAGTCGCCAGCTGCTTTGCACATAACTGCTTAGTCCGTGGACAAAGTTAAACAGCGGTAGTGATTCGCGCCTCAGTTCCATTTTCATGGCTGCTGCCGAGATGACATTGACAAGCAGTGGGTCATGGAAAAGTGATGTCAGGTAGTCATAAGCATTCACATGACTGCTTTCCTCGAACGAAGGGAGGTTTCGCAACAGTCCAACGAACTGCTTCAGCGCATTGTGCTGTTGGGGGAAGAACGAAGCCAACGTATCGGCAAAATTCTCGAACCCCTCTGCCAACGGATAGGTCTGACGGCCTATCGTTATCTGGTCGAAACCATTGGCGTCGAGTCGTTGCCAAGGCAGTTTCAACAATCCTATCTCCTCAAAAACATCGTGAAGCGGTTGCCCCTCAGCTAAGCCACCTACGTAGTGCAGCCCAGTGTCGAACTCCAAATTGCCACGGCGATAACTCTGCAGACATCCACCTGGTTGGCGTTGGTGTTCCAGTACCAGCACGCTCCGCCCGCTCTGCGCCAGCTGTCGGGCACAAATCAGCCCTCCCAGTCCACTGCCTATCACTATTACATCGTATTTCATTGGCTTTTGTGATTTAGCCATCGATAGACGGCGGGTTGTACGACATAGGAAAGGATGATGGCTGAGAGCAAGCCGACCAATGTGGAGAAGCCCACACTGCGGATAGCGGGATGTACGGCAAGAAGCATGCTGCCTACAGTAACAAGGAGTGTGACTGCAGAGAGCAAAATGGCGGTCTTATGAGAGGTGAGAAGTGAGAGGTGAGAGGTGAGAGGTTGCGCATCGTTGATCAGACCGTGCATGATGAAGATGCTATAATCGACTCCAATACCGAAGATAAAGGTGGAGATGATGATACTGATGAGATTGAACTGCTGGCCGAAGATGTTCATAGTTCCCAGAACGATGAGCCAACTGAGCAGAATGGGCGTAAAGCCCAGCAAGGTGTGTTTGATGTTGAAGCGGAACGAAAGCCACAGGACCAGCAATACGAAAGCCATCGACAGCCATTGCAGTCGGTCGAAATCGCTGCTCATCTGGAGCAGGGTGTCCGTCGTATAATAATAGGTGTCGAGTACCAGCAAATGCGGATCGCTGCTGATGGCATCGCAGATGCGGATGTAGTCGCTGTCGCTGCTGCGCACGGAGTCGTTCTGACAGCGCACGGAGGTGAAGCAGAGCCAGGTGCCGTCGTACGACTGCTCCATCAGCGTCGACAGGTAACCCTCAGGAATCAGGTTGGCTTCGTAGAGTGCATCAGCCTCATGGCCGGCCTTGGTAGCCTCGAAGAAGGTCTCGAAGGCTTTAGGATCCAGGTCGGCAGCAGGAGCCGAAGTACCGATGAGCTGGCGGACGGTAGCCAGACGGTTCTCGTTCCAATAGCGGTGCCAGGCATCGATGCGTTGCTGCTGTCGGTCGAGTGACACCAACAACTCGTTGGTGGGAGTATAGCTCTTTACCAGTCCCAGCTGCTGAAGGGAGTCAAGTTTATGACGTAGCACACCAAAGTGCGTGAGGGCTTCCTCCATGGTTTGTCCCTGGCTGGCAAAATATTTGGTTTTGTCGCCTGTATAGGTCTTTTCGCGGAGCAGGTCCTCGGAGTGCTCCACCATCGGATTGTCGTAACCCAGATTATGCATGTCTGCATCAAAATGGGTGCCACCAACGAACCAGGCTCCGACGCCAATGACTGTCAGTACGGCGATGACGGCAATCAACGGCTTCTTTCGGTCGAAGGGATAAGCGTTGATACGCTCAATAAATTTAGGAAATGCATGTTGGGCGGGCCTTAATAGATGCGGCAGCCAGATGAGCGAGAACAATGTGGCACCGAGGATGGCAAAGGCAGCAAAGAGTCCGAAGTCGCGCAATAGGTCGGTCTGAATGAACAGGAGACCTGAAAACGAACCGATAGTGGTGATACAGCCCAGAAGTACGGGCTTTACCTGGTCGCGCAATAGCTGTACGGGATCGCTGACATACTGATGGTGCGTCATGACGTGGAGCACATAGCTGAGTGCCACGCCAAGCACCACGCCACCGATGCCTAATGCCAACAGCGAGAACTCACCCTTCAGCCAATACATCATGGTCAGTCCGAACAGCGTACCAAAAGCCACGGGCAACAGGAGTAGGGGGATGGCATCCCAACGGCGGAAGCACAACAACAGGAAAATCAGTACCAAGACCAATGCCCCTGCAATGGTGGTGGTTAGGTCGTGCTTGATCTGTGTGGAGTTATAGTAGCCGCTGGCTGGTGTTCCGTGATAGCTGATGTTGACATCTGGATGCGACTCCTTGAGTTGACTGATCACGGTGTTAAGCCGTTCGAAGAGTGCGGAGCCCTGTCCGGTATTCGTCGACGAAAACAGAGGGGTTAGGAATGCCAGACACACTGTCGTGTCGGGCACGAAGAAATGGTTGTCCAAAGTCTGGTAAGTACCACCGCTCAGCAACTGTTTTAGCTGTTCGGCCAAGACGTTGCGCATACCCATCGGATCGAGTTCGATGAGCTCAGGGAACATCTCGCCGAACTCGCCCTGCAGGTCGTCATGGTTCTGCTGCATCTGCTCGGCGAAGTGCTCACGCGTCAGCAAAGAATCGAACCGTGCATACACCGCCGTATCGATATAGGCGGGCAGGTGGGCTGTCATGTAGTCGATACCATCGGGTATCAGCTCTTCATCAAGCTTGTAAAACAGGTTCTCTACAAGGGCTGTATCGCGTTGCAGGGAGTCGGCAAAGGCATCGCAGGCAGAGGTAAGCAACGCTACTCTTTCGCTGCCCAGACTCCCCTCGCCCTTTGGAGAGGGGTCGGGGGTGAGGCTGAAAAGCACAAATACCTTGTCCTTGATCTTCAGGTCGGCAAAGGCCAGTTTAGTGGTGCCGTCCTCATTTTTCGACGACGGCATCAGCTGGTTGATGTCTTCCTCCAGATGGATCTGTGAGGAGCAGTAGCCGAACAGCACAAAAAGGCTCACCATAGAGAGCCAGCAGACCATCCGATGGCTATGAAAAAACTGATAGATTCGGACAAACAGTTCTGTCATTGAATAAATATTTTCAAGTCTACTTCGCAAATGGTGTTATCGCCAATGCTGGATGTTCCGTGACACAATGTCATGGAACCAAACGAGAAGCCCATCGTCACAGTCGTCGTGATGAGCTCATGGAGTCGTGGACGGCGCTGGCAGACGAAATGCTTCACTTCGGCAATCATGCCCACCGGAGGACGGACGGCTCCTTGCTGGGTAGCCACATGTCCGGCAAGTGCCGAGGCTGACTGAGCAATATGCTCAATCAGTCCCGACGTTGACATTTCATCACCTGGTAGCATGAAATAGTTGTCTTTGCGCACAGTCAATGAGGTCGTGCAGGAGGCTCCCGTCAGGCTGTCAGCCGTTGCGGGGGGCTCTGCGTCCTCAAACTCATCCACCATCACAAAGGGTTTGCGCTGGGGAATCAGCCGTTCTATGTTCTTACCAACGTACTTCAATTATCAATTATCAATTATCAATTGTCAATTATCAAAGGTGCTGCTCAATGTAATCGTACAGGTTGTTGAAGGTCTGGATCTGCTTCAGGTCTTCAACGGGGATAGTAATCTTGTAGGTCATCTGCACCAAGGCGATGAGGTCTACCAGATTGATACTATCCAGCGAGAGTGTCTCTTTCAGATTAGCATCGGGTGCAAACTCGCTCTGTTCTACTTCAAACTCTTCTTCCAGCAGGTTGTTGACCTGCGCAATAATTTTTTCTCTTGTCATTTTGATTTTAAATTTAACGATTATAATTAATTTTTCAATTCTTCAATTCTTTAATTTTTCAATTCTTTAACCCTTCAGGTCTTTTACAATTAGTGTTGAATTGGTTCCGCCAAAGCCGAACGAGTTACTCAGGAACATGTCGAAATGCTGTTGGCGGGTCTCGGGGATGACGTTGATACATTGTGTCACCTCGTCAGGATTCTCGAAATTCAGCGAACCGCCAATGAAGTCGTTCTTCATCATCAGCATCGAATAGACAATCTCTGAAGCACCTGCCATCCACATCTCGTGACCCGTCTGGCTCTTCGTCGACGTGACAGGCACCTTGTAGTCGCCAAACACCTGGGCAATGGCTTCTGCCTCACGACTGTCACCAATGGGTGTTGAGGTGGCGTGGGCATTGACATAGCCGATATCTGTTGGTTTGACGCCAGCACTCTCCAGAGAACGCAAAAGCGAACGTGCAGGCCCCTCGACATTGGGTGTGGAGATGTGGTCGCCATTGCCAGAGAATCCCCAGCCAAGAATCTCGGCCAGGATAGGAGCTCCACGACGCACAGCGTGCTCGTAACTCTCGATAATAAGTGTGGCGGCACCACCGCTGGGCACCAATCCATCGCGGTCGCGGTCGAAGGGACGGCTGGCCTTGGTGGGTTCATTGATACGGGTAGAGAACGTCTGTAAGGCATCAAACGAAGCAATGCCGTACATATTATTCTCTTCAGCACCGCCACAGACGATGCAGTCCTGCAAACCATTTTTGATGAGCAGGAAACCCAGGCCCAACGACTGTGAACCGCTGGCACAGGCTGCTGATGCTGTCAGGTTGATACCCTTCAGGTGGAACAGTGTGGCCAGGTTCATCGTCACCGTCGAGTTCATCGACTGGAAGATGGCGCCAGAACCACAGGCAGCCGTAGAGCCGACCTGACGGAACTTGTCCATTGCTACCATCGTCGACTCGGCTACGGAGTCGTTGCCATAGATGACGCCCACCTCATGGCTGTCGATATAGTCTTGTGTCAGCCGTGCCTGCTCCAGGGCCTGCACGGTGGCCATATAGGCATACTGTGCCTCTTCGGGCATCATCTGACGTACATTGCGGCTTAACACTTTCTTCAAATCAGGATGCGGCACATTAGCACAGATGGGCGAGCGGAAACCCGCATCCTTGCGTTCCTGACTGAACACAATGCCGCTGCGTCCTTCGAACAAGGACTGGCGCACCTCGTCGAGCGTCGTGCCGATGCACGACCAGATGCCCATACCCGTAATTACAACTCTTCTTTCCATAATTATCAATTGTCAATTATCAATTATCAATTTCTTATAGCATCGACGGCGCTTAACGTACTCCGGCTTCAGCGGTTTCCACTGCGACAATTCACGCACGTTGTCTTCCAACTGAGGTCCCGTCTCGGCCCACTTGAAGCCATACTTATTATATATAGGTATAAGGTCGTCGAAGAACAGGGCATTCACACCCATTCCCTGATAGTCGGGACGTACGCCGACGAGCAGCATCTCCACTGTGTCCTCATGCTTCCATTTCAGTGCCTTTAGCAAGTGATACCAGCCGGTGGGAAGCAGTCGGCCACCGGCCTTTTGTAATGCCTCCGACAGACTACCGATGGTGACAGCAGCCCCTACCACCTCGTTTTGCTTGTTGAGAACAATAGGAACCATCTGTTTGTCAACAAGTGGCAGGTATCGGTCGAGGAAAGCCTCAATCTGAGCCTCCGACAGGGCAGAAAAGCCAAAGATCGGAGCGTATGCCTCGTTGAACATCTGCAATGCCTGACGGGCATAGTGTCGTGAGTCAATGCCGGCATCACCCATCTTCACCACTCGCAGACCTACCTGCTCGCGAACATACTGCGCCGTACGACTATAGCGAAGGGGCGTTTCCTGAGGAATCTGTATGCGTACCTGCACCCAGTCCACAGCTTTCTGGAAGCCCAGCGCCTCCATGTGGCGTGGGTAATAGTCGGGGTTCCAGATGGTATTCATCGTACCCGTCAAGTGGAAGTCGTCTATGAGCATACCTTCTTTGTCAAAGTCGGTAATGCCCATCGGGCCTTGAATCGTATCCATGCCCATCTCCCGGCCCCATTGCGCTACGGTTTCGAGCAGGGCACGGCTGACGTCCAAGTCATCGACAAACTCAATCAAACTGAATCGCACCACTCGCTGTTGCCACCGCTCGTTGGCCTTGCGGTTCACGATGCCAACGATGCGTCCAACGGGAACGTCGTTGCGATATGCCACGAAATGCTGAACGTCGGAAAATTCCAGTCCCGGATTATTTTTCCTACAGAAGAAATCAACGACATCGCGCTCCAAGTCGGGCACAAATTGTGGCACGTCATGATACATCATACGTGGCAGACGCACAAAGTCGTCCATATTCCGTCGACACGTCACCTTGCGAACTTCCACTTTCATAGGCCTGGAAAGCCGATACTCACCGCTTTCTTATTTTTGTTTCTATACGCTAATGGTGTTATCCCCGCTTCTTCGCGGAAATACTGCCCGAAGAACGATGAGTTGGGAAATCCCAAACGATTCGATATTTCCTTCACCGACAAGTCACTATCTTTCAAAAGCATGTAGCAGTCCTGCATCACGCTTTCCGTAATCCATCGCGACGGAGACTTGTCGCTCACACGTTTGCAGATGGTGGAAAGATGTTTTGGCGTAATGTTCAGGAGGTCGGCATAAAAAGCCACCTTCTGCTTCTTTTGCTGCTGCTTACCAAGAAACATGAGGAAACGGTTGAACAGCTCTTTGTCGTGGCCGGTCGATACCTTCTCATCCTTAATGCTCATATTCTCGTGGTGAAGCAGATCCTCACAGATCAGCAACAGCATCATCCGCAGGTATGACTCCAGGATATCTTTCGAGAGGTGCATCTCTCCATAGTGATTGAGGATAGGCATTGAGATGTGCTGAATGTCGCGCATCCAGTCGGTATCTTCTATGACGAAAATTTCCTTCATATACAAAGCCTTGTTCCAGATATTAATCTGACTGCCAAGCAACTGTTTCAGCATTCTGTCGCTTATAAGAAGAGCGGTGGCCTCAATATCTGTACTGATCATCATGGGCTGGATGAGTTTACCAGCCGGAATCAGCAACATCTGTCCGGGTAGCACCCGTATCTGACTATTGCCGCCAATCTCAACTATGATGCGCCCATTGCGACACACAACAATCGTATTGTAATCGGCTCTGAGCGAAGGCAGATTCCGTACTTCGCGCAGACTACTGATAAACAACACGTCTTTGCCAATGACTTGAAGTGGTTCTACGATGTTTGCCAATGATTCCATTCCTGTCAATATTCTAAGAGTCCATGATGAGGCAGGCATCCCCACCTCATTTTTGTGTGCAAAATTAAACATTTTTACCGAATTCGCAACATTCATTATTTCTCTAAAAATGTTCATTATTTCTTTGTTAAGCAGAATGGGACTCTTTAACGACTAATAATGCGTTTATTGATAGGCTTCAACCTAGAGCTCTCCTTTGGCGTAGTACGCATTCTTCTTGAGTGCCTCAAGTGCCTCCGGGTTAAGAGTACTGTCTGTCAGCAAGAAGTAGACATACCAGGTGTTGAGCATTTTCGTGCGCTGCATCATCAGAAGGCGATGCAATAGCGGATGCAGTCCTCGTAGGTCTTTGAAAAATTATAGAACTTATTGGTAACAAACTCCCATGCCTTAGCTTTATCTTTACTATTTTCAGTACTGCTCCAATAATAATTAGTGCTTGGAGCAGAATAGCCGGCAGCAGATAACTTGTTGATAAGCCCCTGGGCATCAACCTTCACTCCTTGGGTCAATTTGGAAATATAGGGGGTCGTGCCGCCACAGCCGATGAACATATACTGCCAGTCATCTGTACTTGGCAGTCGCCATGTGCCACCTGCAACAGGATAGTCATTGCTCCAAGTTTCAGCGCCAGAAACTGCCTTTTCCCAATCTCCATTGCCAGCATCCCACAAAGCAATGGCCAGACCATGGGCGCAATTAGACTTGTTTCCCACATAAGCCAACATGGCTACGCGAGGTTTCCTACATGTTGCATCACCATCTTCATGGATATGACCATCCTGACACATCAACATGCCGATTTCATGTTCAGTGGCTCCGGTAAGAGAACCATATACTTTGACCTTAAACAGGGCAGTACCTTCCTGATAGTAATGATCAGCCGCAAGCATCACCTTGATAGTTGCCAAACCAGCGCTAACACCTGTTACGACACCTTTGTCGTCTACAATCGCAACATTCTTGTCAGACGATTCAAACGTGTACTGGCCATTGTGATTGATACTTTTGGGTACAATGGTGATGGTTTGACCTGATGCCAAGAGAACGGAATCCTTCTGTAAGGTCAGGTGACTATTTATGGGATTGTCGGCGTTCGACGTACACGATGTGAACACACTTGCGCCGCAAACGAGGATAGCAGCCAGCATCCAAAGACACTTCTTCTTCATAATTGTTTTGTTTTATGTTATTATTATTTTGATTGCAAAGCATCAATCTGCTCAGCAGTCAACTTGCCTGAGTCAATATACGACTGTTTGATGGCATAGAGCTTCTGTTGCAAGTCATCAGTCATCGTGTAATCCCACTGCTTGGCCGCTTCATTGGTCACGCGTACACCACCATTGTTATGGCTGTTGTCAAGACAGTAGAACTTCATATCGGGATAATGCTCTTCGATGTACTCCACCCTGCCCTGGTACTGCGGGAAGACAGAGATATAGGCCTCACAAGTCACGGCACGGTTGGAATGAATCAGACGTTCCATACAGTTGGTATAGCCTGTCTCAGCGTCGTTATACACATAAATAAGGTGGGGTTCAAAGCCTCGCTTTCCACTCTTTTCCACCATCTCGTCGAAGTATTTCACATTATTGTAAGCCCCCTCGGAGACTACGCCTACCTCACTGACCAGCTTCTTCAGGTCGGGATTGTTGTTGAGACTGGTCGTCTTGCCGCATCCGTACATGCCCATCGTGAAGAGGATGGTCCTATTATTAGCCGCTTCGGCGCGATCCATCAGACGGATAAACACGACGCTGTCTATCAGCCAACCGGCCTCCCTATAGTCGAACACATTCAGACGTGTATAGCCGATACACTTCAGCAGGTCTCTCGTCATATCGGGATCCAGCAGATTGCCGCAGTCGGCCATGTATACGTTCACCAGCGAATCGAGATGATTCTTTGTCCACTCCACGGCAGCTTCGCCTTTGAGAATGACTGGCTGGGGTTCTGGGCGTGGATATACGGGGTCATCCTTGGTACAGGACGTCAGGACTGCCGAACTGCTTAATGTCAGGACGAGAGCCATTATCCACAATGGGATGGCCTTCATTGTTTTAGTCTTCATTGTTTTGTCTTCTTCGTTTCAGTTTTCATTGATTTGCTTGTGTATCAACGGGAAAAGTAAAGTCTGTCTTCACTACACCATCGCCGTAGATGGTCTTGAAGTCGTCGCGCATGGAGATGACATGATAGCCAGCGTTACGCCACTGGTTGCCGAGCGTCAGTGCCTTCTCACGGTTCGCGTGGTCGCGGACATCATCGTCGGCAATGAGCATGAAGGCTGCCGACTTGTACTTTGGATTGCTCAGCGTATAGTTGTGCATGGACATGTCGCCGCCACTGTTGCCGAACGACAGCACGGGCACCTTGCCTATCTCTTGCGAGATTTGCAGCACCTTGTTGGTCTTCAGGTTCTTGATGATGAGCTCGTCGGTGCGAACAATGTCTTCCTTCTGGCTCATGGTATAATCGACACCAGCCTCCAGGCCCTGACTGCGGGAGCGCAGCTTTACGTCCATACCGATGACGCGGTTTGAGGGGATGCCGATGGCTTCTGTCAGCGCACGACAGATGAAGCGGTCGGAGCCGCTGACAACGTAATAGGTAAAGCCGTTGTCTTTCAGATACTCGAACACCTCCAGCATAGGCTTATAGAAACTCTGGCCGTAGGTCATACCGCTGAAACCGTTGGCGGGCTGGGCGGCATACGCCTTGACGTAGGCGTCAAACTCGGCAATTGTCATGCCGCTATAGGCCTTTGCTGCGGCGTAAGCGTGCTTCATGTCGAAGTGGTCGGGCAGTTTCTTGCCGTTACGCACGAAGTCGCGAATGTCCTGAGCTGCCTCTTTCACGTCGTCTGGAGCGACGTTCTTATACGAAGCATCGTCCAGGGCACGGTACTCCAGCAGGTTATACTCGAAATATGTCGGATAGAGCTCACCGACAAATGTGCCGTCCATGTCGAACGTGGCGATGCGGTCTTCCGCCTTGATAAAGTTCGGACTGTTCGGGTTTGTCACGTCCTTCACGTAGTCCTGCAGGGCGGTCAACGCCTCGCACTGGTTCCACAACGTGAAGTATTCCTTCGGGGTTGGCTGGACGACGGGGTTATCAACTTGACTGTCGCACGACGTCAGCACGTTTGCGCCGCAGATTGTCAGGATGGCGGCGAGCATCCATAGCTTTATCTTGTTCATTGTGTTATTAATGATAGGTTCGTTATTATCAATAGTTCGCCTTTATCCACTCAATAATCTTGAGGAAGAAGGTAGCGGCCGAAGCCTCGTGGTTGGTCGTGCCGAGACTCTCTTTTGCACTGCCACTGTAGTCATCGACAAGCCCCTCTGTCTTGATATTGTTATCGTCGAGGAACTTCTTCATGGCATAGTAGTTGTCTACGGGTACGACATCGTCCTTCGTATCGTGGAACAGCATGATGTCAAAGTCGCTGCGGGGTGTCCAGCCGCTGGTAAGCGCATCGTCGGTAAAGGCTCCCTTGAACTTGCGCGACAGGGCGCTGTTGGTATCGAGGACGGCCGGTGTGCAGAAATCGCTCGTCTTCTTGGTCTTGATCAGCTCTTCGTCGAGGGCCTTGCGTTTGTATTGCTTGCTGAGGAACCACTCATCGAAATGCGAGGCCACGGGATCTTTCAGATAGTCGTGGATGTCGTAACCCAGTTGGAAGAAGTGGTTGTAAGCCCAGAGCACATTGCAGACGGTGCTGGGCATCTCGGTGTCGCCCTTGGCGATGGCGTCATACATCGAATTGATGTCGTAAGGGCCGTCGCCGACGAAGGCTCGTTTCACCTTCACCTCAGGATGGCGTTCTGATATCTCACGCAACACACTCATCGAGGTCTGTCCACCTTCAGAATAGCCTGCAACGATAAAATCGTCGTTCTTCTTCACTTCCAGGTCTTCTATCAGTCGTTTGGCGGCGAGGTAGGCATCGAGCGAGGCACGTCCGTTGGCCCGTGAGATGCAGTAGGCCTGTGGCTCTTTCTCGGTGATGCCGAAGCCGTAGTAGTCAGGGGCTACAACGATGAAATGGGTAAGGGCAGCTCCCGTTGGGAACTCAACAGCTCCACGCGAAGGTGCCTGTGTGGTTTCATAGATAGTGAAGTGATTATAGAGCAGGATGCCCTTGTAAGGCTTACCCTCAGCAGCGTATGACTTGTCGACCGTGATAGTACCGCTGAGTGTACAGGGATTGCCGAAGGGGTCGACCGAAGGATAGTTGAACACGTAGTTCATATAGTCGGGGAAAAGCCATACGGGTATGCTGTCGGTGACGCAGGCCTTGGGGAGTGTCGACTTCGCCATCCAGTCTTTTATCAAACCGCTATTATTGCCTGCAGCCCTGTTCAGCGTACCCTGATGTGATGCACTGCTGTAGGAGATGTGCCCCTGCGCACAGTTCATCTCTATCTGACCGATATCGACATAGCTGTTTTGATTCTCACTACTACGTCTTGGGGCAGCCTTAATGGTCTTCCCTGTATTCGGGTCAGTCAGGATGATATGTCCTCCGGCAGTCACTTGCCATGTGAACGGTGCATCCTTCGGACCGCCATAAATCTCGAGCGGCTCGTTGAATTCGTCATCAAATACAGCCAGCGCGACGTAGCCCGTATGGTCGGCTTTAGCCTCCACAGCTATCAGGGCGCGGTTAAAAGGTTTTCCGGCTTCGGTCACGTCCTCATAGTCGAACTCCTCGTACCACAGGCCTATGACATTCTTTTCCATCTCCTGTTGGCTGGGGAGTATGGCGTTGTCGATGTTCGACGTACACGAAGTAAATACACTCATGCCGCAAAAGAGGATGGCGGCGAGCACCCATAAAGTCTTTTTTCCCATAATTCAGTTACTATTTATATTTTATTGTTTTAGTTTTAATTTCCCACAAAGGTAGCAAAAAAACTCCAAACAACCATCGCTTAACACCATTCTTCTGCACTTTTTGCATATTTTGAAACTCTTATTGCATATTTTGCAAGTCTGGACACCAAAAACAGACAATGGAAATTACGTTAAATCTAAGAAAGTTGATATTTATTTGCTAAAAAAGTTGTAGTTTTGCAAGCAAAATATGCAAAACAATATGCGAAAGATAATACGTCAGTTTGAATATGAATGCTAAAACAATAGACCTTCAGGAATGGGAGGCCTTCGGCGGCGGAGGGTTTGGGACGTCTTATTACCACAAGACGGACGACTCGGTGATGCTCAAACTCAACAAACCCAGTGTCTCTGAAGATGCAGCCAGGAAGGAATTCCTGCACTCCAAGGCTGTCTACGACATGGGCATCCCTTCCGCCGAGCCCCATGAGTTTGTTACCGATGGCGAGCGCTTTGGTATGATTGTCCAGCGCATCCAAGGGAAAGAGTCCTTTGGAAGAATTATTGCCGACCATCCTGAGCGACTAGAGGAACTGGCCGGCATGACCGCCGACTATGCCAAAGCCCTGCACGGGATGCCCTGTGACACGGAGGTCTTTGACAGCGTTCCCTTACGCATACGGAAATTGATAGCAGCCAACAATATCATTCCTGACAATATAAAAGCCAGGCTTCTTGGCTATATAGATGAGCTGGAACCCGTCACCACCTGCCTGCATGGGGATATCAATCCCTGCAACATTATCATCGCGCAGGGTAAAGTCTATTGGATTGATTTGGGCGATTTCGGCTACGGAGACCCACTGCTGGATTTCTGTATTCTCGCCCATATGCACCATTTAGGGCCCAATCCCGTCCTTCGGAACCTGTTCCACATGGACAGAAAAGCCCTGAAACTTTTCTATGAAGCCATGGGAAGGCAGTATTTCGGTCACCGCTGGAACACTCCTGAACTCAAAGAGAAGATGGAGCATATCTCTCAGATTATGGCAGGCAGGGCTATTTGTATCTGGCCATCGGCTTACCATATCAATCTGCCCTATCTCCAGGGAAAGAAAGTAAAGACGGCGATAAGTCTATTTATCGGTGACCGGATCAAGTTTAAAATGTAACTATGACATATAATTAATAACAATAAATAAAACGAAAATGAACAAGAACGAGCAATTTGTAATCACAATCAATCGTGAACTGGGAAGCGGCGGACGCACCGTTGGTCGCCTGTTGGCAGAGAAACTGGGCGTGCCTTTCTACGATAAGGCCGTCATCAAGGCCCTGAAGGAGAAGTATAACCTCACCACAGCAGAGATTGAGCGGTTGAAGGGACGCAAGCACAGCTGGTGGGCCGACGTGGAGCGCATCCTGAAGATTGACGCCGGCATGAGCATGGACTATTATCTGCCGAAGAAGACTGATGCCCCCGACCTGCTGACCACCGACGAGATGTTCAAGACCGAGACGCTGATCTTGCAGGACCTCGCCGCTGAGAAATCGTGCGTCGTGGCCGGTCGCAGTGGCTTCCACGTGTTCCGCGACCATCCCAACCACCTGAGCATTCTTATTCAGGCCTCGATGGACTACCGCATAGAGCGTGTCGCCCGCAAGCAGAACATGACCGAGGACGAGGCTCGCAAGACCATTGAGCGCGTGGACAGGATGCGCGAGAACTACGTGAAGAAGTACACCAGCACCTCGCGCTACGACACCCGCAACTACCAGCTCGTCATCGCTGCCGACGGCAAGACCGAGGAAGAAATCGCCGATATGATAATGCAGTATATTGGATAAAAACAAGAAAGCAATAATGAGAATAATGAGGAGTTTGATGCTTGCCGTCATACCCCGTGTTCGCATGGTGTTCGCAAAAAGAAAATCAGCAACCTCCGACTAGTCGTAAGTTGCTGATTTTCAGTGTGGACCAGGTAGGGCTTGAACCTACGACCTCCAGATTATGAGTCGGTTTTGCACATATTTCATGAAATTGCAAATAATGTTAAAGCACTGAAAATAAACGCTTTAACATGTTTGACTATTTCCAAGAATTTCGTAAATTTGCAGCAGTTTTCGGGCGTAAAGGTCACCTGAAGGACACCTCAAATGACAACCGACTATAGTCTGTAAGCCCGATAAAATAAGGACTTTTTAAAGAGCAACGTCATGAAATTAGAGAAAAATAAGGCAATAAAAGACCAAAATTTGGCTTCTAACACCACGTCTAAAGGTAGCCGAGGCGAGAAATGCTTGGCAAAATTCACATCCTCCAACGGAAGTGTTTTTGGTTCATTGATTCTTGATATACGCAAGGCTGGCGATTATAGTCAGCCCTTACCTGTTGCAGTTAGGATTGCCTATGAGGGCAAGAAGGCTTTTCTCAGAGTTGGCGAGAAATATACGATGGAAGAGTGGATTCAACTCTGCGATTATGAGAAAGCTGGAAGAAGGATTCAGCTGGCAGAACGGAATGAACTGAAAGCATTGATGGATAAAGTCAAAGAACTGACAAACCAACTTATCAGCGAAGGTACTTTCTCTATCAAGCGGCTTCAGGACCGTTATCAAGGGAAGAAAGATGACACGACGAGTATTTACCGGATTTGGGACGAATATCTTCAAGAGAAAATTGACAGTGGCAAGGCTGGTACCGCAAGAGTAGGCAAGGATGTAAGAAACAGGTTTGTCAAAGACAATGGTGAGCACGTTGAATTTAGCGACATTGACAGTTCGTTCATACAGAAATGGACAGAAACGATGAAGAAAGACGAACTGAGCGTCACCTATATTGGTATCGTACTGCGCACGTTCCGTACCATCGTCAACATAGCCATCAATCGAAATCTGATAAATGGCAGCACTAAGGAGATGTTTAAGGATTCTGGCTATAACAAGAAGACGAGTCGCAAACATGAATTCCTCGATGTGACAACGATGAGCCAACTTTATGACTTCTGGGAGAAGAATGAGGCGAAGGATGACAAAGGTAGAGAACTCTATCCTCCAAAGGCGAAGTATGCTCTGTTTCGCGACCTTGGCCTATTCCTCTTTATGTATCTTGGTGACGGGCAGAACCTGGCTGACACGCTACGCTTGGAATATGACGGATGGTATTTTGCTACTCATGGAAAGCAATTGCGATTTCTCCGGCATAAGACAAGGGATCGCAATGAAGATGCCAGCGAGGTTATTTTCCCTGTTACACCCGAAATCAAGAAGATACTCGACAAGTATGCTAACGAGCCTAAACAGGGAAGCCGTGTATTCCCCATTATGAGCCAAGGCATTACTCCTGATAAAGAAATATGGGTCATCCAGCGTTACAACAAATACATCCGCAAGCATATGGAGATTGTTGCCAAACTTCTTGGTCTGGAACAACTGCCTACACCTACATGGGCGCGACACAGCTTTGCCACGAACCTGAATAACTCTGGTCGCGTACCTTATAAATATATAAGTGACAGTATGGGACACAGCAGTAGTGGGGACATCACCTCAAACTATATAGGAACATACCCATTGGAGAAGATGCTGGAATACAATGCCTACCTTCTCAATGAAAACGGAGGAAAGAGCAGTAGTGCAATGCTATTGGAACAGCTTCAAGGCCTAAGCGAGACAGAGCGGAGAAAGATTTTGGATGCCTTATCCAAGTCAATTAAGTGACAACGCCAATTAAAATTGTCGGGCCTGTTGACCCGTTTTAACAAAAAAGCAGTAATTTTGCAGTAAATTAGTATAGACATGAGTAAGTTGATACATATAAACAATGAGTATGCTGAGTGGGTGAAGTCTCTCAGCCTGCGTTTCCGTCAAAGTCAGGTTAAGGCGGCAGTGAAGGTGAACAGTGAAATGTTGAAGTTTTACTGGTCATTGGGCAAGGATATAGTGGAGCGTGACATGGAGAACAAATATGGGTCAGGATTCTTCAAGAACCTAAGTCTCGATCTGAAGGATGAGTTCCCTGATGTGAAAGGATTCTCGCCTACCAATCTTGGCTATATCAAAAGATTCTATTTGCTGTATTCCAATGCTTTTGACTTTCACCCCCAACTTGGGGGCAAATTCGCTCAAACGGTTGATTCTGAAAATTACCCCCAAGTTGAGGGTAATTCTAAACATGCTATTGTTCAGAATGTTGAAGATGGTATCATGGCAAAAGCGTGTCACGATATTTTCTCTACCCCATGGGGGCATCATAAGTTGCTTATAGATAAATTCCTGAAAGCTCCAGAAAAAGCTATATTCTATGTACATAAGACCGTTGAAAATGGATGGAGCCGTGCAGTTCTTGACAATGTCATCGATACAATGCTGTATGAACGTGAAGGAAAAGCTGTTACCAATTTTCAGTCGGCACTGCCTGCCCCATTAAGTGACCTTGCTCAAGAACTCACACGTGACCCGTATTTATTCGATTATACTCAGATTCGTGGGAAATACGATGAGACAGAGTTGAAAGATGCGTTGATGACCAATGTACAAAAGCTATTGCTCGAATTGGGAAACGGCTTTGCCTTTATGGGAAGAGAATATCGAATGGTTGTGGGTGGCGAAGAGTTCTTCTGCGATATGCTGTTTTATAACACTCATATCCATAGTTACGTCATTGCGGAGATCAAGACCCAAAAATTTGAACCATCTTTCCTCGGACAACTTAGTGGATATGTTTCCTTTGCTAACCACATTCTAAAACGCGAAGGCGACAATGATACCATTGGGTTGCTTATTTGCAAGAGTAAGAATGAAGTGATGGCACGTTATGCCCTTGAAGGTTATAACCAGCCTTTGGGTATATCAGAATATGAACTGTCTAAGGTATTCCCAGAGAATTTCAAGAGTTCTCTCCCCTCTATCGAGGATATTGAAAACGAATTGAAAGAGAAGTAGTTATGATGGGTTTTATAGAGGTAAAAGTGGGCGCCCGTAATCATAGCAAGGAAGGACGCCAGTTTACAGTACGTATAAGCCGTCCACTTACTGCCTCGGAAGCAGGGAGTAACACAGATTTGGCAGTAAGTAATAGCGAAAAGGCAGTAAGTAAGCAGGGGTATGTAACCATTTAACAGAAGAGGATGTAAGTGATATGGAAGCATATGATTTTCTCCATGAGTGGGTGAAACCTATTATCAAGGGCGACTATCAGGATTTCAGCTCAAAGAAAGTAGAGGGTTATTCTCTCTTTGTCTCTGAGTATAAGAAGCCGCATGTACAAGCTATGGTCAGGGCAGATATACTGGAACTACTGCAAAACGCAGAGCTCAAAATCAGGGAGGTGACAAAAGATGAAGCCAATCTGTTCAAGTCACAAATAAGCCGTTGGTATGTCAACGGCTTTACTGATACTTACAATGGCTGCCGAAGAAATGACTTGAAACATCCTCTTGAACATCACGATTACTTGACCCTGGCAAAAAAGTTTAAGCCAGTAGAGGATTTGGATAGTGGTAATTGGAATAAGGATAAATTCCGTAAATACACTATAAGCCTCGGTCGGTATGAGGGAATTCTGTTCTATATCGCTGAAAGAGAAACAACCCTTTCTACGAAAGACGGCCCGAAAGACAAGGCTAAGGCTCCAATAGACGTTGAGAACAACACTCCAGAAGAAAAAGCAGCTCCAAATCCAGCACCAAAAATTGATTTCTCGACAATGCCCAGCTATCAATCGATAAGGGATGATGGCCCAGATTTACAGTGTTTATATAGTTTCCTTCGAGAAAGCAAAGTCGTTACCAATGCCGATGAGAATCTATTTATCCAATATGTCGCTCACGCATATTTCTCTCCTCTTTATCTAAACGGTAAGAAAGTTAATATCCGATATACCATTGCTCAACTAAAAGCTTATTATGATGAGGGATGGCTAAAAGCAGTCTGTGAGAACATCAATGTTACAGAGAAATATATAACACAACGACCACCAAGTGATAATTTCAGGAAAGCATTCCCGTCCCTAACCTTCAAAAAGTAAAAATCCACACTCCACACCACACTTTTTCCACACCTCAAAAGGGTGTGGATTTTTTGTATTATATTGATATTCAGTCCGTTTACACAAATATCCGAATCCACATATTCCATCGTATCAATATCAAAAAAAACACCGAAATTTGCAAAAAATTTCAAGAAATTAATAAAAATATTAGGATTATGGAGAACATCGTTGTACTTAATGAACAGCAGTTCGAAGACATCATCTATCGGACTGTCAGCCGGTGCCTCGCAGAGAAGAACATCGGCAACTTTGAGGATAGCCCTGTTGAAGAGGGCTACTATGATCGCAGCGAAGTCTGCGGTGAGTTACACATCTCTTATCCTACCCTATGGCGAATAGAGAAGTCTGGGCTTCTTCGCAGCCAAAAGGTGGGACGGAAGAATCTCTACTCTAAACAGGAGGTCAATGACCTGATAAAGTCTGGTAAGCTGGCAGAATATAAACCGAGTAAGAAATGACATATATAGGTTATCTAAATCGGTTTTGGAGTGTTCACGAGGAATACATGTTCTCCTCAACAGCAATAGCACTCTATGCTTACCTCCTCAACGAGTGTAACAGGCGGAATTGGAAGATGCCGTTCCCTTGTTCTACGGTTGTAATCTGCGACAAGTTGCATGTGTGCAAAACGGCATTGACTACAGCCAGGAAGCAGTTAGCTGATGCTGGTCTCATCAAGTTCACTGATGGTCGCTCACGCCATATGCCGCCCAAATATACCCTTTTGGAATGGACGGATAACTTGACGGTAAAGCGGACGGATGGCCAGACGCTATATAATACTAAAGATAAAGACGACAGACAAACCGAGAGAGAGAAGGTCGTCCCGACGGTTGCTGATGTCGAGTCTTATATGGCTACATGCGTGATACCCGAAGGATACGAATTGAAGATAGGACTCCCTCAGCGTTTCCTTGACTATTATGAATCCAAGAATTGGATGGTAGGTAATAGTCCTATGACTGATTGGCAGGCTACAGCTCGTAAATGGACACAAGATACTCAGAATTTAATTAAGAAGGACAATGGAACAGATAAACGTAACAAGGAATGTGGACGCACTGATAACCGGGCCGAAGCAAGAAACTTCGTCGAAGAGCTCGAACAGCGTACCCTTAGCTCTGCTAACGGCGAATGAGCAGTTGTTCTTGCAGAGGTTTCCGAGTCTGGATAAGGTCTATAAGGCCTTCGGTCCAGATTCTTGGAGATATGCACTGGAGCGTGTTGATAAGGCTGTGAATACTGCCGTTCCAACATTAAACCGTCTTAATCTGATCTATAATACCAAGGATGCAGATATGGCTCTTTTCTTGAAGCATTTCTTGGGATATTACTTGATGGTGGAAAGGAGTGGTAAAGAACTTGGGAAGGATGTCTGTACGAATGTTGCTGCAATATTCCTCGGTCGCAATGGTGCTGAATGTACGCCTGTCAAACTGCTCTGTTACTTCGCAAACTATCCTGAATTCAAGGACACGTTCCGAGAGTTCGATCCAGAGGACATCATCATACAGTACAGCAAGAAGTTCAAAGAATGGTGGGGAAGTCAAGTGGCTAAGTATGGCTACACCATGCAGAAACCTCAGACTGATGACAAACAGCCCTGCGGTCTTGATGCTCTCAAACTAACTGTTCGAGGATGGATAGAGAAAGGTGAAGATCCACGACAGAATAATCTCTATAAGTTATCTCATGGCGTTACCGATGAGATGATTGCTGAGGTAGAGAAAGAAATTGTATTGGGTGTGTTCTGACAACGAGAAGATGAAATATAATGTGTGATGAAAAATATGTGTAACCCTTAATTTATTAAAGTTATGAAGACAACTGAACGTATTCCGTTTTTATCGAACGTGCTCATTGTGGCATGTTCACGAATGAACAACAGTGAAGTAGGTAAGTTGGTAAAGGCTGTCGTAGCATACGCTACCGATGGCACACGCCCAGCGATGGATGACCTCCGTCTGGAGACATACTTCGATTTGATTGCTCAGGATCTTGATTCCCTGCGAATGGCAGCTGAGGTGAAGAGCCGTAAGTGCAGCGAGAGTGCAAAGTGCAGGACAGCCAAGTCAACTGCTCGGCCTGCCAATGTCTCAAAGAAGACAATCGACGACCCATCTCCTTCATCAGCGAACGAAAGGAAGGACAGGAGTGATAGCGATTTCAACGCCAATGACCCCACCTCGTCTTTTGAACGCCTGAAGCAAGTTTATGCCAAGACGGGTAACAACGAGGCGCAGGCATTCGATTCTTGGAAGCAATTGACGGCAGACGAACGAACTGCTGCATTCGCTCATGCACAGCGATTGCAAGGTGACCTCGCATCTCGCTCTTACCTGTTCATCTATCTGCGCGACAAGGAATGGAACAAGACGGGCGTGCCGCAGGGTGGACTACAATAATAGTCCACAACATATTAGGGGTAATAATGACAATTCTGCCATTTTACCCCAATATGCCAAAGGCTGTCTGCCCTTGGAACCCGACCAGGAGTGACCCTCTCCTGGACCACCGCTCAGGGACTGCGCCCCCAAGACCCCCATATAATTAACGAAAAGAATAAGGCAATGCAAATATGTGAGAAACAATACCAGTCGCTCAATATCTCCGCTTCTCCGTCCTTTGTCACAGCGCAAGGCCGGGAAAATGAGCGACGTGGATGGACTAAGGAGACATACGATGCCAAGAACAGAGAACCGGGAAATCGGTATGACTGGTCAAGAAGTCATCTCAATTTTGAGGTTAAAAGAGGAAAGAAGATTGGCAAGAAAAAAGGTAAGCCTATCTATGCCCGTCCCACTATCATCCCTCTCGGTACGCAGAAAAAGTCATTGAAAGAGAGATACGACGAACGGCTGAAAGAATTAAAGTTCAAGCCGTGGTCGCCCGATGCACCTAACCAGCCAAACACTTGTGTTGATTTTGTGCTCAACGGTGACCATGACCGCATGACGGAGATAGCCTTTGGCAAACCGATGGATTTTGACTGGCGCGAGGACAATAGTTCCGTCACGTTAGCAGACGATCCGAACCATCCGGGTTACAAGCAAATCGAAACCTTGGCACTGGAGTATTATAAGTTTCTCTGTCGTAAATTTGGTGAAGAGAACGTACTCGGACTTGAATGTCATTTGGACGAGACTACCCCACATTTCCATGCCTTGGTGGTTCCTGTAGCTGAGCGGAAACCCCAAGGCAGGACTGGTGGCTATGACCTCGATCCTGATATTGAGCCAGACGGCAAGGAGCGCCTCAAGCATATCATAACCCGTCAGTACGAACGTTTGAACGAGGAAGAGAAACGCTTTTATAAGCCTGCTGTGAAGAAGAAGGTTCCTATGGTCAGCTATGCCCATTATTTTGGCAAGACCAAGTATCAGGCGTACACATCATATAAACATTGGCATACCATGCTCTACGAGGAAGTCAACAGTAAATGGGGATTGGCACGTGGTGAAGACACATCGCTGATGACACCAGAAGAGCGCAAAGAACATCGAAAGAAGAGTAAGAGAAAACTGGAGCAGGAGAGGTTGGAGGCATTAAGAAAGGCTGACGAAGCAGAACAAAAAGCAGAATCTGCCACTAAGGAGTATGCCATAATTCAAGATAAGCTCCAGCAGGCTGGACGAATACAATCTATAGTCGAAGACGACATTCGAGAAGGACGTAAGCAGGTGGCCAAGATAGTCACACAGGTGGAAACTGCCCGCAAAGATCTGAGTGATGCCAGACAAGAGAAAGACAAGGTTCAAAAGGAGAAAACTGTTTTGGAACAAAGAGTTGAAGAGCTGGTTAATGCTGTCGGCGACCCCAAGGAAGTGGCCGACATGGTGAGTTTCGACAAAATGGTGTTCGCTTATAACCCTGAGACCAAAGGAGCCATTATCGATAACCTGAAAGCTAATGGCAAACTTAATGTCACCATCATGGATGTCATCACCGCTGCTTTTGAGGAGATAGACAAAATCAAAGCCCGGAAGATAGGTTTCTTCGATGACCCTAAAGAAGTCAAAAAGAAGCGTGACGCAGACATCAAGTCCGTGATGACCGACATGCAGACTATCCTCCGCTGTTTTGCTTCCGTTCACAAAGACGAGTTGACACGCAGAAGTCGCGCTATCGTCAAGCAGGAAATGCGCCAGAATGCCATAGCCATCAAGAAGATACACCGATACGATGAGATGGCCAAACGGGGCATTACCATAGATTCCTACGAGAAAGCTAAAGAGAATGCCGCCAACTACGACAACATATCCAACGTACTGGGAACTATCTGGCCAGGGCTCTGGAATGCTGTTCAAGTCATCATCAATCCCCGACTCGACAAATATGTCATGAATGATAGGGAGAAAGAAATAGTGAGGAAGGCACTCGGCGACAAGCCCAAGGAGCGGCTGACCAATGCAGGATGGATGTTGAAAGCTGTTGATGCGATACGCGACATTGCTGTTGGAACCAAGGCCGAAGTCTATCAGATAGGAGCCGAGTCTGCCATAAACTATCTGGTGAAGATGGGCTTGAATCTGGCTGAAGGGGTGGCGGAGAGAGCCGCAGAGGTTGCTGCTACTACAGCCTGTCTATTCTTTGGCTGTGTTGATGCTGCTACAACTATCTCTCAATCCTGCGGTGGAGGAGGATGTGGCAATGAATTGCCAAGGAAGAAGGATGATGAGGACGATTTGGCCTTTGCCCGCAGATGCCATCAGGCAGCAAAGACAATGGTTCTTGGCAGTCACAAACGAGGCTATCATAGATAGCCAGATTAGTAATCTTCCTGTAAATAGTGGTATATTAAAGTTGAGTCGGAAAGGAAGATTTCACGGAATCCGTACTGAATACCGAGGCTACTGATGGCAAAAGTGGTAAGGTACTAATCAACAAGTGATATGGGTTTCATAGGGAAAATCCCCACAACATTTTAGGGAATCCGTCTTTGTTGAATAGGATATTTCTCTTTCAAACCTCACCAAATCACACTAACTTTGCACCGTAAACAAGAAACAAATGTCGAACCATTTAAAGAATAGGAGACAAGATTATGAAGACAATGAATAAGGTGATCGCAGCCATGATGATGATGGCCATCACAACCGCAATGCCAGCAATGGCCGGTAATAAGAAACATACAAATCACGGCAAGAAGACAACCGTTGTGGTAGTTACTAACGACAAGAAGGTTTCGCACTTTGACAAGATTAATAATAGAACCTCTCACTTCGATGCTTATAAGAAGCATGCCTATCGTCCTGACGTGAAGACCTGTACCTTTAGGGTGAGCCGTCACGATTCACACAGGAAAGTAGTTGCTAAGGTTGAGCACATGAAGGGCGTTATGGACACCAAGTGGAATCCTCGTACTCGCGAAGTAACTGTCATCTATGACGCCAAGGTTACATCAGCTCGTCATATCAAGCACTTCATGGCATAGCCATTCTACATACAATCCCAAAGAAGTCCCGGCTTGCATCTGCAGGTCGGGCTCTGATTATTAAGAAAGTCATGTTTTGGGGGTATAGGAAAAACGTGAGTGGATCTGTTGTTATTAATAACACATTAGGTTATGAACGAAATGTGTTCTCCACAAATAATAATATCCCTAATAATTTATCGTATCCGCCAGCACCATTTATATTCATCCCAGTAAAAGGGTTCCTTTGGAAATAGATCTTGATTTATTAATGAGAGAGGTTTTACTGGCAAAACCTCTCTCCAAGTATCTCCTATTTTTTTGTATTGATTAATCTGGCAATCATTACAACCATAATGAGCTTCTACATAAATAGTCTGCATCTTGTAATTGATGGTCGTATATGCTTTATGAGCTGGACAACAAAGATTAATTCTTATCCAACAATAAGGTATATCGGATGACACGTCTAAAACACACTTCCCTTTGTTGTCTGCTTTATATACCAAGATCTCACCATTATCTTTTCTCTCAATCTTTTCTACATTGTTGTCAAAATCCACATCATTGTAATATGTGCGATTATCATCTAACGTTACTTCATTAAATAAGAAGCTGTCATTAGCTTGAGTCATTTTTTGTTCCAATTCCCTACAAATTTGCTCAGACACTTCTTTCCCAAGATAAGCTCTATAGTTCTCACCGTTTTTTGAAGTTCTTATAACAAAGCATGAGCCTTTGCTAGTCATATAGACAGGAAATAGATTACCATGGCTATCTTCCCATGTAAATTCAGTCTTGATACAGCTGTCAGATTTAGTGGTTACAGTTTTTCGGGACGAATGTCCCATATTGGTGACTGGATATAAAAAAACGAGAAACCCACCTTCATCACGATGTGTATTACGTAGCATTATTTCTCCATTATTCCATCTGCACTTTCCGTAATATCTACCGTCGATTACCTCAGTTCCTTCCTCATATTCTTCTAAATCAGGATTACCGTATTTCTTAGAAATAGAGCTTTTGAGATTGTCAAAAGTTGCTTTGTCCTGAAGCGAAGTAAAAAGCACGACGTGTGTAATAACAGTTGTCCCATTTTTCTGTTCAGATTGAAAGTTCAAACCACAAGGAACGCCACAAAACACCACGCGTTCTATTCCTTGGCGTTCTTTGTCGAAATAGTCAAATTCGTCTGTTTGTTCTATCAAATTCTTTATAATCTCAACTTGATTCCTTCCTTGCATCGCTATTCCAAATAAAGATGGGATTTGTCCTTTTTCAGATTGTTCGATACCAGTTATACTTTGGCCAAAATCCCACTGACCATAATATAATGATACTGTCATTATTGCCAAGATGGCCATTATTACCATTATTTTCTTCATATAATTATTATTATAGTCCTGATACTATTGCTACAACTGCTTCAGAAGAGCTGTAATTATTCTCATATAAGAAATGCAGATAAATCTCTGTCTCTTTTAGTAGTTGTTGATTCCGTTTACTATCTGAGTACAATTTGTTCAGCTCCTTTTCTACTGCTGTTTTGTAATTCTTGAAACTCTGTTTCTTTTCCGTAATATCCATCTTTTTCAGATTGCGTCGTAGTTTCAACTCTGACGGAACTAACACTTATTCCATTCCCATCATTTCTAGAACAGACTGCAGAGATAATGACATAACCTTGTATGGTGTCCATGTAATAATCCAATCGATAATCTCTTTGATTAGACTCATGACTACATCCAACACAAGCAGTAGTGATAAGTATCACAACAAAAACTGATAATACAAAAACATTTCTTCTCATTACAAAAATATTTTAAACTGTTATTTTACTAATCTTTCTTCTAAGTTTTGCATACCCCTTACCATAGACATCAGCTTTGGCAAGCAGTTTCCTAAAATCATCTTCAGAAACAGTTGTTTCATTGAAAGCCAGAATGAGGCTTGCATTTTCTTCATCCTCAGACACAACGATGTTTTTATCATTCCTTATTGCATCCTTTCTCAGAAGACAATATGCGTCAATACATTCAGGACAAATATCAATAAGCTGTTTGCAAATTGAAATATTGCTATTTCCAACGCGTTCATTTATCCTTGCCTCGAAAAGGAGCAGTTTCTTATCAATGGCTTTCTTTTCCTCATCCTCTTTAGAGGTATTGATAATCAGATAGTTCATATCAAAAGCTTCATCATATCTACCTAACTCGAACAAAGCACGTCCCTTAATGAACATTGCTTCCAGACAATTCTTTCTGCCCAGTACCATATCCGCATAACCTATGGCCTCTTCATAACGATTACCATACAGGCAGAAAACCGCATTAAGGAAATTACATGTCATGCTACAATCCTTCAGAAGTTTTACTTTTTTTGTGCAGCCCAGCATATTCTTGTCATCAAGCATAATATCGAACATCTTCTTGGCGATTAATGCGGCATTTCTTAGGTCATTGCGTTTTGCCTTTGCAACTACAAGTTCCAAACAAACCTTGGCTGCCAAATCGAATTCTTTCTTAGCCAGGTGCTTATATACCATCTTACCGATTTCTATTTCATCGTCTATCATTGTTACATCATTGAAGGAATTGGCAAATGCACGAACTTCAGGATTCTGCATGATATGATGTGGCATGATTGGATGACTCAATGTCAAACCATTTAATGAGCGCATGCGGCTGATAGCCACATAAGCCTGTCCTGCCTGAAATGTGCCTCTGGACAGATCGAAATGCATACGGTCGAATGTCATACCCTGAGACTTGTGAATTGTGATAGCCCAAGCCAACTTGATAGGATATT